>DASWVO010000063.1:0-5314 GCA_036406235.1 Opitutaceae bacterium
TCTAAGCTCTAGGCTCTAAGCTTTAAGCTCCAAGCTCCTCTTCCCATGGCTCTCGCACCCGCCCGTACCAAATACCGCAAGTCCCAGAAGGGCTCCCGCGCCGGCAACGCCAAGCGCGGCAACACCCTGGCCTTCGGTGAATTCGGCCTGCAGTCGCTCACGCGCGGTCCCATGACCGGTCAGCAGATCGAAGCCGCCCGCGTCACCATCTCGCGCCACCTGAAGCGCAAGGGCAAACTCTGGATCCGCGTCTTCCCGCACAAGCCCGTCACCAAGAAGCCCGCCGAGGTCCGCATGGGCCAGGGCAAGGGCCCGGTCGAGTTCTACGTTGCGCAGATCAAGCCCGGCGCCGTCCTCTTCGAACTCGCCGGTGTGCCCGCCACCATCGCGAAGGAAGCCTTCCGGCTCGCCGACGCGAAGCTGCCGTTCCACTGCCGGTTCATCGCCCGCGAAGGCGCCGTCTAACCTCTTCCTCCGACCGTCATGACTTCCAAAGAAATCCGCGACCTCGCGCCCGCCGAGCTGCCCACCAAGATCCGGGAGCTCCGCGACCAGCTGCTGCAGCTCCGGCTGCGCAAGCAAACCGGTCAGGTGGAAAAGACCCACGAGATCCGCACGCTCCGCAAGGACATCGCGCGCCTCGAGACCGCCCTCACCGCCTCCAAGAAGAAAGCCGCCGCCTAAAGGAATCCCCGAAGTTCGATTTTCGATTTTCGATCGAGCCGCGGCCGAGGCCGCCCGCCTGCGAAAGTCCGAAGCAATCGAAAATCCAAAATCCTAAAATCGAAAATCCCGATGTCCTCCTCTCCCGCGTCGCGCAACCTGCGCAAGACCCAAATCGGCTTCGTCAGCAGCCGCTCCGGCGACAAGTCCATCAAGGTGACCGTTCCCTACAAGTCGCCCCATCCGCTCTATCACAAGGTCGTCAACCGCCAGACCGTGCTGCACGTCCACGACGAGAAGAACGAGGCCAAGCTCGGTGACACCGTCGAGGTGATGGAGACGCGTCCGCTCAGCCGGCTGAAGCGCTGGCGCATCGTGTCGATCGTGCAGCGCGCCGTCACCACGCAGGACGTCGCGATCAGCGAGACCGACGTCGCCGCCCAGGTCCCGACCAAGACCGCATCTGCCGCTCCGGCCGCGCCGGCGCCGCAGGCCTGAGCCCCGATCCCGCAACCTTTCAAACTCCAGGAGGCCTGTCATGATTCAACTGCGCTCCGTCCTCGACGTCGCCGACAACACCGGCGCCCGCAAAGCCGCGATGATCTCCCGCAAGGGCCAGATCACCACGACCGCGGGTGTGGGCGACATCATCACCGTTCACATCAAGCAAAGCTCCACCGAAGCCACGGTGAAGAAGGGCGAGGTCCACAAGGCCGTCGTCGTTCGCACCAAGGCGCCCGTCCGTCGTCCGGACGGCAGCTATCTGCGCTTCGACAGCAACGCCGTCGTGATCATCGATCCGACCAACAACCCGCGCGGCACGCGCATCTTCGGCCCGGTCGCCCGCGAGCTGCGCGCGAAGAACTTCATGAAGATCATCTCGCTCGCGCCGGAGGTCCTCTAACATGGCTCAGAAATTTCACATCAAACGCGGCGACCAGGTCGTCGTCATCGCCGGCTCGCAAAAGGGCAAGTCCGGCAAGGTCCTCGAAGTGCTCGCCGCCAAGCAGCGCGCGCGGGTCGAGGGCGTCGGCCTGATCAAGCGCCACCTGAAGAAGTCGCAGGAGCACCCGCAAGGCACGATCGCCGAGCGCGAAGGCTCGGTGCACATCTCCAACCTCATGCTCCAGTCGGTCTTCGACGGCAGCAAGCGAAAGAAGGCGGCGGCCAGCGCTTGAGCGCTCGCGGCAGTCGATAGCGACGCACCTGCCAACTCTTCAGCACCCAGACGTTTCGGATCCCGGCGCTCCTGCCTCGCACTTGTCACTTGCTCCCCGCGCCGTTTCCCGGTCCACTCGTCCTCTTTTCTCCTCAAACCTAACTCTCCTCTGCCTCGCGGTCGGTAATCGCGGGCCCCGTCAATGAGCTACGTTCCCTCCCTCAAGAAACTCTACGTCGAGCACGTCGTGCCCGAGCTCGTGAAGAGCCGCGGCTACAAGAACAAGCACGAAGTGCCCAAGCTGGTGAAGATCAACCTCAACACGGGCATCGACTCGGAGGCGGACAAGAACCAGATCGCCGACATCCAGCGCGACCTCGGCCTCATCGCCGGCCAGAAGCCGGTGCTGTCCAAGAGCCGCAAGGCGATCGCGAATTTCAAGCTGAAGCCCAGTCAGGTCGTCGGCTGCCACGTGACGCTCCGCGGCCCCGCGATGTGGGACTTCCTCCAGCGGCTCCTGGCCGTGGCGCTCCCGACGATCCGCGACTTCCGCGGCGTCCCCTCCAAGCTCGACGGGCAGGGCAACTACAATCTCGGCATCACCGATCACACGATCTTCCCCGAAATCACGGTGGAGAACGTGAAGAAGCACATCGGCCTCGACATCACCGTGGTGACGACCGCCGCGACGGACGACGAAGCCCGCGAATTGCTCCGGCTGCTCGGCATGCCGTTCCGCCGCAGCGAGGCCGTCGCCACCACCGCCAAGACCAACGCCGCCTGATCCTATTTTCGATTTTCGATTGGCGATTTCCGATTGCCGATCCCAGCACCCGCGTCCGCCGCCACATCGAAAATCAACAATCTAAAATCGAAAATCTCTCCATGCCCAAGACCTCCGCCATCGAGCGCAACAAGAAGCGCGTCCGCCTCGCCGCCAAGTACGCGGCCAAGCGTGCTGAACTGAAGGCCGTCCTCCTCAATCCCGCCACCACCGACGAGGAGTTTTTTGCCGCGCAGAAGAAGCTGCAGAAGCTGCCGAAGAACTCGTCCAAGGTCCGCATCCGCAACCGCTGCTCGCTCAGCGGCCGGCCGCGCGCCTACATCGGCCGCTTCGGCGTCTCGCGTATCCAGTTTCGTGAGCTCGCGCTGGCCGGCAAGATTCCCGGCGTGACCAAATCCTCCTGGTAAACCTTTTGGCTCGCGGGGGTCGGATATGACCCGCGCCGCCACCACGTACCAACATCCACCATGACCGATCCGATCAGTGATTTCCTGACCCGCGTGCGCAACGCGTCCAAGGCCCGTCAGGCACAGACCACCTCGCCGCACTCGAAGCTGCGCGAAGCCATCGCCGCCATTTTGAAGGCTGAAGGCTATATCGCCGACTACGCGAACGGCACCGACGCCGCGGGCCACAAGACCCTCGTCGTCACCCTCAAATACGTCGACAATGCGCCGGCCATCACCGGCCTGTCGCGCGTCTCCACGCCCGGCCGCCGGCTGTACTACGGCTACCAGGAGATCCCGCGTGTGCTGAACGGCCTCGGCATCAGCATCGTCTCGACCTCGAAGGGCCTGATGAAGGATGCCGACTGCCGCCGCAACAAGGCGGGCGGCGAACTGATCTGCAACGTTTGGTAATCCGCCACGCATCATGAGCCGCATTGGCAAAAAACCAGTTTCCATCCCCGACAAGGTAAAGGTCTCCGTCAACGAGGGCACCGTCCTGGTCGAGGGCCCCAAGGGCAAGGTCCAGAAGACCTTCGCGTCGGCCGTGAAGGTGACCGTCGCCGACAAGCAGGTGACGTTCGCGCCCACCGACGAGAGCCGCTTCGCGAAGGCGATGTACGGTACCGCGCGCTCGATCGTGGCCGGCATGGTCAAGGGCGTGACCGAGGGCTACGTCAAGGATCTCGAGATCCAGGGCGTCGGCTTCAAGGCCAACCTCAAGGGCAAGCAGCTCGACCTCGCGCTGGGCTACTCGCACCCGATCGTGCTTGATATCCCCGAGGGCATCAAGGTGACGGTGACGGATCAGACGAAGGTCCGCGTCGAAGGCGCGGACAAGCAGCTGGTCGGCGCCGTGACCGCGGAGATCCGCGGCTATTATCCGCCGGAGCCCTACAAGGGCAAGGGCGTGCGCATCGTCGGCGAGCGTGTTCGCCGCAAGGAAGGCAAGACCGTCGCCTAACCGCGGCTCCGCCGCGGATCGCAGATCTCAAATCTCAAATTTCAGATTTCCTCGTGAACACCATTCGCAAAGCCGACCTCCTGCAGAAACGTCGCTGGAGGATTCGCAAGAAGATCCAGGGCACCGCCGAACGTCCGCGCCTGTGCGTTCGCTTCACCACGAAGCACATTTACGCCCAGGCGATCAACGACGACGCGGGCTCGACGCTCGTCTTCCTCGGCACGCTCGATCCCGAGCTGCGCCAGAAGAAACTCGCCGCCAACCTCGCCGGGGCCAAGGCCCTCGGCACCGCCTTCGCCGCCAAGGCGCAGGCCGCGGGCATCAGCTCGGTCGTGTTCGACCGCGCCGGCGCGCGCTACCATGGCAAAGTCAAAACGTTCGCCGACGCTGCGCGCGAAGGTGGCCTGAAATTCTAATCAACGCATGAGCACCGAACCCACTTCCGCGCCCGCTCCCGAAGCCGCCGCTCCCGAGTCCGCTCCGACCGCCCCGACTGCCCCGACCCGTCAGCCCCGTCAGTTCAACCGTGGCGGTCCGCGCCGCGATGGTCCCGGCGGCCCGCGCCGGGATGGTCGCCGTGACAATCGCGACAACAAGGACGCGAATCCCGACGGCCCGCAGATGATCGAGAAGGTCGTCTTCATCAATCGCTGCGCCAAGGTAGTGAAGGGCGGCCGCCGCTTCAGCTTCGCGGCGCTTGCGGTCGTCGGCGACGGCAAGGGAAAGCTCGGCATCGGCTACGGCAAGGCCAACGAGGTGCCGGATGCGATCAAGAAGAGCACCGCGCACGCCCACAAGCACATGGTCTCGATCAAGCTCAAGGGTGACACCATTCCGCACGACGTGCTCGGCGAGTACGACGGCGGCAAGGTGCTGCTGCGGCCTGCGACGACCGGCACCGGCCTGATCGCCGGCGGCGGTGTCCGCGCCGTGCTCGAAGCCGCCGGCGTGAAGAACGTGCTCACCAAGTCGATGGGTTCGAACAACCACATCGCCGTCGTGCACGCCACGCTCAACGGCCTCCGGCAGCTGCGCCTGAAGGACGACGTCACCGCCCTCCGGGCCAAGGCGACCAACGCCTGATCTTTTTTGATTTCCGAGTCCTGCGCCGCGGTCGCGGCGCGGGGCGCCCCCCTGAGGAACCTCTATGAAACTTCACGAACTCAAGAACGTTAAAGGTGCCGTGCACCGGAAAAAGCGCGTCGGCTGCGGCGAAGGCGGCGGTCGCGGCAAGACCTCCGGTCGCGGTGGCAAGGGCCAGACGGCCCGTTCCGGCGGCAGCATCCGCCCCGGTTTCG
>DASWVO010000064.1:0-8943 GCA_036406235.1 Opitutaceae bacterium
GTGGCTCATGTTGGCGAGGAAGGCGCTTTTGGCGGCATCGGCGGCCTCGGCCGCGGCCTTCGCGCGTTGCAGATCCGCCTCGATCAAGGCGCGGCGTTCGATCTCGGACTGCAACGCGGTATTCAGAGAACCGAGGGCAAGATTCGCGTTTTCGAGCTCGAGGGTGCGCGCGCGGACGCGCTGTTCCATTTCGCGGGCGTGCGCGCGGCCGTTGCGCAGCAGGCGCCACTTTTCGGTGAGGACGTTGACGAGTTGGCGTGCCACCACCGGCGCGAACGGCTTTTTGAGAATCATGAGCCGGTCGGATTCGCCGAGCCGGACGAGGATTTCGTCGAGTGTGTAAGTCGCGCTGGCGATGCAGAGGACAACCTGCAGATCGGGCGAAGCGTTCCACAACTCGAGCACGGTTTCGAGGCCGTCGCCCTCCGGTGTCTTGTACGCGGCGACAAACGCGATCGCGTAAGGGTCGCCGCTGGCTTCGGCGGCGCGCACACGGTCGCGCCCCTCCCGCGCGTCATATGCAGAATCGATCCCGAACGCGGTTGGCGACGCCATTGCCGGGGCGTTTTGGGATTCGTGCGCGTCGAGCGGGAGGTGGGCTGCGGGCGCCGGACAAAGAATCTGTCGAAGATCCTCGTGAACGGACCGCTCGTCATCGATCACGAGGATGCGGCGAGAAAAAGCCGGTGCGGCAGTTGGGGGCGGTGGACGGTTCATTCGGATGGTGGCGGCGCCTCGTCGCGGAGAAACTCCAGGGAGACGCCGCCCCAACACTACCAGTTTGCCTTACTGCCGCCCATCTGGTCTTGCCCCTAAGCATTCTACCTCAGGACGTGGGTAGTTTCCCTCGGCACGAAAAAGCCCGGGCCGTGAGGACCCGGGCGGTTACAACTGGCGGAGACGATTCGATCTACTGGGTCGCGAATGCGAACAGCGATGCCCCGACAAATGGGCAAAGCAGGACTAGCGCACGACGCGCGCGCCGCCGCCCGCGATCTGCTTCTCGACTTCCTTGCGTGTGGCCATCGACGTGTCGCCAGGGGTCGTCGAGGCCAGCGCGCCGTGCGCTGCGCCGTAATCGACGGCCTTCTGCCCATCGTTGAACTGCAGAAATCCGAACTGCAGGCCGCTCGCGAAGCTGTCGCCGCCGCCCACGCGGTCGAGGATTTCGAGCTCGGCGTACTTGCGGCTCTCGTGGAATTTGCCGTCGTGCCAGAGGATCGCGCTCCAGTCGTTCTTGGTTGCGGTGATCACGCGGCGGAGGGTTGTGGCGGCGACTTTGAAGTTTGGATACTCCTTCACCGCCGTCTCGATCATCGTTTTGAAGGCGTCGGTTTCGATGGCGCTGATGTTGTGGTCGACGCCCTTGACCTCGAATCCGAGCGAGGCGGTGAAGTCCTCCTCGTTGCCGATCATCACGTCGACATACTTGGCGATCTCACGGTTGACCTCCTGCGCCTTCTTCAAGCCGCCGATAGTCTTCCAGAGCGAGGGGCGGTAGTTGAGATCATAGGACACGATCGTGCCGTGCTTGTTGGCCGCCTTGACGGCCTCGATGGTCAGCGCGGCGGCCGTCTCGGAAAGGGCGGCGAAGATGCCGCCGGTGTGGAACCAGCGCACGCCGAGCTTGCCGAAGATGTGTTCCCAGTCGAAATCGCCCGGCTTGAGCTGGCTGGCGGCGGTGTTGCCACGATCAGGGTTGCCGACGGCGCCGCGGACACCGAAGCCGCGCTCGGTGAAGTTGAGGCCGTTGCGTACGGTGCGGCCGATGCCGTCGTCCTCGCGCCACTTGATGAAGTCGGTGGCGACGCCGCCCTGCATGATGAAATCCTCGATGAGGTGGCCGATTTCATTGTCGACGAAGGCCGTGCAGACCGCGGTTTTCAGGCCGAAACATTTGCGCAGGCCGCGTGACGTGTTGTATTCGCCGCCGCCCTCCCACGCCTTGAATTCGCGCGCGGTGCGGATCCGGCCCTCGCCGGGGTCGAGGCGAAGCATGACTTCGCCGAGCGAGATCTGATCGAACGTGCAATCGTTAGCGGGCTTGATTTTGAGGCTCATGAGGAAAAACGGGCGGATTGAAAACGGCGGCAGGGGGAGGTCAACCGATGCGCCGCTGGACGTTAAGCGAGCGGACGTCAGCGGGCGCGACGGACGCGGGGCGCGGAATCCGGGGTGGACCGGGGACGCGCAATACGAGCTGTTTCGTCTGCTAATAAATGCTATATATAATCCGCTCCGGCGGGGGACGACGGGTTTATTGATTGCCTCCGCTGCGGGCGCCAGCCTTGCTGGGCCCGGCGCCCGTCCCCAAGCGGGTCGTTTCCCTCCACCCCCTAGCTTTCTCCCGCTTCGCAACGCCCCGCCGGGCGCGCTCTCACCACCCCTGCACCGGTCATGTCTCCCACTGTCTTGACGATCGATGACGACGCCGAGATCACGGAACTGATCCGCTTTCACCTCACGAATGCCGGCTTCGAGGTGCTCTCGGCGTCGACCATCGGCGAAGCGCTGGCGATCATGCGCACCCGGCACCTCGACATCATTCTGCTCGATTTGATATTACCCGACGTGCACGGCTACAGCCTGTTTGAGCTGATGCGGGCGGGGGAGCGGCGGACGGAGATTCCGGTCGTTGTCGTGAGCGGCTGCCGCTCGCGGGATGCGCAGCGCCTCGCGCAGCAGTTTGGGGCGAGGGAGTATGTGATGAAGCCTTTCCTGCCGGCGGATCTGGTCGGCTGCGTGTGCCGGACGCTGCAGGGATCGGTGTAATCCGGTCGCAAAGAGGATTTGCCGCAGGCGCGCGGCGCGCTCCTCGCTCCACCCGGACGCGAAAAGGCCCGGCGCGCGATGGCGGCCAGGCCTCCAGAAAACGGATACGCGACGCGTCCGGTCAAAGCATCGGCATGTGAGGCTCGACATCCGCCTCGTAATTCACGCCGGGCAGCCCGAAGCCGAACAGCTTCAGGAATTCGGACCGGTAACCCTTGATGTCGGTGAGCGCCTCGAGATTGTCGGTGGTCACGTCCGGCCAGAGCTTCACGATCTCCGCCTGGATTTCGGGCCGCATTTCCCAGTCGTCGACGCGCACGCGCCCGCCGTCGTCGAAGGTGAGGGCGCTGCCGTTGTACATCTGCGTGGCGAAGAGACGATGGATCTGCTCGATGCAGCCCTCGTGGGTGCCTTTCGCCTTCATGATCCTGTAGAGGATCGAAATGTACAGCGGCACGACGGGAATGGCGGAGCTTGCCTGCGTGACCAGCGCCTTGTTCACCGAAATGAAGGCGCGGCCGTAGCCGTTGACCTTGAGCAAGGCGTCGATCTTTTTCGCGGCGCGCTCGAGATCGTTTTTCGCGAGGCCGATGGTGCCGTTCTTGTAAATCGGCCAGGTGACCTCGGGCCCGATGTAGGAATACGCGACGGAGGTCGCGCCGGGCGCGAGCAGCTTCGCCTCGTCGAGCGCGTTCATCCACAGCTCCCAGTCTTCGCCGCCCATCACCGCGATGGTGTCGGCGATCTCGGCGTCGTTGGCGGGATCGATGGTGACCTCGCTGACGATGCCCTTGTCGGTATCGACGGTCTTGTTCGTGTAGCTCGTGCCGATGGGCTTGAGTACGGATTTGTGAACGACGCCGGTCTTCGGATGGGTGCGCCGCGGCGAAGCGAGCGAGTAAACGACGAGATCGACCTGCCCGAGATCAGCTTTGATGGCGGCGAGCACCTCCTGCTTCATCGCGTCGGAAAACGCGTCGCCATTGAAATTGCGTGCGTAGAGGCCGGCCGCGCGCGCGGCGTTGGTGAACGCGATCGTATTATACCAGCCCGGGGTGGCGGGGCGCCCTTCCTCGGAGGGACGTTCGAAAAACACGCCGATCGTGGCGGCGCCGGAACCGAAAGCGGCTGTGATGCGCGAGGCGAGCCCGTAGCCGGTGGAGGCTCCGATCACGAGTACCTTTTTGGGCCCGCCCTGAATCGGGCCCCCGGCCTTCACGTGATCGATCTGCTCCTGCACATGCGCGGCGCAACCGACCGGATGGGCGGTGACACACACGAATCCGCGAACTTTGGGTTTAATGACCATAATGTTTCGCCGAAATTCGCCAGCGCCACGCCGACTGGCAAGTGTCGATTCGGGACCGCCGGCGCGAAAGGAGCAGGGGCGTCGTGCTTTAGCCCGGGCGTTTGAGCTGAGAATTGAGAGTCTGACCGCCGCGGCGGGAGCGCGATGCGCCGGGCCAAGGCACCGCGCCGCCTCGGTCGCGCCGCCGCGGGCGAGGTTCAGGATCGTTTCCGCCCGTCAGGGCGCGGCCAGCAGGGCGGGGCCTGCGGGTTTCGCCGGGGCGCCGCGGGCTTCGAGACTGACGACGAACTTCCCGGGCGCGTGAATCGGTTGCGCGGTTTTGAAAACGTAGCGCGCGCCGCCGGTCTTCGGATCGGCCAGAAACTCTCCGGCGTCGACAGGATCTGGATACTGCGCGTCGACGATCCAGAGGCGATATGCCTTGCCGGGCGACAGGGGCGGGAGCAGCGCGGCGACCAGCACCCCCTCCTGGTTCGCAGTGCTCCACACCACCGTTCCCGTCGCTTGCGGCGCATCCTCGGAACGCGCGGTGAGCGTCACGATGCGAAGTTCCGCGAGATCGGCGGGGCGTTCGCGCTGGGCGAACCGTTCCTGCAGACGGCGGAGCTCGGCGAGCTGTCCTTGGGCGATCAGGCGCTCGGCCTCCAGCGAATTGCGCGCGCTCTGCGCATCGACGCGCTCCAGAGCCGCCGCCTCGTGTGCCGTCACCAGCGCGTGGCGCGTTTGCAGGTGCAACTGCGCCAGCCGTCCCGCGGCGATCGCACAGACCGCAGCAACGAGCCAGCCCAACCAGGGAGGAACGCGTCGCGGCGGAGCCGAGGCGGCAGCGCGTCCGGCCGGACGCGAATCGTCAGGCGGCATCATTCTGCGCGAAGCCCCCGGTGTACAGCGCGCCGGCTGGTGCCGGGCGGAAGGAGCGGCTTCAAGGTACGCGACGATGGCGGCGGACGTTTCATTTGCGCGTTGACGTTCGACGGGATGCGGAGCGTTGCGCGAAATGTGTCGGTGGCAACTCGATTAGGAAGACTGGGTCGCCGCATCACGTGGCGACGCCCGCTCGCGGAGAGTGGCGGGCATGCGACGGGAATCGTTTCAAAACACCGCCAGGCCGATCACACCGAGGACAAGCAGGATGCCGACGAAGAGGAGCGCTCTTTTTTCGATGCTGGTAAGGTGGAGGAGCATGTCACGGATTCCGAAGCGCGAGGAGGAAGTCGATCGGACGCTAGGCGCGACCCGGGAGTTGCACCAGCCAGAAGTCAGAGGCCCAGCGGGCGCAAGCGATCGAAGAGTTCGCGAATGAAGGCCTCATCGCTGAACGTCTCCCACGGCTGATTGCTCGAGACGCGGACGAAAAGCTGGCTGCCCTGGCTGCGCACGCCATAGCGCACGATGAGCTGCAGCAACGCCGAAGGGGAGAAGGGATCGACCTGCGCGATCGGCTGCCCGGCGTAAAGATGCCAGAACCACACGTGCTGCGGAAAATCATCGTTCTTGAAGAGGCGATATTCGGCCTCACTCAGCGTGCGCGTGCCAACCGTCACGGCGCGGCGCCCCTCCGCGGAGGAGGCGAGCGTCCAGCCGGAGCCGGGCCAACACGCATCGGGCGTGTGGGAGGCCACCAGGCTCACAGGCGCCTGACCCGGCCGCCAGTAAGCGAGATAAATGGTGATCTGTGACACGCCGATCGGGGTGCGCCGGGCGTAGGTCCGCTGCACGAGGTGGTCGGTCTGCAACGTTGCCGCGAAACGGTAGAGTTTATCGTCGGTGATACTCCTCCAGCCCGCCGGCGCGGCCGGCAGCAGGGCAGCGAGGTCCGGCACGGGTTCATCGAGAACGCTGGCAGGGCGCGTCCGCGTGGCGAACAGGGCGACAAGGAGGCACGCAACCACCCCGGCCCCGGCGAGAAGCCTGAGGGGGGCGGTGGCTTGCGGCGGCGATGTCTTCGCGAGCTGCGGAGCGGGAGCCTGGTGCTTGCCGGCAACGTCCGGCCTTCCCCGTATCCGGCCAAGCATGACGGCGAGGCCGGCGACTGCCAGCGCGGTCAAGCCCAGGATGGCGTAGCCAGTGACGTCATGCCAGGCGCCGCCGATATCGACCCCGGCGTTGGCGAGCAGGGTGAGGCCGAGCGAACGCAGAAAGTTCATCCCCAGCGCGAGGAGCGCCGCCAGCACGATGAGGACTCCGCGCGCCCAGGGGCGGTGCAGGAGGGTCGCCGAGAAGAACAGGCCGGCGAAGACGCACGACAGCAGGCTGCGCACGCCGCTGCACGCTTCCTCCACGCCGACGGAGGTGGCGGCCAGCTCAATGATGTTTCCGCTGCGGTGCGCGGGGATCCCCAGCAGGTGCAGGGCGTCGAGAACATTTTCGGTGACCCAGAGCTGAAGGCCGAGGGTGAGGCGGGCGTAGCTGCCGGGAGGCAGCGGGGCGCTCAGCTGCCAGAGTCCGATGGCCACGAGGGCGCTCCAATTGAAAGGGACCAGCTGCACCCGCTGATCGGCCCCCGCGAGCAGGGCGGCGGACCAGCCCAGTACAAGCGCTCCGGTCACCACGCATTGCACAAGTGCGTGGCTCCACTCCAGGGCGACCGCGTAGAGTGCACCCACGGCGAAGAGGAGCAGCGCGCCGGCCGCGAGGGCGGCAACACCGGCAACGAGGCCGGGGCCGGGCGGCAGATAACGGCGCACGCCGCCCGTGCGCGCCTCGTGTATCAGCAGCACGAAGACAACCGGCATGAAAAGGCCGTGCGAGAGATCGGGATTGTTCCGCCACTGCGGCCAGAGTTGCGTCACCCACGCCAAGGTCAGGCCCGCCAGCGCGACGAGCGGGATCCAGGTTGCCAGGCGAAGGCGGCGCGCCCGACGGGCGCAGGGAGCGGCTGCGGCGTTGCTCACGGGGCCGGGGTGGGGCGGAATTCCCGCGGCGCAAAGCGCTCGAGCAGGGCGTAGGTCACCTCGAGCGACAGCGGCTGCAGGAACGGCACATACGTCTCGACGCGCGTCTCCGCCGACTTGTGCAGGAAGAACGTCTCGACGGCATTGAGCGTGGCGGAGTCGGAGCCGAGGGCTTGCGACATCGCGGCGGCCGCCGTCTGCAGGCGCCCGGCGTCCGCGTAGGAACCGGCGACGCAGAACAGCGTAAGGAACAGCGGATACGCCTCGGGCGTTGACGCAAGGGGCGAGCGTTCAAGCTTGCGGAAAAGTTCGTCGTAGAGCGACGGGCTGGGATAGCGGATCAGGTGAGCGCCAAGCACCTCCACCGTGGCCGGCGTGACCGGACCGCGCAGCAGCGCGGCAATCAAATTTGTCCGCGGACGCGTGTAACCAAGACGCGCATACGCATCGAGCCGCACCGCCAGCGCGTCGCGTTCATCCGGCCCGCTGCCCAGCCCGTCCAGGACGTCCAGCGCTTCCCGGGCAAAACCCAGGGCAACGAGCCTGCGCGCGCGAAAGAAGGCGACGGCGCGCTCCTCGCCGCCGGAGGAAAACGCGAGGGCGGAGCGGGCCGCGGCGCCGGGCGACGTCTGAACGGTCTTCTCGAGTTCGAGAACGGTCCGGGCGGATACGGGCAGCGACGTGCTCCGGGCGAGCGCCGACTGCAGGGGCGCGAGGTCTCCGGTGCGCTGCGTGGCAAAACCCAGCGCGTGCGCCCAGGCGAGGGCTTGCTGGGGGTGCCGTTGCAGCGCCTCGGCGCTGAGCTGCGCCACGGCCGGGTAGTCGCCGCGAGCGAGCAGCGCGCGAAACCATGCCTGCGCCGTGACCGCCCATTGCGCGGGGTGCTCGCGCAACAGACGCACGTAAATCCGGTTCGAGAGCACGGGCTGGGTGGTTTGCCAGAGTTGCGCGAGCAGGAGGCCGCTCGCGTAGTCGCTCGGCGCGAGGTCGTAGGCGAGGGAGAGCGACAGGGTCGCCTCGTTGAAGTTCTTCGCCGCGTAGGCTTCACGCGCGCGCCGCCGAAAGTAATCGGCTCGAGCCTCGTCGATGCGCTGCCAGGCCGGCGGCCATGCCACCGCGAGGTAGCTCACGCGGTAGCCGATGCCGCGCATGGCCGCGAACGCCGCCAGGGTCGCGACGAGGTAGAGCGCGACGCCCGTTGCGCCAAAGATCCCCCACGCCCGGCCCCAGAATGGACGCACGTCCGCCGCATCGACCGAACAGCGCAACGTGCCGTCGGCGCCCGGTTTCAGCAAGGGACAGACGCGGCGGAAACGCTCGCGGCGATGCCAGCCGAGGCTCGCATCGCAACCCGTTTCCCCCGCGCGCCCGGAATCAGACGGATCCTGGCAGGGGCAGCGGCCGCGCCCGCGCCGCATCCGGAATACGGTTTTTCGCAGATTCCAGTAAATGAGCGCCCAGGCAAAACGGAAGGTGTCAGCGAGCCAGCCGGTCACGTTGCGCGGGACCGTAGCGATCGGCGCGCGGCGCTCGCAATGCCAATGTCGCTGCGTATTTACGCGGATACGCGGGCGCTTACGTGGGGCCGACGTGAGTTCCCCGAAGGGCCGTGCACCGTCGGTGGGCGGACCGTCCTTGCTGAGCCGCGGCCCGGTGGGACGCTTCGCCCAAGCAGACCTGACCGGAGCGATGGCTATGAAAAATTCCGCACGAAGTGGCAAGGAGGCTGCAACCAAGTAACCTCACGCGTTTCTTCACGTCGTCTAATCCGCCTATGAAACCCACCCTGAAGCTATTCGTTTTCGCGGCCGCGCTGGCCGCTTCGCTCGGTTCAGTCGCGTCCGCCAAGCCGGCTGCGGTCGGTCAGCAGGCGCCTGACTTCACCCTCACATCGATCGATGGGCAGACGTATTCCCTGAGCCAGTTGAAGGGCAAGACGGTGGTCCTCGAATGGGTCAATCCCGAGTG
>DASWVO010000065.1:0-4593 GCA_036406235.1 Opitutaceae bacterium
CCTGACGGGCCTTGGACGCGTTGCGCACGCGGGTCAGGAAGTCACTGATCGGATCGGTCATGGTGGATGTTGGTACGTTGCGGCGGCGCGGGTCATATCCGACCCCCGCGAGCCAAAAGGTTTACCAGGAGGACTTGGTCACGCCGGGAATCTTGCCGGCGAGCGCGAGCTCACGAAACTGGATACGGGAGACGCCGAAGCGGCCAATGTAGGCGCGCGGCCGGCCGCTGAGCGAGCAGCGGTTGCGGATCCGGACCTTGGACGAGTTCTTCGGCAGCTTCTGCAGCTTCTTCTGCGCGGCGAAAAACTCCTCGTCGGTCGTGGCGGGGTTGAGGAGGATGGCCTTCAGTTCGGCACGCTTGGCCGCGTATTTGGCGGCGAGGCGGACGCGCTTCTTGTTGCGCTCGATGGCAGAGGTCTTGGGCATGGAGGGATTTTCGATTTTAGATTGTTGATTTTCGATTTGGCGGCGGACGCGGGTGCTGGGATCGGCAATCGGAAATCGCCAATCGAAAATCGAAAATAGGATCAGGCGGCGGTGGGTTTGGCGGCGGCCGCGACCGCTTCGCTGCGGCGGAACGGCATGCCGAGCAGCCGGAGCAGCTCGCGCGCTTCATCATCGGTCGCGGCGCTCGTCACGAGCGTGATGTCGAGTCCGATGTGCTTCTTCACGTTCTCCACGGTGATCTCGGGGAAGATCGTGTGGTCGGTGATGCCGAGGTTGTAGTTGCCCTGCCCGTCGAGCTTCGACGGCACGCCGCGGAAGTCGCGGATCGTGGGCAGCGCCACCGCCAGCAGCCGCTGGAGGAAGTCCCACATCGCCGGGCCGCGGAGCGTCACATGGCAACCGACGATCTGATTGGGCTTCAGCTTGAAGTTCGCGATCGCCTTCCGGCTCTTCGACAGCACCGGCTTTTGTCCGGCGATGAGGCCGAGATCGCGCTGGATGTCGGCGATCTGGTTCTTGTCGGCTTCGGAATCGATGCCGGTGTTGAGGTTGATCTTCACCAGCCTTGGCACCTCGTGCTTGTTCTTGTAGCCGCGGCTCTTGACGAGCTCGGGCACGACGTGCTCGACGTAGAGTTTCTTGAGAGAGGGAACGTAGCTCATTGACGAAGCCCGCGATTACCGACCGCGAGGCAAAAGAGAGTTAGGTTTGAGGAGAAAAGAGGGCGAGTGGACCGGGAAACGGCGCCGGGAGCAAGTGACAAGTATCAGGCCGGGCGGCGGTGGTCCGAAACGTCTGACGGTTGCCGGGTTGGAGCCGCGCAGGCGCACTCAGGCGCCGGCGGCTGGCTCCTTCTTCCGCTTGCTGGCGTCGAACGCCGACTGGAGCATGAGGTTGGAGACGTGGACCGAACCCTCGCGCTCGGCGATGGTGCCCTGCGGGTGCTCCTGCGATTTCTTCAGGTGGCGCTTGATCATCCCGACGCCCTCGACGCGCGCACGCTGCTTGGCGGCGAGCACCTCGAGCACCTTGCCTGACTTGCCCTTCTGCGAGCCGGCGATGACGACGACCTGATCGCCGCGTTTGATGTGAAATTTCTGAGCCATGTTAGAGGACCTCCGGCGCGAGCGAGATGATCTTCATGAAGTTCTTCGCGCGCAGCTCGCGGGCGACCGGGCCGAAGATGCGCGTGCCGCGCGGGTTGTTCGTCGGATCGATGATCACGACGGCGTTGCTGTCGAAGCGCAGGTAGCTGCCGTCCGGACGCCGGACGGGCGCCTTGGTGCGAACGACGACGGCCTTGTGGACCTCGCCCTTCTTCACCGTGGCTTCGGTGGAGCTTTGCTTGATGTGAACGGTGATGATGTCGCCCACGCCCGCGGTCGCAGTGATCTGTCCCTTGCGGGAGATCATCGCGGCTTTGCGGGCGCCGGTGTTGTCGGCGACGTCAAGGACGGAGCGCAGTTGAATCATGACAGGCCTCCTGGAGTTTGAAAGGTTGTGGAATCGGGGCTCAGGCCTGCGGCGCCGGCGCAGCCGGAGCGGCGGACACGGTCTTGGTCGGCACCTGCGCGGCGACGTCGGTCTCGCTGATGGCGACGTCCTGGGTGGTGACCGCACGCTGCACGATCGACACGATGCGCCAGCGCTTCAGCCGGCTGAGCGGCCGCGTCTCCATCACCTCGACGGTATCACCGAGCTTGGCCTCGTTCTTCTCGTCGTGGACGTGCAGCACGGTCTGCCGGTTGACGACCTTGTGGTAGAGCGGATGCGGCGACTTGTACGGGACGGTCACCTTGACGGACTTGTCGCCGGAGCGGCTGCTGACGAAGCCGATCTGGGTTTTGCGCATGTTGCGCGGCGCGGGAGAGGAGGACATCGGGATTTTCGATTTTAGGATTTTGGATTTTCGATTGCTTCGGACTTTCGCAGGCGGGCGGCCTCAGCCGCGGCTCGATCGAAAATCGAAAATCGAAATTCGGGGATTCCTTTAGGCGGCGGCTTTCTTCTTGGAAGCGGTAAGGGCGGTCTCGAGTCGCGCGATGTCCTTGCGGAGCGTGCGGATCTCGTGGGTCTTTTCCACCTGACCGGTTTGCTTGCGCAGCCGGAGCTGCAGCAGCTGTTCGCGGAGCTCCCGGATCTTGGCCGGCAGTTCGGCGGGCGCGAGGTCGCGGATTTCTTTGGAAGTCATGACGGTCGGAGGAAGAAGGTTAGACGGCGCCTTCGCGGGCGATGAACCGGCAGTGGAACGGCAGCTTCGCGTCGGCGAGCCGGAAGGCCTCCTTGGCGATGGTGGCGGGCACGCCGGCGAGTTCGAAGAGGACGGCGCCGGGCTTGATCTGCGCGACGTAGAACTCGACCGGGCCCTTGCCCTGGCCCATGCGGACCTCGGCGGGCTTCTTGGTGACGGGCTTGTGCGGGAAGACGCGGATCCAGAGTTTGCCCTTGCGCTTCAGGTGGCGCGAAATGGTGACGCGGGCGGCTTCGATCTGCTGACCGGTCATGGGGCCGCGCGTCAGCGACTGCAGGCCGAATTCGCCGAAGGCCAGGGTGTTGCCGCGCTTGGCATTGCCGGCGCGGGAGCCCTTCTGGGACTTGCGGTATTTGGTACGGGCGGGTGCGAGAGCCATGGGAAGAGGAGCTTGGAGCTTAAAGCTTAGAGCCTAGAGCTTAGAGCTGTATCAGTTGTTGTCGGACTCCTTTTTGCAGATCCAGCACTTGACGCCGATCTTGCCGTAGACGGTGTGGGCCTCGGAGAAGCCGTAATCGATGTTCTCGCGCAGGGTGTGCAGCGGCACGCGGCCCTTGCGCTGCCATTCGCGGCGGGCGATATCCGCGCCGCCGAGACGGCCGGAGCACTGGATGCGGATGCCCTCGGCGCCGAGCGTCATGGCCATTTCCACGGCCTTCTTCATGGCGCGGCGGAACGCGATGCGGCGCTCGAGCTGGAGCGCGACGTTCTCCGCCACGAGCTGCGCCTCGATCTCCGGCTTCTTCACCTCCTGGATGTCGAGGAGGATTTCCTTGCCGGTGAGCTTGGCGAGCTCCTCCTTGATCTTCTCGATCTCCTGGCCCTTGCGGCCGATGACGATGCCGGGGCGCGCGGTGTAGATCTTGACGCGGACGCGGTTGGAGGCGCGCTCGATGAAGATGCGCGGCACGGAGGCTTGCTTCAGCTTCTCCATGAGCTTCTCACGGATGATCTGGTCCTCCTCGAGCAGCTTCGGGAAATCTTTCTTCGTCGCGTACCAGCGGGACTGCCAGTTGCGGCGGACGGCGAGGCGGAAGCCGGTGGGATTGGTCTTTTGGCCCATGGTGGTAGATTAGTTCGAGTTGCCGTCGGTGAGCACGATGCGGATGTGCGACATCTTCTTGCGGCGCGGCATGGCGGAGCCGCGGGCGCCGGCCTTGAAGCGCTTCAGCACGGGGCCGTTCTCGATCAGCGCGAGCTTCACGGTGAGCGCGTCGGCCGAGAGATTGTTGTTGTTCTCGGCGTTGGCGATGGCGCTGCGCAGCGTCTTCGCGATCAGCCGCGCGGACTTGCGCGGGATGAGCGCCAGGTAGTCGGCGGCTTCCGCGGCCTTGCGGCCTTGGATGATCCGCGAGATGTCGCGCATCTTTTTTGGCGACATGCGCGCGTAACGGGTGAGGGCTTGAACTTCCATGGTTGTCGGGAGGATTCCGGCCAGCGGTCCGACGCGGGGTCGGGCGTGCACCGGCGATAGCGGCCCCGCAGGCGCGGGACCCTACCCTTTTGGTTCGGATCTGGGTTGGTTGAAAACTTCGGGTTAGACTTCCTTGCGGGTCATGCCGCCGTGCGCCTTGAAGACGCGCGTCAGGGCGAACTCGCCCAGCTTGTGGCCGACCATGTTCTCGGTGACGTACACGGCGACGAACGCCTTGCCGTTGTGCACGCTGAACGTGTGACCGACGAAATCAGGCGTGATGGTCGAGCGCCGGGACCAGGTCTGGATGGGCTTTTTGACGCCGGTCTTGTTCGCCTTCTCGATCTTCTCGAGCAGGTGGTAATCGACGAAGAAGCCTTTCTTGATGGAGCGTGACATGGGGCGGAAGGATTACTTTTTGCCGCGCGGCTTGCGGCCGTTGTGGTGGACGATGATCTGCGCGTTCGACTGCTTCGAGCG
>DASWVO010000066.1:0-10838 GCA_036406235.1 Opitutaceae bacterium
GCCGTTTCCTTTATGGACGGAGGATATTCCTGCGCTTATGAGCAGGTAGGACGAGTGCTCAGGCCGGACCGGCCGCCCGCAGCAGCAGCCAGAACAGCGCGATGATGGTTGCCGAGAGGAGGCAGCAACTGACGAAACCGATCGCGTCGACACGGTTCCACTTCGTGAACTCCCAGGAGGAGCCGGGGAAAAGCTTCGTGTCGTCGAAGCGATGGGGATTGCGCTGCGTTTCCTCGATCGCGGCGTGCTCGAGCTCGGGCGTGGCCCCAACCGGTGTTTTCATTCTCCCGAAAAATTGGTCCACACGGGCCCGGTCCGGCGGTCGCGTGAAGAGGCTGAAGCCGATGAGCAGCGCGAACGGAAGCAGCGCGTCGACGAAGAAACGCGCGGCGAAACGCGTGCCCGTCGGCATCTTTTCCACGTCGAGGCCGGCCAGCTTGAGCAGCACAAGCTCCACGTGCAGGCGGCCGCGGCCCTCGTGCGGGCTCCCGGGGTCGCCGGGCTGGGTGCGCACGACCGATTCGAAGTAGATCGGCTGCGGGCGGCCGGCCTGATCGCCCGCGCGCACGACGAGCGCCGGATGCGTTCGCACCGCGTCGATCTGGGCGAGGGCGAACGGCCCGACGATGTTGAGGGCGGTGGCGACCAGGATTCCCGTCCACGTGCCCGCGACGGTGAGGCGCCGCCAGAAGAACATGAGCATCACCGTGGCGCCAAGCGGAACGGCCACGGTCTGCACCAGTAACAGCGCGGAGAATACGTCATCCATCAGCGACGCGGCGAAGATGCCCACCACCAGGGTGCCAAACATGGCCCAGCGTCCGGCGCGGATTGCTTCGCGTTCGGTCATGGACGGCCGCAGCGGCCGGTAGACGTTGCGCACGAAGAGTGCGGAGACCGACACCGTTTGCGCGGCGACGGTCGACATGTTGGCCGCCAGCACCCCCGTGATCATCAGGCCCAGCAAACCGGGGCCGAGAAGCTGTCGCGAAAGCGTGCCCCACACCAGATCGGGGTCGCTGAGCCGGGCCGGGCCGTGGAAGAGAGCGACGGCGATCAGGCCGGAAAACGCCCAGAGGATGAACATGAGGCGCTTGCCGTAGGTGCCGGCGACAGCGCCGAAGCGGGCGGCGTATTCATTTTTTGCGGACCCGCTGATGCCCATGTTGCCGATGATCCCGTTGATCTGGATGAGCGCCACCAGGAAGATGGCGAAGAGCGAAAGCCCGGTGATCCGCTGCGTCGCCGCATCGCTGCCGATGAGCTCGAACATCGCCGCGGGCACGCGTTCGCGGAGTGTGTCGAGCCCGCCGATCGCCGCAAAGCCAGCCGGCAGGAGCACGATCGAAAACGCGATGATCAGCAGACTCTGCAACACCTCGTTGATCGCCGTGGCGGCGAGCCCGCCGAGGATTACGTAGACGCCGACGATGATCGTGTAGATCACATAAAAGCTGAGGGGCTCCAGTGCGGTGATGTAGCTCCTGAGCTCGCCGCCGGCGTTGCGCTCGTACAGCAGGGCGAGCCGGGCCTGATCGCCCGGAGAAAGCGGGGCGGCCTTCGCCCCTTCTGCCAGCGCGTGCAGCTCCCGGTAGCCGTCCACCGCCGCACGTTCCTGCGTCGTCCACGCAGCCTCGGGTTTCACGATCAGCGCACTGCAGATCTTGTAGGTGACCAGGTTGCCGAAGCCAATGACGACGAACATCGCGGAGAGGCTCTGGAACAGCGCGTAGAAGGACGCGAGGCGCCGGCTGCCGAGCCGGTCCTCGAAGAGGTCGGCCATCGTCACCAGGCGCACGCGGCGGAACCAGACGTTCATGAACCAGTAGTAAGGGTTCAGGAAGATCAGCTGGAAGCCCAGCCACATGCCCGACACACCCTGCTGATACACCAGGCTCGCGGTGCTCACCGCGCCGTTGGCGTCGGTCGCATTGCCGAAATTGAGGAAGAACTGGTAGAGCTTGCCCAGCTTGCGTCCGGCGAGGAAATAGCCCTCCTGGTTTTTCTCCGAACGTCGCGCGGCGCGCTGGCCGAGCAGGATGACAAAGGCGAGGTAGGCGAGGACGACGGCGATATCGAGAAAATGGATACCTTGCACGGAGGGACGGGTCAGACAGTGGGGCGGCGGCGCGGCTGGGGCGCGGAGGGAGAAGGCGCAGGATGCTAGGCGGACTTTCTTGGCGGCAACGAGCCTGAAATCTAACCGTTATAGGCCGGCGGCCTTGCGACCGCCGGGCGCTGCCGATTCCGCTCACGGCGATGCGAAACGACACCCCTGAACGCGCCGGGCCGCGCCGCCGGCATCCGCACCCCGAAAGGATCCCCGCGTGAAGCCGCCGCCGCGGGTCGGTCTGGTCGGCGTGTCCGGCTACAGCCGCGTGCACCTGCAGCACCTGCTGGAGTTCCACACCCGGCAGGAGTTGCGCCTGGCCGCGGTCGTGGCGGTCAATCGCCCGGAGGAGGCGGAGACGTGCCGGCGCCTGGAGGCGCTGGGCTGCCGCGTCTTCGACCGGTTTGACGAACTGCAGCGCGTGCTCCCGGCTGGATCCCTGGACCTGTGCGTCATCCCGTCGCCGATTCACCACCACGCGGCGATGAGCATCGCGGCGCTCGAAGCGGGCCGCCATGTGCTCGTGGAAAAGCCGGTGGCGGCGACCGTGGCCGAAGCGCAGGCGATCGCCGCCGCGGCGGCCCGTTCCGGGCGTACGGCCGCGGTGGGTTTTCAATACTTGCACGCGCCGGAGGTGCAGGCGTTGCGGCGGCGCCTCGTCGCGGGCCGGATCGGCGAGTTGCGCTCGCTGAAAGTGCACGCCGCCTGGCCGCGGGGCCGGCACTACTACACCCGCAACGACTGGGTGGGCCGGTTGCGGACGCCCGCCGGCGCCTGGGTGCTGGACTCGCCGGTCAACAACGCGATGGCGCACTTCTTCATGCTCATGCTTTTTCTCGCGGCCCCGGAGGGCGGGCGCGTCGCCCGGCCGGCAGCACTCACGGCCGAGCTCTACCGGGCGCAGCCGATCGAGTCGTTCGACACGGCCGTGCTGCATCTGCAGACTGAGTCCGGCTGCCGGCTTTCCTTTTACGGTACGCACAGTTCCCGGGAGCTGGGCACGCCGCGGCTCGAACTCACCGGCACGCGCGGCCGCGGCGAATGGGTGCAGGATTGTCATGCATGGCTGGATACACCGGAGGGACGCTGGCACGAGGATGCCCGCCCGGAGGCGCATACCCGCGAATGCATGTTGCGCGACGTGCTCGCCCGCGTGCGCGGCGAGCCGGAGGCCTTTGTCTGCACGCCCGAAATGGCGCTCGAGCACACGCGGTGCGTGAACGCGCTGCACGCCGGCGGCGTCATTGTCGAGGTGCCGTCGCCGGCGCGGACGCCTGAGCTCCGCGACGGCGACTCGTTCACGTATGTCGCCGGCCTGGACGAGGCTCTCCGGCTCGCCTTCGACCGGGAAAGCTCGCTGGCCGAAGCCGGCCTGCCCTGGGCGGTGCGCCCGATGGACGTCGTGCTCGGCGACGACGGCCTCTTCCGGCCGGCGTAAGGCGTTCTTGCCGGGTCGGTGGCCGCCTGAAGGACCGACCGACCTCCTGCGGTCCGCGGCTCTCCGGAGAGCGGGCTCTACCGGCCCGACGCGCGGCGTTCGAGATGTGGGGTGCGGCTACTTGATGCCGACCACCATCGAGTCGGGCCCGACGAGGTGCTGTACGTAGGTCTCGCGGAAGCCGGCGTCGCTCATCCACCCCTGACAATCGGCGCCGGTGTAGTCGAAGCCGCCCGGGGTTTCGATCAGCATGTTGAGGCTCATCAGCAGGCCGAAGGCGTTGCGGCGGCGCTCGTCGTCGATGATCGAGTCGTAAACGATGAACGCGCCGCCGGCGGGCAGCGCCTCCCACGCCGCGCGCACCAGGCGTTTCTTCTCGGCGAGGTTCCAGTCGTGCAGGATGTGTCCCATCATGATGACGTCGGCTCTCGGCAGCGCCTGTTCGAAGAAGTTGCCCGCCGCGAAGCGCACCCGGTCCTCGAGTCCAAGTTGCGCGGCGTAGTCGCGGAAGATCGGGCCGGCCTGCGGCAGATCGAAACCGAGGCCGCAGAGGTGCGGGTTGGCCAGCGCCACCTGCATGGCGAGGTCGCCCTGCGCCGTGCCCACGTCCACGAAGGTCCGATACTTCTCCCACGGAAACTTCGCGGCGATCGCGAGATTGGCGCCGCGACTGACTCCCGTCATCGCCTGCAGAAACTGCCGCAGCCGCGCGGGCTCGGCGTAGAGCTTGGCGAAGAACTCCTCGCCGCCGCCCTTCGCTTCATTTTGCGGCTCGCCGGTGCGCAGGCCCTCGGTGAGATTGTTCCAGAAACCGTAGAGGCGCGCGTTGGCCATCTCGAGGATGCCGCCGATG
This sequence comes from Opitutaceae bacterium, assembly GCA_036406235.1. GTDB lineage: Bacteria > Verrucomicrobiota > Verrucomicrobiia > Opitutales > Opitutaceae > DASWVO01. The sequence goes on from DASWVO010000066.1 coordinate 4,402, forward strand.
TAGGACGCCTTGTACTTGTCGAGGAACAGGTCGGTGCTCGCGGTGTTCGCGTAGAGCCCGTCGGCGCGCACGAGGAAGCCGAGCGCGACGAGGGCGTCGAGGAAGTCGCGGGCCGAGCGCGGGTGTAGTCCCAGCCACACCTGAAGCTCCTCGAGCGAGGCAGGCCGGCGGGCGAGGTGGGTGAAGACTTCGAGTTCGACCGCGGCGAGCAGGGTTTTGGAGGCCCAGAAACCGGTGCCGACCTGGAGGATGTGGTCGGGGCTGGGTGAAGTCGGAGCGGACGCGTGTGCGGAGGAGACGTCGGTAGCGGACGGGGAACGAACCGTGGCGATGGGTGAGGATAAGTCGATGAGGGTGGTCATGGGGTGGGTGTGAAGATCGGGAGATTACCATCGGGCCCTACGCGCGACCATTAGCCGATCGCCTCCCCGGGCGGCGCAGGCGGCGTGTGGCTACAACTCCGGCGGCGCCCGGATGCCCCGCAAGGGGCCGTGTCGGCTCCCGGAGGTCCGCACTCCTCCGCGTTTTCCGGGTCAACAGCATGCATGCCGAAACGAAAGCCCAAGTCGGCGAACGTCGCGTTCTCCAACGTGGAAAAGATTTTTTTCCCGGGGACCGGCTTCACGAAGGGCGAGATGATCCGCTACTACCTCGACGTCGCGCCGGTGCTGCTGCCGCACCTGCACGGACGGCCGGTCACGCTGATCCGTTTCCCCGACGGCGTGCGCGGCGGGCGTTTTTATGCGAAGAACGCCCCGGCCCACGCGCCGGAGTGGATCGAGACCGCGCCCGTGCCGCGCACCGAGGGCGGCGTCGTCAATTACATCGTGATCAACGACGCCCGCACGCTCGCCTGGTGCGCCAACCTTGGCGCGATCGAGCTGCACCCGTTTCTACACCGCGCGGCCGACGTGCGGACGCCGACCCACCTCGCGTTCGATCTCGATCCGGGCGAGGGCGCCGACTTGCGGACGTGCATCGAGGTGGGCTTTCTCGTGCGCGAGCTGCTCGCGGGGTTGGGCCTCGAGTCCTTTGCCAAGGTGTCCGGATCGAAAGGGCTCCAGCTCTATGTGCCGCTCAACACCGCCGTCACCTACGATGTCGCGACGCCGTTCGCCCGCGCGGTCGCCGAACTGCTGCGCCAGCAGCATCCCGACCTGATCGTCAGCGACATGGCGAAGGCGCTGCGCGTGAAGAAGGTGCTGATCGACTGGAGCCAGAACCACGAAAAGAAGACGACCGTATCCGTTTACGCCTTACGCGGGAAACGCGACCAGCCGTTCGTGTCGATGCCGGTCGCCTGGGCCGAGCTGCAACGGGTGCGAAAGTCCGGCCGGGTCGAGGCGCTGTTTTTTTCCCCCGAAGCGGCGCTCAAGCGGATCCGGAAGGACGGCGACCTGTTCGCGCCGGTGCTGAAGCTGAAGCAGAAGCTGCCCGCAGCTTTCGTCTCGGCCGGCGCGCCGTCGCGCCGCGGCCGGAGTCGCCCCGGGAAGATGCCGGGGGCGCTGCGGAGCTACGCGGCCAAACGCGATTTCGCCAAGACCGCCGAGCCCGCGCCAGGGAAGGCGCCGCCGGCGCGGAGCGAGCGGAGGAAAAGTCCCCGGTTCGTGATTCAGAAGCACCAGGCCTCCCGCCTGCACTACGATTTTCGCCTCGAGATGGATGGCTCGCTGAAGAGCTGGGCCGTGCCCAAGGGCCTCTCCACCGAGGCCGGCGTGAAACGCTCGGGCTTTCAGACCGAGGATCACCCGCTCGAGTACCTCACCTTTGAAGGCGTGATCCCGGCCGGTCAGTATGGCGGTGGCACCGTGATGGTGTGGGATCTGGGGACATACGAGTTGCTCGACGGCGATTACCGGCGGGGCAGCCTGAAGCTGTTGCTTTCGGGGAAAAAGCTGAAGGGCGAATGGCATGTGTTTCGGATCCGATCCGACGAGGCGAAACCGGTGTGGCTGATTCAAAAAGCGGGGAAACCGTCCCGCCCGGTCAGCGACCGGCAGGATGATCGCTCCGTTCTCAGCGGCCGGACGATGGCGCAGATTGCCGCGGCGAAGGACGCCGTCTGGCAGAGCGAGGAAGCGGTTGCCTCCTCGCCGACGGCGGCGCCGAAACGAAAGGGCGCGCGGGTGACGGCGAAGCCGACACGCACGCGGAAAGCCGGGCGACGTTAGCCTCGAGCTTCATGGGAACGGAATCGACCGCACGAACGCCGCCGGAGGGTGGATTTCCGCCCTTGGAGTACGGGCCGCTACGCCGTGCTACTCGGTCAGGGTGAAGCGGGCCTTTTTCACCTCCGCGGAGCTGCCGCCGGTGAACACGTGAAACTCTCCGGGCTCGGCCTCCCAGCGCCGTTGTGCCGTGTAGAAGGCGAGATCGGCGGGGGTCAATCTGAAGCTGACCTCGCGCGTTTCCCCCGGCGCCAGCTCGACGAGGCGAAAGCCCTTCAGCTCTTTAACCGGTCGCGTCACGCTGCCGACGAGGTCGCGCACGTAAAGCTGCACGACCGTGCGGCCCTTCACCGCGCCGTGATTGGCGACGGTGACGGCGACGTCGAGCGTGCCCCCCGGCGCGAGCGTGTCCGCGCTGAGCCGTGGCGCGGAATAGTCGAAGGTCGTGTAGCTCAGCCCGAAGCCGAACGGATACAAGGGCGTGTTGGGCGTGTCTTCGTAATGCGACCAGAACACCTCGCCCGAAGCCCCCGATGGACGCCCGGTGTTCTTGCGGTTGTAGGAGAGCGGCACCTGGCCGACGTGGCGCGGGAACGACACGGGCAGGCGGCCAGACGGATTGTAGTCGCCGAAGAGCACGTCGGCGATCGCCAGTCCCGCCTGCGAGCCCCCGTGCCAGGCTTCGACGATCGCGGGAACGCTGTCCGCCCAGTCGGCGATCGCGAGCGGGCGGCCGTTCATCAGCACGACGACGATGCGTTGGTTGACCTCCTGAATCGCGCGCAGCAGCTCGAGCTGGAGGCCCTTCAGGCTGATGTCAGCCTGGCTGCGCCCCTCGCCGCTTTGGAAAGCGTCCTCGCCCAGCGCGAGCACGACGACGTCGGCGTCGCGCGCGGCGGCGATGGCGGCGGGAAAGCCGGAGCGGTCGCTGGTGTTGAACGTGAGTGACTGCTTGAAGCCGCGCTTGCCCACGGTGAGCCGCGCGCCCTCGGCATGCACGACGCGCGTATCCGGTCCGGCAGCACGGCGCACGCCCTCGAGCAGCGATACGGCGGAGTCGGGCTCCGCCTGCGCGCGCCAGCTTCCCAGCGGGGAGTCCCGGTCGTCGGCCAGCGGACCGATCACCGCGATCGTCTTTGCGTTTTTGACGAGCGGCAGGAGACCGCCCTCGTTGCGCAACAGAACGATCGATTTGCGCGCGACGTCGCGCGCCGCCGCGAGGTGCGCTTCACTCCGCAGGGTTTGCTGTTCGCGCTGCGGATCGCTGTAGCGATGAGGAGCGTCGAACAAACCGAGCGCAGCCTTCACCCGCAGGATGCGGCGCACCGCGTCGTCGATGAGACGCTCGTCGACCTGTCCCGCGGCGATGGCGCGGCCGAGCGAAGCGATGTAGGCCTCGGAGCACATGTCCATGTCGCTGCCGGCGGTGATGGCCAGGCGGGCCGCCTCGGCCTCGTCGCGGGCGACGCCGTGTTGCACGAGTTCGTCGATCGAACCCCAGTCGGAGACGACGAAGCCTTGGAAGCCCCAGGCGCCCTTGAGGATTTCACGCTGCAGCCGGGCGCTCGCTGTCGCCGGCACGCCGCCGATCTCGTTGAACGAGTTCATGAACGTCGCCACCCCGGCGCGGGCGGCGGCGTGGAAGGGCGGCAGCACGACATTGTGCAGCGTGTCGTCGCTGATATCCGCCGAGTTGTAGTCGCGTCCGCCTTCGGCGAACCCGTAGGCCGCGAAGTGCTTCGCGCATGCGGCGATCGTGTCCGGCGCCCCCAGGTCCGGACCCTGAAACCCGCGTATCCGGGCAACCGCTACGAGGCTGCCGAGATGGGGGTCCTCACCGGCGCCCTCCATGATCCGTCCCCAGCGCGCGTCGCGGGAAACGTCCACCATGGGCGCGAACGTCCAGTGCAGCCCGGCCGCGGCGGCCTCGGTGGCCGCCACGCGCGCGGAGTGCTCGATCGCGTCGAGATCCCAGCTCGCGGCTTCGCCGAGCGGCACGGGGAACATCGTGCGATAGCCATGGATCACGTCGTAACCGAAGAGCAGGGGAATGCGCAGCCGGCTGTTTTCCACGGCGAGTTGCTGCAGGGCGCGGGTGGCCTCGGCGCCGACGACGTTGAGCATCGAGCCGACCTTGCCCTCGCGGATCGCCTGGTAGGCGTCACGTTCGCGGCCCCCGGTCGGCACCGGTCCGGTCGGATCGAAGGCCGCGGGCAACTGATTCAGTTGCCCGATCTTTTCCTCGAGGGTCATCTGCGCGAGCAGCGCGGCGACGCGCGCTTCGCGGTCCGGCGTCACCCAGGAGGGCGTCTGCGCACGGAGCGCGGTGGCGAGGAGCAGCCCGAGGGCGGAAAGGCGGAGGTAAGGGCGCATGGGATTAAAAAATGGAGGCTGAGGAGAAGGGAGATTTTGACGGCGGGGCCTGTGACGCGAGCAGAAGTGTCTTCAAACGAGACAGCGCACCGGGAGCATTGCCGGTGCGCCGTGCGGGGGCGAAAACCCACGCTCGCGGAACCCGGAGAACGGACCGTTCCCGTCCGTTCTCCATGCGCGCTGCCGTTGTCGCAACACTTGGCGTTCGGGCGCGCTCGACGCGAACGCAGGCTACCAATCGATGGAGTACATGAGCCGCAGGAGGAACGGTTCGCTCAGGAAATTCGCCTCGTCCACATACTCCTCGTCGAAGAGGTTCTCCGCGTTGAGCGTGATCGCGTGTTGTCGGTCGAACAAGCGGTAGCGGTAGCCGATCATTGCGCGGGCGACCGTGTATTCGCTGCTGAAGCGATAGAGATCGTTGAGGTTGGGCTGGACGCGGGTGGGGCTCCGGTATGACGCGCCGAGGCCGAGGGTGAGGCCGGACAATGGACCGTCTTTGAAGTCATACTTGCCCCAGACGAAGACCGTGTTTTCCGGCGAGCGGACGAGTCCCAGGCCTTCTTCCTCGGGAGCCCCGGTGTTGCTGATGACCCGGCCGTTGCTGAACATCGCGTCCGCGGTGAAGGACAGGTTCGGGGTCGGCTGCCAGTAGACGGAAAGGTCCACGCCCTTCGAATTCTCCTCACCGGAGGCCAGCTGATAGAAGGCGAGAACCCGCTCGTCCGCCACGCCCGGGACGATGCTTGCGCGAACGAAGAACGTGCGCGCGATGTTCTCCCGGCTCTGGTCGAAGTAGGACACGCTGATCGCCAGTTTCTTTTTGAGCATCTCGAGCCGGAGCCCCGCCTCATAGCCGTTGCCGGTCTGCGGATCGATCGTATTGGCCGGCAGGTTGTCGATGAACGCCTGGAGCTCTTCGACCGTGCTGAACCCCTCGAAGATCTTCGGGTCCTGCGCATTGCCGCCCTGAATCTGGAAGCTGGTGGCGTAGTTGGCGAACAAGGTGACGCGGTTGAGAAATTTCTCCTCGGCTTCGTAAACCTTCCACGACGCGCCGGCGGTGTAGGTGACCTCGTCGCCCTCGTTGGTGGAACTCGTTTGATTCAGGTTGTTGGCCGCCGTGGATTCGCCCTCGCCGTACGCGACACCCCACAGGAGTGAACCGCGGCCGTTCGGGGTCTCGCCATACTGGGTGAAGCGCAGATTGCTCCACTGGATCTCCGAGGCGCCCTGGGCGCTGAGGCGCGTGTAGAGATTGCGCGCCGGGGGAGCCGGCCAGTCGCTCTTCACGGTCGCGCGGGTGAACGGGATCGTGACGACCAGCGGCACGAGCGCCGGGTCCGTCTCCAGAGTGCCGTAGGATCCGTCGTCGAAATGCTCCTCGTAGCCGACCAGGCTGTTGAGCGAAAAGCCGCGCAGGTTCAGCCGGTGGAGCAGGTCGAGTTTGTAGGCCCACGATTTGTCGGTCGAGTCGTTGATCGTGTAGCCCACGTTGGCCGACTCGTTGGTCGAGAGGCCGAAGGCGTTGAGGATGCCGTTGGTATCCGCCGATTGGTGACTGGCGTAGCCGCCGACTCGCAGCGTGAGGCTCTCGGCAAGCTCTGCCGTGACGTAGGCGGTGGAGATCGCGGTCTCGCGTTTGTTGCGGGCGTAGGGTCCGTTGTAAGTGAAGTTGCGGTCGTGGCGCCGCCGGTTGTATTCGTCGACGACGCGGCTGGTACCCGAGCCGAGCGAAACGAACGCCGCCGTCCGGCTGGGAATTTCATCGAAATCGATGAACTCGGCCTGGAAATCCACGTGCAGGCCCTTTACCGGCTTCCAGGAGAAGGCGGCGTTCAGGTTGTAGGTCTTCGAGTTGAAGTAGATCTGCTCGCGTTCGAATTCGAGGTAGCC
>DASWVO010000067.1:0-12357 GCA_036406235.1 Opitutaceae bacterium
TAAGCAGGAGCGACGCAATATAGGCGACAAGCGCCAGTCGGTGGAGGATCTCGGTGCGGGAATTCGCGGTCGTGTCGCGGCGGACGGGTTTGTCGAACGGGCCCATGGTGGCTATCGCACGCGCACTCCCGGCGCGCCGCAAGCGTGGGCTGCGCGCGCGGCGCCCGGACAGGGCTAGTGGGCTCCGGCCGCGGGTGAGGCCGATGCGGCGGACGCCGCCGGCGTCGGGTCCTCGGGGAGGCGCTGGATGCGCTCGGCGAGTGGCGGGTGCGTGGCGAAAACCGTCGCCGGGTCGCCGCCGCGTTGCTGCAAGCGCAGGAGCACGAGACGCAGCGCGCCGGGCGCGTAGCCGGTCGTGAGCGCGAGCTGGCGGCCGGCGGCGTCGGCTGCGTATTCAGTTTGTGGATCGAAGCCTTTTTCGAACAGCGTATTCGCGACCTGCTCCACGCCGAGGTCGAACTGGCGCAGGTTGGCCTCGAGCTTGCGGGCGTCACTGCTGCGTTCGGCGACGATCGCCGAGGCGCCGGAGACAAATTCGCTGCGCGCGACGATCTTCAGGGCGTGACGCTCGGTGATGTGCGCGATCTCGTGGGCGAGCACGGCGGCGAGCGCGTCGTCTGAGCCGGCGAGGTCGTAAAGGCCCTGGGTGATGAAAACATACCCACCCGGCGTGGAAAACGCGTTGACCGTGTCGGAGGCGAGCACGGCGAAACGCCACTCGAGCGCGGGACGCGACGAGTAGTGCGCCAGCGCCCGGCCGACGAGGTTCACCCGGCGCGTGATGGCATCGTCGCGCACGAGTCCGCCGTAGCGGCTGACGACTTCGACGGCGACGGAGCCGCCGATCGCGGCCTCCTCCTCGGGGCCGATGCCGGCCACGCCTTTGGCGACCTTGCCGACATTTTTGGCGGTATCGAGGGCCTTGTTGAGCTTGCTGAAATCGAACTGGGCGCGGGCGGCCGCGCCGAGAAGAACGAGCAGCGCGAGCGTGGTCCCGGCGCGGCGGATGAGACGCGTGTTCATTGGTATTCTCCCTTCCGCTGCGCCTGCAGAAACGCCTGCACGTCGGCTGGCGTGAGCGCCGCGGTCTGCTCGGTGAGCCATTGCAGATCGGCCGCGGCGTCGGGCTTGCCGTGGCGGCCGGCGTAGTCTCTGGCCGCCGGCGCGAGCGGACGGGCGGCGGCGGTGGCGCTGGTCGCGCTGGCGGCCAGCGGCAGACCGTCCAGCCCGCGCGTCTCGGAGGGTTTCGTCTCGGCAAGGTTGCCGGCGAACACCCAGCCGGATTTCGCGCCTTCACTCACACGCACCCAGGCGCCGCGCACTTCCTGAACTTTTAGGGTATGTGCGTATCCGATACGAGCAGTGGGCTCGGCGAGGATCCTGGGCTCCGAGAGCAGCGCGGTCTCGACGCGCTTGGTGTAGGCCGCGCCTCCGGGCGCGAAGGCGCCGGTGGCGCTCGCGGCGGCGGCAAACGCGACGGCAAGCAGGGTCAGTGGACGGGTGGTATTCATGGAAAACAAATCACTTCGTTTCGAGCGTGAGGACCGGCTCCCAGCCGGCCGGCGGCGGGGCGTGAGCGAGCCGCTGGGCCTCGGCGAGGTGGGCGCGCGCCGTGCGGTCGCGCGGCGCGAGCTCGACGGCGCGGGCGAAGCCCTGCGCCGCCGTGACGAAGCGACGGGCGGCGAAATCGACGTAGGCGGTGCGGTAGGCGGCGAGAAACGCAGCCTGCTCTGGCGTGAGTTCGCCCGGCGCGCCGACCAGCTCGCTCACTTCGACGGCCTGGAGCCGGCCCTTCACGCGCAGGCGGGTGAGCGGGCGCAGGGCGAGCCGGTCGCCAACGCGCCGGGCGGTCTCTTCGCCCACGAGGATCGCCGTGCCGAACTCCTTGTTGGCGCCTTCGAGGCGCGAGGCGAGGTTCACGGCGTCGCCGAGCACCGTGTAGTTGAGTTTTCGCGACGAACCGACGTTGCCGACGATCATCTCGCCGGTGTTGAGGCCGATGCGCAGGTGCAGCGCGCGGCCGCGTTCGGCGGCCAGCCGGGCGTTGAGACGTGCGAACACCGCCTGCACGGCGAGAGCGGCGCGGCAGGCCGCGCCGGCATGGTCCGCCTGCGGTTCGGGGGCGCCGAACACCGCCATGACGGCGTCGCCGATGTACTTGTCGACGTAGGCGCCATGGGCGAGGAGGCAGTCGCTTGTCTCTTCGAGATAGCTGTTGATCAGCGCAAGGAGCTCCTCGGGTGAAACCTGTTCCGAGAGGTCGGTGAAGCCGGCGAGGTCGCAGAAAAACACCGTGGCTTCGCGCCGCTCGCCGCCGAGGCGGATGGCATCGGGGTCGCGCACGAGGCGTTCGACAACGGACGGCGCCACGTAGCTCCCGAACATTGCCTGGACTTCGCGGCGCCGGTGGCGCTCGGCCCAGAAACCCTCGGCGGCGACGCCGGTGAGCGCGAGCCCGGCGGCAAAAACAGGTGTGGCGGGCGCGAGGAACCACCCGCCGCTCAGCCCTGCGTAGGCCGTGCTCAGCGAGCCGGCAATGAGGCCGACCGCGACGAGCACCGGCGCGGCGAGCCCGCCCCGCCGCACGCCGACGGCGGCGAGCGCCAGCAGGAAACCGCCCGCCAGGGCGAGGGATGCGTGACGCGAGAGCGGCGCGATGAAGCCGTCCGCGACGAGATTGGTCCACGCCGTCCAGTGCAGCAGCACGCCCGGTTCGAGTTTCCCGACCGGCAGCGGTTTGAGATCGAACGTGCCGCTTGCGTTGGCGCCGACGAATACGACGCGTCCGCGCACGTCGTCGAAGCCACGACCTCTCAGCTCGGGCTCGGCGGCGAGGGCGCGCGCGAGCGCGGCCGGGTCGGCGTCGGGAGCCTGGTCCGCGAGCCGCGTGAGCAGCGGGAGCCCCGAAGGAAAAAAGCGCGCCGCCGAAAGCACCGGCACGCCGCGCGCCCGCAGTGTATCCAGACCGCCCTGCCAGCGGAGCAGCCCGGCTTCGTCGGACGTCGGGACCGCGAGTGCCGCGGAAGCCAGCGAACCGCCGGCATCGTAGCGCCGGGCCACGCCATCGGCGTCGGCGATGAGGTCGGCGTTTCCGGTGCGCGGTGTCGGAAAAAACTCCCGGTAAGTCTGCACGAAATCATTGTCCCAGAACACCGGCTCCTGGGAGGCGGTGCGCGCGAGCACCACGCCGCGCGCCGCCGCCGCAACGCCGGCGAGCAATGCATCCTGCTCCGCGGCCTCACTCGGATCGAGAAACGTGAAGTCGACGACGATGCGCTCGGCCCCGGCGCGATCGAGCGCGGCGATTAACGCCGCGAACGCCGCGCGCGGGAAAGGCCAGCGCAGCCCGTAGCCTTCGGCCCGCGCGACCGACAGCGTGTGGCCGTCGATCAACACGAGCGCGGAGCGTTGGGGATCCAGCGGCGGCGGGCGCAGTGGATGTCGGCTGGCCCAGTCGAAGAAAGCCCGGTCGAGCGTCGGTCCGGCTGGGGTGACATGAAACAGGGCAACCACGAGCGCGACCGGCAGGAGCCAGCGCCAGCGGGAAAGGGATGCGTTGCCGGACGACGTTGCCACGGGGGCGGTGTCGGCGGATTCAGCCACACGCGGCGCAGGCGGGCAAGCGCACAGCGGCGGGGACCGGGGGGGCCGATCGGCCCGGCCTTCGCGCGAGCGCGCGGGAAGCGGCGACAGGCGCGTTGCCAAACACGGTGGCCGGCGTTTGGGTTCGGCGGCCTCCACACCATGCATTGGTATGAACCCGAAGTCGCTTCGCTCGAGAAAACACCGGTTGGGATGACCGCAGGTGCAGGCGGCGTCGTGTTCTACGGCAGCTCGAGCGTGCGGCTGTGGGGCGCGCTGGCGGAGGATTTTCCGGAATGGGCGCCGCTGAATCGCGGTTTCGGCGGCTCGACGCTGGCGGCGTGTGTGCATTTTTTCCCGCGGCTGGTCCTGCCGCTGCGGCCGCGGTTGCTGATTGTTTATGCAGGCGACAACGACCTCGGTGACGGGGCGGCGCCCACGACGGTCGCGGGTGATCTCGCGCGGCTGGTGCACACGGCCCAGCACGCGTGGGGCCGGGTGCCGCTTTGGTTTCTGGCGATCAAGCCCTCGCCGGCGCGCTGGGCGCTTCAGCCGATGATCCTCGAGTGCAACCGCCTCTGTTCCGCAGAGATCGAGCGCGTGCCGGGCGCCCGCTGGATCGACACGCACACGCCGCTGTTGCGGCGGGACGGGCGGCCGCGGTCCGAGTGCTATGAAGCCGACGGCCTGCACCTGAGCCGCGCCGGCTACGTGGTCTGGCGCGACACGCTGCGCGCGGCGGCGGGGCTGGCGCCGCGCTGAGGGCGGGCAGCGACCGCCCGCTCACGAGAACGTTGCACGCTCGTCACGTGCAGGCTGGCGCGATTGGCGCTACCATGCGTGCGTGCGTCGCGAATACCATGCCTGGCACAGTCCCCGTCTCGGTCGAAAGATGGAGCTGCTCGTTTTTGGCCACCCGGGCGGCGTGCGCGTGCTCGTTTTCCCCACGCGGGGCGGACGCTTTTACGATTACGAGGACTGGGGCTTGGTGGCGGCGCAGGCGGAGCCGCTGGCGTGGTGGCGGCGGCAACTGTACTGCCTGGACAGCGTCGACCACGAATCGCTCTACGCGCTGCACCTCTCGCCGGCGGAGCGCCTGGCGCGGCACCGCGCCTACGAAGCGTATGTGCGCGAGGAGGTCATTCCGCTGACGGAGCGGATCAGCGGCAACGGACCGTTGTGGACCCACGGTTGCAGCCTCGGCGCCTATCACGCCGTGAACTTTGCGCTGCGGCATCCCGGGTTGTGCAGTCGGGCGGTGGGCCTGAGCGGGCGGTACAATCTCACCGAGGCGGTGGGCAACTACCCGGCGCTGCTCGATCCGCAGGCCGACGCCGACACCTATTTCCAGACGCCGCCCTGGTTCATACGCGGGATGCCGGAGGGGGAGTCGCTGCGACGCCTGCGCGCCCTGCACGTCTGGCTCGGCGTGGGTGACGAAGACGTGTTTGCGGCGAGCAACCACGAACTCGCCACCACGCTCCGCCAGAAGGGGCTCCGCTGCGACCTCGAACTGTGGCCGGGGGAGGCGCATCGCGCCCGCTACTGGCGTCCGGCGCTGGCCCGCGGCATGGGCGATGGCGCGAGGTCACGCACGGTGCCGGCGTCGCGCGGAGTCGGTCCCTCGCGCATCCCGCAGCGCGCCTGGGCGTGACGTGTGCGGCTGTGGGACGGGCTTTATGCCCGACGGCGTGGTTCTCGATGTCGGGCGCAAAGCCCGACCCACAGGTGGGGACGCAGACTTCGAAGGTCTTCGCTACAGCGCCGTCCACTCCGAGATATCACGGTGGGTGAACTCGATGCCCTTCAGCCGCAGGCGGAGCGGCTCGCGCTTGTCGAGCGGCAGGTCGGGCGCGCGGACCAACTCGAGGATGCCCGTCAGCTCGGGGATGCTTTGATCGCGCAGCCGCAGGCGCACCGGACGACGCAGTGGGACGCCCCACGTCGTCGAGATTTGCTCGAACAGCTCCTCGAGCGGATGCCCCATGCGCAGCTCGGGCGCGGCGCCGCCGAGGAAGAGGAATTCGTCCTGTCGTTCAGTTGTCATCGGAGGGTTCCGGCAAAGGCAGAGAAGGCCGGACGCTCGCCCCTTCTTTGCTGAGTGTTGCGTCGAGCATTTTGATGGCGGCTGGAAGGTCGATGGTGTTCCCCTTCATGAAAGGATTTTTTTGAAGCTCTCCAGATCGAGCACCTGGGCGAGCGTCTCCTCCTGCACGATCGAGCCGGCGAGCGCGGCTTTTTCGCGCTGCAGCGCTCGGATCTTCTCCTCGACCGTATCCGAAGCTAGGATACGGTAGGCGAAGACCGGGCGCGTCTGGCCGATGCGGTGGGTGCGATCGATGGCCTGCGTTTCCACGGCGGGGTTCCACCACGGGTCGTAGAGAATCGCGTAGCTGGCGGCGGTGAGGTTGAGGCCGGAGCCGGCGGCCTTCAGCGAGAGGAGGAACACCGTCTTTGTGCGGTCGTTTTGGAACGTATCCACAAGTTCGGCACGATTCTCGGTCGCACCCGTGAGGAGGAGGTGGCCGATGCCGGCGGCGGCGAGTTTTTCCCGGATGAGCTCGAGCATGCCGGTGAACTGGCTGAAAACGAGCACCTGGTGCCCTTCGTCGCGCAGCTCCTCGAGCCGCTCGAGCAGCGCGTCGAGTTTGGCGCTGGGCAGGTCGCGATGGGCGGGATCGACGAGCGCCGGGTGGCAGCAGATCTGGCGCAGGCGCAGCAGGCTCGCGAGGAGGTTGAACCGGATGGCGTCGAGCGCGCGGTCGGTGTTGATGCCGAGGAGTTGAGCGCGGGCCCGTTTCAGCTCGGCGTCGTAGAGGCGGCGCTGCTCGCCCTCGAGGTCGACGACGACGTCGTCCTCGGTGCGCGGCGGCAGGTCGGTGGCGACCTGGGCCTTCGTCCGGCGAAGCATGAAGTGCCGGACGCGGCGGCGCAGCCGGCCGAGTGCCTCGGGATCGTCGTCGGGGTGCTGGCGCGTGAACGACGCCTGCGTGCCGAGAAGGCCCGGCTGCGCGAACGCGACGATGCTCCACAAGTCGAGCAGCCGGTTCTCGACCGGAGTGCCGGTGAGCGCGAGACGGTGCCGGGAGCAGAGGTCGCGCGCGGCGCCGGACACCTGGCTCGTGGGGTTCTTGATGAACTGGGCCTCGTCGAGCACGACCGCATCCCACGTGCTGTCCTGAAACCACGACGCGTTGAGTCGCAGCTGGGCGTAGCTGGCGACGAGGAGTTGAGCGTTGAGGGATAAGGGCGCAGAGTCAGTCAGCGCGGGAGTGAAGGCGGCGGCGGGAAGCGAGGGCGCGAAGCGGGCGGCTTCGGCGAGCCAGCCGTGCACGACACTTTTCGGGCAGACGACGAGGGCACGGAAGGGGCGGAATGTATCTGTAGCACCCGACGTGATGAGGCTGGCGCGGGTCGTTCGTCCTTCGCCGGCCTCGTTACCTCGGCTGCTACTTTCAAGCCCGGCAGGCACGGAGGCCTGCCGACACGAGTTCTGTTCCGCCAGGTGCAGCAGCCAGGCGAGCGTCTGCACGGTCTTGCCGAGCCCCATGTCGTCGGCGAGCAAGCCGCCGAAGCCGTGAGCGGAGAGGTGGGCGAGAAACTGGAAACCTTCGCGCTGGTAGGGGCGCAGCGAAGCCTGGAGCGCGGCGGGAGGCTCGGGCCGGGGCGTGGTGGCGAGCACGGCGGCGCGCTCGCGCAGGGCCTCGGCCAGCTGCGCGTCGTGCGCCGCGAGGGCGTCGGACTCGGCGGCGAGTTGAAAGGCATGCACGCGGTAACGGGAGGCCCGGCCGGTCGCCAGTGTATCCGAGCCGTGGAGACCGATTCGGTCGAGCGTCCCGGCCGCGTCGCCGCCGGCCTCGACTTCGAGGCGGCGCCAGCCGGTGCCGGGCAGGCGGACCCATTTGCCGCGGGCCTTGAGGAGGAGCGCGATCTCGTCCGGCGTGAGCGTGGTGTCCTCGACTGTGAGCTGCACGGTCAGATCGAACCAGTCGCGCGGGTTGTCGATCGCGGGGCGTGCGCGCAAGTCGAGCCGGGCCTTGAGCGGCGGTGCGGCCAGCGCGGCGAGTTCGCCCTGGGCCTCGACCGTGACGCCGGCCGGGAGGCTTTCGCGCCACGCGGCGAACTCCTCGGGAAAGTGCTTCGAGGTCTCGCGTCGCCACGACTCGGTCCAGTCAAACCAGTGGAGCTTGAAGTCGCCGAAGCGGGCGCCGACGCCGTTGGCGGCGGAGAGGTCGACGTCGAGTATGGTTTTCTTGGAAACGCTGGCGGGCGGTTGTTCCCCCTTTACCCACGTCCAGCCGCTGCCGGTCCAGTGTTGCGCGCAGGGCGGGTCCTCGCTGTGTGCGAGGAGTTGGGCGTGAAACGAGTCGACGTCGCCGGGGTGCTTCGCCAGCTCGAGCCAGCAGCGCAGCACGGGCCGCAGGACGATCCGGCGAATTCTGCCCTCGATCGCGTCCGGCAGTCTCAGGCCGATCGCGCGCAGGCGGCTGAGGAGCCGGGCGTCGCCGAGCGCAGCGAGGGGAAGTTGCGGCGTGGGCGGCGGCGGGGGGCCGCGGAACACCCGGCCGTCGACGTCGTAGAGCGGCTCGGGGATGAAGGCGAAAGGCTTGGCGTTCGCTACCTGTCTGCCATCGGGAGTGAGAAGCTGGAGGTCAAGGCGGTTGGGACGGGTGCGGGACTCGACCGCTTGCAGGACGAGAGGCTCGGATTCGATGCGCCAGGGGCGATCGCCGGGGAGGAAAATGGCGTCATGCGCGGCTGGATACACCAGCACCCGCTGGATGACCGCTGAAGGCACTGGCTCCCGGGCGGACAGCTGGCGGTCGGAGCCGCGGCGGCTCTCGGCGGCGAGAGTCATGGCGAGCGCGGCGGCGGCGGGGGGAAGGCCGGCGAAGTCGACCGGCGAGGCGGTCGCGAGAGAGTCGATCCAGCGGGCGGTCGGAGCCTTCCAGGGTTTTCCCGGTGCGGTGCGCGTTTCGATGACGAGGCCCTTGCCCGGCGCGAGCACGAGGCGCAGGTCGGCGATCTCGGGGGGCTTCTCGTCGACAGCGGGCGGTTGCGCGATTTCGCGAAGCGTCCCGCGCCAGGCTTCGAGCTCGCGTTCGACGAAAATCTCGTCGAGTCGGGCGTGCACCGCCGCGGTGTCGGTCATCGGGCGGAAGGCTTCCGGGAGGGGGCGGCCCTTGTTTTCCCAATCGGCGGCGATGTATTGCCAGAGCTGCCAGGGGTCCTGCGGCGGGGCATCGTCGGACCACCAGCCATTGTAGGGGTTGTCCCAGTAACTTGCGTCGACGGAACTTTCGCTGACGCCGAAGCCGTGCTGGTGGAGAGCGAAGGAGTTGAGGCGATTCCGGCTGGACTGGAATTCGCGGAAGAGCTCCGCGAGCTGTTCGAGCCGGCGGCCCTCGTCTTCGGTGAGCGCGCGGCCGAGCTTCTCCTCCAGGACCGGAGTCCATTGCTCACGGAACGTGAGCTTGCGGCGTTTTGGCGCAGGGGCGGCCGGCGCGGTTGGGCGTTTGGCGCCGGGCGCGGCCTTGCGTCGCTTGCAATCGTCGAGCCAGGCGAGACCGGCGGCGTGGATGTGCTCGCAGGGATCCTTGGCGAGACAGCTGCACTCGAAGCGCCACCCGTCGCCGATCCAGTGCAGCTCGGGGTCGGCGGATTCGCCGTCGTCGTCGATATCACCGATCACGATCTCGCCGTGGTCATCGACTTCGAGATCAACGACGGATCCGTTCTTGAAGAGGCCCTGGCCGCGCTGGCGGACCTCGTGGTGGAGATTGGTCAGCTCGTAACGCAGGCGGGAAAGCGCGATGTCGGACTCGACGGCGGATACGGCCATGATTGCGCCCATGTAGCGAGCCGGCGCAGCGCAGCGTCAAGGGTGAGTTTTTCACGAGTTGCCAACATCCGCAAAAAGAGGCGTGAGCCGGGAAGTGAGCCCGCGGTCGCAGGCGGGAGGAAATCCGGACCGCGCTGCGATGGCCTTACGCGAGGATCCGCCTCAGGCTTTCCAGATCGAGCACTTGCGCGAGCGATTCCTCCTGCACGACGGAGGCAGCGAGGGCGGCCTTGTCGCTTTGCAGCGCTCGGATTTTTTCCTCCACCGTGCCCTCGGCGAGCAGCCGATAAGCGACGACCGGCTGCGTCTGGCCGATGCGATGGGTGCGGTCGATCGCCTGCGCCTCGGCGGCGGGGTTCCACCACGGGTCGTAGAGGATCGCGTAGCTCGCGGCGGTGAGATTAAGACCGAAGCCGGCGGCCTTCAACGAGAGCAGGAACACCGTTTTGGTCCGGTCGGCTTGAAACGTATCCACGAGTTCAGCACGGTTCTCCGTCGAGCCCGTGAGAAGGAGGTGGCCGATGCCCGCCGTGACGAGCCGGTCGCGGATCAAATGGAGCATTTCGACGAACTGGCTGAAGACGAGCACCTGGTGGCCCTCGTCGCGCAGCTCCTCGAGGCGCTCGAGCAACGCGTCGAGCTTCGCGCTCGGCAGATGGCGGTGTGCGGGATCGACGAGCGCGGGATGACAGCAGATCTGGCGCAGGCGTAGGAGGCTCGAGAGGACGTTGAAGCGCACGGCGACGAGTGCGCGATCGGAGTCGATGCCGAGGAGCTGGGCGCGGGCGCGCTTGAGCTCGGCGTCGTAGAGGCGGCGCTGCTCGCCCTCGAGTTCGACGAAGAGGTCGTCCTCCGTGCGCGGCGGCAGCTCGGGCGCGGCCTGGGCCTTGGTGCGGCGGAGCAGGAAGTGACGCACGCGCCGGTGCAGGCGTGCGAGCGCCGCTGCGTCGGCCTGATCGTGCTGGCGACGAAACGAGGCCTGCGTCCCGAGGAGGCCGGGCTGCGCAAACGCGAACAGGCTCCACAGGTCGAGCGCGCGGTTCTCGATCGGCGTACCGGTGAGGACGAAGCGGTGGCGGCTCGTGAGAGAGCGGGCCGCGCTGGCCACCTGGCTGCCCGGGTTCTTGATGAACTGGCCCTCGTCGAGGATGACGGCGTCCCAGCTCTGCTCGCGGAACCACGCGGCGTTGATGCGCAGTTGGGAGTAGTTCGCCACGAGGAGCAGCGGGGCCGTGGCGGAAGCTCGCGCGCCGCGCTGCAGCGGGTCGAAGGCGATCGCGTGCAGCGCGGGCGCGAAGCGCGCCGTCTCGGCGAGCCAGCCGTGGATCACGCTCTTCGGACACACGACGAGCGCGCGAAAAACGTGCAGGCCTCCCTCGGCCGCTTTGGCCGGAGTGATCGAGGCCGCCTTCTCCGCTTCGTGCAGGAGCCACGCGAGCGTCTGCACGGTTTTGCCGAGGCCCATGTCGTCGGCGAGGATGCCGCCGAGCCCGAGCGCGGAGAGGTGGGCGAGAAAGTGGTATCCCTCTTCCTGATACGGACGGAGCGAGGCGCGCAGGCCCGCGGGCAGCGGGGGCCGGGCGACGTTTGCCAGGGCGCGAACCCGCTCGCGCAGGGCGGAGGCGAGGCGGGCGTCGCGCGCCTCGAGCAGGTCGGCCTCGGCGGCGAGCTGGAGCGCGTGAAGGCGGTGTACCGCGGGGCGGCCGTCGGACAGCACCTCCGCGGCATCGAAACCGAGCCGGTTGAGGGCGGCGGTGGTCGAATCGTCCGCACCGGCCACTTCGAGCCGCTGCCAGCCGTGGCGCGGCAGGCTCACCCATTTGCCGCGGGCCTTGAGCAGCAGCGCGAGCTCCTCGGCGGTGAGTTTTGTATCCTCAACCCGGAGACGCACGGTCAGGTTGAACCAGTCGCGGCCGGCGGACTCAGGAGCGGGCGCGGCATCGAAGTCCACGTATGCCCGCAGCGGCGGATCGAGGAGGCTGGCGAGCCCCGGCGAGGCATCCACGGTGAGGCTGGCGGGAAGCGACGCGCGCCACGCGATGAACTCCTCCGGGAAATTCTTCGTGACGGGCCGCACCCAGTCGCCTTCCCACGGATGCCAGCTGAGATTGAAGCCGGTCAGGTGCGCTGCGGCGGCATCCGCGGCGGTGAGGTCGAACTCGAGCAGCGGTTCGTCAGGATCGCGCGGGGGGGGCGCACCGCGCGGCGTCCATTGCCAGCCCGTTTTCACCCAGTGTTGCTCGAACGGGAAGTCGTCCGCGCGGGCGAGGAGCTGTGCGTGGAACTCCATCGTTTCCTCTTCGCGGCTCTCCGAGGTGAGCCAGCATTTCAACACCGGGCGCAGCGAGATGCGGCGGATGTTTTCCTCGAGCGCGGCCGGCAGCCGGAGGCCGACGGCACGGAGGCGGGACATCAGCCTTGCGTCTCCGAGCGCGGCCCGCGGCAGCGGAGTTTCCGGCGGCGGTGGCGGGCCCTGCCATACCCGGCCGTCGAAGAAATAAAGCGGCGAGGGACGAAGCGTGAGGAGGGTGGCGCTGCTTGCGTCTCGTCCGTCGGACGTGCTCAGCCGGAGTTCGAGTCGATCCGGCGAAGCGGAGGACACGCGGGCGTCGAAGACGAGCGGGGTGGGTTCGATCGCGAACGGCCGGCCGTCGGGAAGCACGATGGCATCGCGCGTCGCCCGCGTGCGGAACAGATTGGCGGTCACGTCGGCGGGGAGCGGCCGGCGCCCGGGAGGAATTTCGAAGCCGGCGCGGCATTCAGCGGCGAGGGCGATGCCGAGCGCCGCCTCGGGCGGCGAGAGGTGTTCGAAATCGATGGGGCGGGTCGAGGCGAGCGCGGTGAACCAGCCCCTGCCCGGCAGTTTCCACGACCTGTCCGGGCCGCTGCGTGTCTCGATGACGAGGCCGCCGTCGGGGTGAACGCGGGCGCGC
>DASWVO010000068.1:0-31751 GCA_036406235.1 Opitutaceae bacterium
CCGAGCAATGCACCAGCCGCCGCCTTCGAGCAAAGGCAAAGGGAGCGCATATCTTGGCGTTTATTCGCCATCGCGCGTTGCCCCCGCGCGGGCGTGGTAGAATTTTGCAACTCAAGAGGCAATCTTTGCAACCGTCTCCCATTGGCCCACGGGGGCGCGCCGCGAGAGTGAGTGCCCCATGAACCAGCTTCGCGACTTCTACCTAGAGCCTGCCCGGCGCCTGCCCGTCATCGCCGAGACCGACGTGCTCGTCGTCGGCGCCGGCCCCGGCGGCCTCGGCGCGGCGGTCGCCGCCGCCCGCAACGGCGCCCGCACGATCCTCCTCGAACGCTTCGGCAGCTTCGGCGGCACGTGGACCTCCGGCCTGCTCAGCGCCATCATGCCGTTTCCCTTCGTCAAGGGCATCTTCGCCGAAATCGTCGAGCGCTGGCACCGCGAAGGCGGCTGGCGCGAGTTCGGCGAACGCTACGGCGCCGGCGGCACCTACGACAGCGAGATGGCCAAGGTTGTCCTCGACCGGTTCGTCCTCGAGGCCGGCGTCACGCCGTTCTTCTTCGCCCAAGTCGCCGGTGTCATTCGCGAGAGCGACCGCGTCCAGGGCGTCGTCCTCGAATCCAAGGAGGGCCGGCAGGTCATCGCGGCCCGGATGGTGATCGACTCCTCCGGCGATGGCGACGTGTGCGCCCTCGCCGGCGTGCCCACCGCGCAGGGCCGCGACCGCGACGGCGCGCTCCAGCCGATGACGATGATCTTCAAAATGACTGGCGTGGACGACACCCGCGCCGAGGCCTACAAAAAAGAGGACCCGAGTTTCACCCGCGCCTGGCAGGCCGCCAAGGCGCGCGGCGAGGTCACCGTCCCCCGCGAAGACGTCCTGCCGTCGCGCAATCCGCGCACCGGCGAATGGAATTTCAACACCACGCGTATCGTCGGCAAGGACGGCACCAAGCTGCGCGACGTCACCGATGCGATGATCGAAGGCCGCCGCCAGGTGACCGAGGTGGCCGCCTTCCTGCGCCGGCACATCCCCGGCTTCGCCCAAGCCGTGGTTTCCGAGACCGCGCCGCACATCGGCGTGCGCGAAACGCGCCGCGTCCGCTGCGATTACACCGTCACCGGCCGCGACATCATCGACGTGGTCCCGTTCGAGGACTGCATCGCGCGCGGGGACTGGTTCATCGACATTCACAGCCCCACCGGCGACGGCACGGAGCGTATTCATCCTCCGCCGGGCAAATGGTACGAGGTGCCCTACCGTAGCATCCGGGCGCACGGCGTCGAAAACCTGCTGGTGGCGTCGCGCTGCATCGACAGCACCCACGAAGCGCACGCCGCGATCCGCATCACTCCCCAGGTCGTCGCAATCGGGCAGGGCGCGGGCACCGCCGCGGCACTCTGCGTGCGACACGGCCTCGCCTCCA
Organism: Opitutaceae bacterium; assembly: GCA_036406235.1. GTDB lineage: Bacteria > Verrucomicrobiota > Verrucomicrobiia > Opitutales > Opitutaceae > DASWVO01. The sequence continues at coordinate 1,422 of DASWVO010000068.1, forward strand.
CCCGGCAGCTCGACGCGCAGCTGCTCCGGGAAACGCTGCGCCAGCAAGGAGCGTTCGTGTGACGGAGCCATACCGTCGAGAGCCCGGAGCCCGAGACCAGTGAACCGTGATGTCCCCTCTTTTTCGGCGCAACACGCCGGCTGTCAGGCTCTCGGCTCTCAGCCTTCAACTCTCAGTTCTCAACTGATTTGTCATGGCAGCCGGCCTCGACCCACCGCCGGTCGGAAAACGACCCAAACCCGGCCGGCCCCGGACTGACGTCCACCTCCGGCTTGCACGTCCTGTCCCCGGGCCTTCCCCTTCCGGCCGCCGGGCGCCCCTCACCCCGCCTCCCTTCCCGCTTCGACCTGTATTTCCCCTTCGCATGAAAGTCATCCCCTATGCGCTGCTGGCGCTCAGCCAGTTGTTCATTCCTCCCGTCCGCGCGGATTCACCTCCCGCGGGCGGGACGGCCTCCCGCGCGGTCGTCGACCTCGCCGCGCCCGACGCGGACCGGTTCGCCGCTCCCAGCCACCCGCAACAGGTCGCCGTCACGCGCGTCCGCGATGGCGACGGTATCGATATTTCCATTACGGCCGGGCCCGCCGGCTACCCGGGCGTGCATTTCATCCCCGCCGGCGGCGCGTTTGATCTGTCCGGCACCGGCTACGTCGAGGCCCGCCTCCTCAACACCGGCACGGAGGTCATCAGCGCCACCCTGCGCGTCGACAACGCCGGCGGCCAGGCTTCGACGACGGGCACCGTCTATCTGAAGCCCGGCGACTCCGGCACCGCCCGAGCCTATCACGCCTCGCCGGCCAAGGCGTCCAGTCCCGTCGATCCCTCCCGGATCACGCAACTCCTGCTGTTCCTCGGCAAAAACGAGAAGGCCGCCCGCTCCTTCCGCGTCGTTTCCCTCGCCGCTGGCGGCAGCCCCGGCGACAAGGCCCCGACCAACCCCGACCTCGCGCGCGTCAAGCCCGCCGACGGCATCCTCTTCGGCAACGCCGCACCGTTCGACGCGGGCAAGCAGCTCGTTGCCCGCGGCGGCGCGAAGGCGGAGCCCGTTCGCGCGGACACCGCCGCCGGCAGCGCCCTCGCGATCGCGTTCAGCGGATCGTCCTCCGAGGGCGCCGTCGTCCGGCCCGCGCGCGGCTTCTGGGACCTCGGCGATTTCCTGCAGGTGACCGTGCGCGTGAGAAACACGGGCTCCGCGCCTGTTGCGCTCACCGCCCAACTCACCAGCCGCGGCGGCCCGTCCGACTTCGGCACACTGGAGAAACTCGCTCCCGGGGCGACGGCCGACCTCGTCATTCCGTTCATCCCCCGCACGCCCTTCGAACTCCCGGCCGACCCCGAACAGGAGCGGCTCGAGCACAAGAAAAACTGGGGCGTGAAGGACGCCCCGGGCTCGCGCTTCTTCAGTCACCAGACAAACGGCGTACACCTTCAGCCGGCCGACGGTGCCGGGCCCGCTTCGTTCCAGATTCTCGCCATCACCGCGGGGCTGCCTCCGCCTGCGACGCTGCCCGCCTGGCTCGGCCAGCGGCCGCCCGTCGCCGGCGAATGGGAAAAGACGTTCGAGGACAACTTCGACGGCCCCGCGCTCAACACCGCGGTCTGGAACACGTACGCCTCCAACTACTGGGACAAGCGCCTCGGCTTCTCCAAAGACAACGTCCTTCTCGGCGGCGGTTTCGCCCGCCTGCGCCTTGAGAAGCGCGACGGCCACCACAACGACGATCCGAGCGGCCCCGCGACCGAGTACGCCACCGGCTGGCTCGATACCTACGGCAGGTGGACGCAGCGCTACGGCTACTTCGAGGTGCGCGTCAAACTGCCTGTCGCGCCGAGCATGTTTCCCGCGTTCTGGCTGATGCCCGACCGCGGGCACGCCGAGTGGCCCAAGCACCGCCGCACCGACACGAAGGACGGCGGCATGGAGTTCGACGTGTTCGAGGGTCAGTCGATGTGGGGCCCCTATCGCACGACCTTCGCCGCGCACTGGGACGGGTACATGAAGTACCACAAGATCGCCGGCACCAGCGCGCACTACAACCAGCCCGACGAGGACGGTTTCCTCACCATCGGCCTGCTGTGGACGCCCGGGCACGTCTCCGTGTACTCGCAAGGGCGCAAGACCGGCGGCTGGGACTCGCCGCGCATCAGCTCGGTGCCGTCCTACCTCATCTTCGATCTGTTGTGCGGAGGTTTTGAATACGACCCGCTCGATCCGGCCACGCTGCCGGCCGATCTCGTGATCGATTACGTACGCGTGTGGCAGCGCAAGGATCTGGCCACCGCCGCCGGCGGCCCGAAGCCGTAGCCGTATCCAAGCAATCGATAGCCGAGAGCCCACGAAGCGCGACCGCGCGGAGATGGTCGGCCTCGCAGAGGACGGCCCTGAAGCGAAGCGGTAGGGTGGACGGACCGGGTGCCCTCCGGGCAGCGACGGCCACAAGACGGAGAGCAAGAAGTCCGGTAAGCCAGCTTTTAGCTCATTTTTCAGCGCAACGCGCCGACTGTCAGGCTCTCAACTCTCAGCTCTCAGCTCTCAACTCTCAACTCTCAACTCTCAACTCTCAGCTCTCAACTCGCCCCCCTCCCCTGCCCGGCCGCCTGGCGCGAACGGGCGCAGTCCCAGCCTTCTTCGTTTCCCTCTTCATGCAGTTAATCGACTGGGCGGTGATCGTCATTCCGCTCCTTATCATCCTCGTCATCGGTTTGATCACGCAGCGCCAGATGAAGAGCGTCGCCCACTTCGTCTCGGGCGGGCGCGTCGGCGGGCGCTATCTGCTGGCCGTCGCCAAAGGCGAGATGCAGGCAGGCGCGGTCGTCTTCGTCGCCTCGTGGGAGGTGTTTGCCCATGCCGGCTTCGTGCCCAACTGGTGGGCGTGGACCGTCGCGCCGATCGGCATGATCGTCGGCATCTTCGGCTTCGTCGTGTACCGCTTTCGTGAAACCCGCGCGATGACGCTGGCGCAATTTTTCGAGATGCGCTACAGCCGCAATTTTCGCTCGTTCATGGGCGTGCTGGCCTTCATCGCCGGCGTGGTCAACTTCGGCATCATCCCGGCGGTCGGAGCCCGCTTCATGGTATATTTCCTCCAACTGCCGCCGGAAATTGCCGCCGGCTCGTGGACGGTCCCGACTTACATCCCGCTCATGGGATTGTTTCTCGCGATCAGCCTCACGCTGGCGATCTCGGGCGGGCTGATCACCCTGATGGTGACCGACTGCATCGAGGGGATTTTCTCCCAGCTGATGTACATTGTCATCATCGTCGGCGTGCTTTGCGTCGTGGGCTGGTCCGAGATGAGCGCCGTGATCGGGAGCCGGCCGGCCGGTCACTCGATGGTCAACCCGTTCGACGCGTGGCAGGTCCAGGACTTCAACCTCTGGTACGTGCTCATGGGCGTGTTCCTGACGACCTACGGCACGATGGCCTGGCAAAACTCCAGCGCCTACAACACCGCCGGCTCCACCCCGCACGAGACGCGCATGGCCGGCCTGATCGGCCGCTGGCGCGAGTCCGGCAAAGCCGCCGTCGTCGTCCTGCTCGGCGCCGCCGCCATCACCTATCTTTCCCATCCCGATTTCGTCGAGGCCTCCACTGGCGCCCGGGAAATGCTCGGGCAGATCGGCCAGCCGCAGATCCAGAAACAGATGACCATCCCGGTGGCGCTCACGCATCTGCTCCCGATCGGCGTGAAGGGCGCGTTGTGCGCGGTGCTCCTGCTCGGCATCTTCGGCGGCGACTCCACCCACCTGCACTCCTGGGGCGGCATCCTCGCGCAAGACGTCATTCTTCCCCGCCTGAAAAAAGCCCCGTCTCCGGCGCGCCACATCAAGCTCCTGCGCGGCTGCATCATCGGCGTGGCGGTCTTCGCGTTCCTGTTCGGCGCGTTTTTCCGTCAGACCGAGTACATCATGATGTGGTGGTCGGTGACGACCGCGGTCTACGTCGGCGGCGCCGGCGCCGCGATCATCGGCGGCCTGTTTTGGAAGAAGGGCACGACCGCCGGCGCCTGGGCAGCCGTGCTTGCCGGCTCGACGCTCTCCGCCGGCGGGATCGTTGCCTACAAGCTGGGCGGGGAAAGCTTTCTCGCCGACTGGATGGGCGCCGTGCTCAACCTCGCGGGCGTCGAGGGACTCGTCCCGGCCTTCACCCTGAATGGCATGCAGATCTCGTTTTTCTCCTCGCTGATCGCGATCGCTCTGTACTTCGGCGTCTCGCTGCTCACGTTGCGCGAGGATTTTCCGATCATGAAGATGCTCCACCGCGACGCGGGACCCGCCGGCGGCATAAAACCCGTCCGGCGCCGCTGGACCCTCGCCCGCATCATCGGCATGAACGAGGACTTCACCCGCGGCGACCGCTGGATCGCCGGCAGCCTCTTCGTGTGGTCCGTCGCGTGGCTCGCCGTCATGCTCGTGGGCACCGGCTGGAACCTGCTGGGCGCCGCCGGTTTCGTGCCGTGGCTCCGGCCGTGGTCCAACGAGGCCTGGCTCGGCTTCTGGCACGTCACCTCCTTCGCGCTGCCGATCCTCATCGCGGTGGTCACCGGCCTCTGGTTCACGTGGGGCGGCCTCCGCGACCTCCGGGCCCTTTTCCGGTCGCTGCGCACCTACCGCGTCGACCACGCCGACAACGGCACCGTGCAGGATCAGGATCACAAGCCCCGCACCGAACAACCGGAACCTCTCCCGACCGTCCGATGACTCCCGCCGCCACCGCGTCCGCATTTGCCGTCGCCGCCGATCTCGCCGGCCCGACCACGCCCTTCGACCGCTACTTCCTGCGCGGGGTGGGTTCGTGCCACGCCTACCTCACGCTGCGCGAGGATTTCCGCGAACACGTGCGCCTCGCCCGGCGCGAGATCGGGTTCGGCGGAATCCGCTTCCACAACATCTTCTCCGACCAGGTCGGCATCGTGCAGGGCGGCCGCGAGGCCGACGGCGGCCCGGTCCTGAATTTCCAGAACGCCACCAGGATCTACGAGTTTTTCGTCGCCCAGGGCATGAAGCCCTTCGTCGAGCTCGGCTTCATGCCCGGGCGCCTCGCCAGCGGTGCGCAGACCATCTTCGCCTATCGGGCCAATGTCACGCCGCCGTGCGACTGGGCGCAGTGGAGCCGGCTCGTCCGCCGCTTCGTCGCCCACCTCGTCGGGCACTTCGGTATCCATGAGGTGGCGACGTGGCACTTCGAGGTGTGGAACGAGCCCGACCTCGCCGGTGCGTTCTGGACCGGCACCCGCGAGGACTATTTCCGCCTCTACGCCGAGACGGCCCGAGCGGTGAAGTCCGTGGACGCGCGCCTGCGGGTCGGCGGTCCCGCGACGTCGAAGACGCTCTGGATTTCCGAGTTCCTGGACTACTGCGCCGGGCAAAGGCTCCCGCTGGACTTTGTATCCACGCATCATTACGCCGTGGACGCCGATCTCGTGCTCGACCGGCCCGACACGCCCCTGCGCTACCGCGGCCCCGCCGCCCTCGCGGCCGACGCCGCCCGCGTGCGCGCCGCCATCGCCGCCTCCGCGTATCCGCGCGCGGAGCTCCACTTCACGGAGTGGAACGTCTCCCCCGCCCACGACGACGTCTTCGGCAAGGACTCCGCCTTCACCGCCGCCCTCGCCCTCCAGGCCATCAAGGACGTATCGGGCCTGGCCGATTCCTACATGTGGTGGACGGTGAGCGACGTGTTCGAGGAGGGCGGGCCAGCCGCCCGGCCGTTCTCGGGCAAGTACGGCCTCGTCAACCTGCACGGGGTGCGCAAGCCCGCCTTCCACGCCTTCCGCTGGCTCGCCGGCATGCACGATGCCGAGCTTCCCCTCGGTCATCCCTCCGCCCGCGCGACCTGCTCCCCCTCCGGCGACCTGCGCCTTCTCGCCTGGAATCTGCCCGAGGTCGGGGAAACCGACCTCGGGGGCGGCGACTGGCTCCTGCGCGGCGCCCCGCGCACCGACACGTTTGTGCTCCGCGGCCTCCGCCCCGGCCGCTGGCGCCTTCGCATCCGGATCCTGGATACGGAGCGGGGCAGCGCCCTCGCCGCCTGGCGCCGGCTCGGCGCGCCCGATTACCCGACATCCTCCCAACTCGCCGCCCTGCACGCCGCGTCCGAGCCCCTTTTGTGGCGCGACGAGACGCTCGACGTTGGCGACACCTTCACCTTCACCCTCGAGCTGCCGCCCTGCGGCCTCGCCTGCGCGGACTTCGAGCGCGTGTAAGCCCCGCTCACCGCGGCTCCGGCTTGCCGGCCGGCGCGCCGCCCGCCTCGCGCCAGGCCCGGGGCGAAACGCCCGTGTGCTTCGTAAACCAGTTGGAGAAGTGCGGCGGCGAGCTGAAGCCCAGCTCGAAGCCGATTTCCTTCACCGGCAGCGAGCTTTCCGCGAGTGCATGGCGGGCCAGTTCCAGTCGGCGCCCCTCGTAGTATTGAAACGGTGACATGCCCAGTTCGCCCCGGAACAGCCGGCCCAGTTGATTGACGCCGAGCCCGCAGCGCCGCGCCAGCTCCGACTCCGAGAACTTGTCCCGCATGCGATGATCTTCGATCAGGATCAACGCCTTCGCCACGCGCGTGTCCCGCTCATCCACCGCCTCCGGTGTCTCCCTCGCCGCCTCCATCATTTCCACGTAGCTGCCGAGCCAGTCCATGAACGCCGCCTCGATGCGAAAATTGTCCACCAGGCTCAATCGCTCGCGCGCCACATACATCGTGCCCGGCGCCTCCACGCGCTCGAACTCCCGCACCAGCCGCTGCGCCGGCTCGCGCAGCTCCGCGGCTTTCGGCCCTTTCACCACCAGGTCCCGCCGGCGCGCAAACAGCGGCTTGCCCCCACGCAGTCGCAAGTGAAACCGCAGCGATATCAATCGCGTGCCCGGCGTGAAACGCTGCCGCCCCTCCTCGCCTCGCAAAAAAAGCCACTCCCCCGCCTTCGCGCGTACGGAAACGCCCCGCGCATACGTCACGGTCACCGCGCCCTCGTTGAGATACCAGCCCACCGTCTCGTGCGCTCCCTGGGTGGCGTCGACCTGCAGAAACTGCTCCTCCACGATGCGCTCGTTCGCCCAGATGAGGCGCGTCTGCAGCCCGTAAATGTCCAGCTTCAACCGGCGCCCGGTCTCCTTCGCCATGGCAGGATTTTGCAACTTTCGGGTTATTTTAAACAAGCCCAAAGCCTTCTCCCCGCTCACCCGGTTCGTAACGTCGGAGGCCGATGTGCCCCGCTCAACTCACCCTCCTCTCCCGCGGCCTCGGCGCCGCGTTCGCGCTCGCCCTCGCCACCACCGCCCACGCCCAGGTTCTCATGCTGGACTTCGGTCCCACCAGCCCGACCGGCGCCAGCACCACCAACAGCCCTTACCACACCGCCGCAGGATCCAGTTTCACCGATGGAACCTGGAACGTGGTCGGCACGGCCGACGTCACTTCCGGCCTCCTGTTCAGCAACAACACCGCGGCGACGGGTGTGAGCGTCAATCTTGGCAAATCCACCACCACGACCATCGCTCTCGACAGCCAGCCCGCCACTTCGAGCGCCCTCGGTTCCCCGACCAACACCGGCGTGTACTCGGGCACCTCCGTCGGCACGGACGGCATCTTCAGCGGCAGCAATACGAGCAACAACAGCATCGGCCTGCAGATCGGCGGACTCGCCGCCGGCACTTACGACATCTACGTCACGGCCCGCAACACCAACACTGGATCCGATGCCACCGGCAATTCACAAACGGTATATCTCGGCAGCAGCTCCACCTCCGGCAACTTCGACTTTGGCAGCTACGGCAGTAATGCGTCCACGCTCACCTACCCGACCAAATCCTCGGCCACTCTCTACACTGCGAGCTGGGTCGAAGGAGAGAACTACGTGAAACTCAGCGTCACCTTGTCGGCAGGCGAATTCCTCAACCTGGCCGTGGATGGCACCGCGCTTGGTTCCGGCGGCGACACCCGCGGTTTCCTCAACTCCGTGCAGATCGTCTCCACCGGTGCCTCCCCGATTCCCGAGCCCTCCACCTACGCCGCCCTCGCGGGCGCGGTGGTGCTCGGCCTGGTCGTCCTTCGCCGCCGCCGCACCCCGTGAGGCCCACTCGCGGCGCCCCGCTTGTTCGCGGCGCCGGGAGGTCACGGCGTGACGGCAGCCGTCTTGCACCGCAGCGCGTTCAGGGTTCGATTGTGGGCGAACGCTCCCGCGCATGACCCCGGCCGACGAATATCTCCTCCGCCTGTGTCTCACGGGCGACGTGATGACCGGCCGCGGCGTCGATCAGATCCTGCCTCATCCCGGCGATCCCGCGCTCCACGAGCGCTATGTTCGTGACGCCCGCGACTACGTGCGGCTGGCAGAGGCGGAGAACGGGCCGATCCCGGCGCCCGTCGACCCGGCCTACATCTGGGGCGATGCGCTGCCAACCCTCCGGAGCGCCGACGCGCGCATCGTGAATCTCGAGACGAGCATCACCCGTCACGACCGGCCGTGGCCGGGCAAGGGCATCCATTATCGTATGCATCCATCGAATACGAGCTGCCTTTCCGCGGCCGGGCTGAGCTGCTGCAGCCTCGCCAACAACCACGTGCTCGATTGGGGCCGCCCCGGACTGCTCGAGACGCTCGACTCACTCGACCGCGCCGGCCTCGCCCACGCTGGCGCCGGCCGCAACGCCGCCGAGGCGTCCGCCCTCCGCGTGCTCGACGCGCCCGGAAAGGGCCGCGTGCTGGTGCTCGCCGCCGGCTCGGAGACCAGCGGCATCCCACCGGCGTGGCAGGCCAACGCCGCGGAGGCCGGCGTGCATCTGCTGGACGACTTGTCGCCCGCCACGGCAGCGCGCCTCGCGCGGAGCGTGCTCAGCGTCAGCGAGCCCGACGACGTCACCGTCATCTCGATACATTGGGGAAACAATTGGGGTTACGAGATCCCGCGGGAGCAGATCGACTTCGCCCACCGGCTGGCCGACGAGGGGGTCGACATCGTGCACGGCCACTCCTCGCACCATCCCAAGGCAATCGAGTGGCGCCGCCAGTGCCTGATCCTCTACGGCTGCGGCGATTTTGTCACCGATTACGAAGGCATCGGCGGGCACGAGGCCTATCGCCCGGCGCTGTCCATCGCGCACCTCGTCCGCGTGCAGATGCAGCCGCGCCGGCTCGTCCGCGTGGAACTGGCGCCCTTTCGCCTCCGCCGGATGCGCCTCGAACCCGCGCCGGAAAGCGACGCCCGCTGGCTGGCCGGCCGCCTCGACCGCGAGAGCACGCGTTTCGGCACCCGGGTCACGCTGCAGTCGGATGGAATGCTCCGGGTGCAGCCGCAGTAGGAGGGAAAGGCCCGGATCCATTCGCTAGCGCTCGCGGCTGCGGGAGCAAGCGGCGGGGCACCTCGTCTCCAGAAAAGCAGCAATATCCGCGAGCATCCGTCGTTGATCCATGAATACGACAAGCGCCGGCCCCGGAGGGCGCCATGCTCGCATCGCATCATCAGGCGGCGGGCTTTTCCCGGCTACGCCACCGCTGAGCTTTCGTCGTATCGCGTTTCCAGCCCCAGATCTTCCGCCGCCCGCTCCAGGGCGGCGTGAAGTTCGTTCAGGCGGACCGGTTTGCTCACGTAGTCGTCCATGCCGGCCGCGAGACAGACCTCCCGGTCGCCCTCCATCGCGTCCGCCGTCAGCGCAATGATCCGGACGGGCGACGACCAGCGGCGCGAAGCCCCGGGCTGGCGCTCGCGCTGGCGGATCACCCGCGTCGCCTCGTAGCCGTCCATCTCCGGCATGTGACAATCCATGAGGATCACGTCGTAGGACGATGTCTCCAGGGCGGCGAGCGCCTCGCGGCCGTCGGCGACCGTGGCGGCTGTCTGGCCGAGGCTCGCAAGCAGACCGAGGGCGACTTTCCGGTTCACCGCGTTGTCTTCGGCGAGCAGAATTTTCAGGCGCGGCAGAGGCCGGAGCTCCACCGTCACGGGCGGAGCGGGAAGCGTGCGCGCCTCCGCCGGAGCCGTGGCCGCACCCGGCGGGAGCCCCCGCTGGCTGAGGAGGCGCGCGAGGCAGTCGAGCAGGCGGGCCTGTTTGAGGGGCTTGAGCAGTTGGGCGTCGATGCCGGCGGCCTTGAGTTCCTCCGCGTTCATCATCTGCCCCAGCGGCGCCAACGCGATGAGTTGCGCGCCGTCCGCCAGCGGTTCCGACCGCAGGCCCCGCGCCAGCGCGTAGACGTCGAGATCAGGCTGGTCCATATCGAGCAGGACGAGGTCGTAACGGCGGTTCGCCGTGGCGGCGGCGCGCACCGCCGCAACGACCTCGCTGGCGCGTGCGACGTCGTCGGCCTGGATGCCGCAGGCGCCCAGCCGCGCCCGCAGGACCGCGCGGTTCGTGTCGTTGTCGTCGGCGATCAGCGCGCGCATCCCGCCCAACGCCCCCGTCGCGGTCGCAAACGTGGCTTCGCCGCCGGCCTGCTTCTCGAACCGCGCCGTGAACCAAAAGGTCGACCCTTTGCCGGGCTCGCTGCGCACACCCACTTCGCCCTGCATCAGCGTCACCAGTTGTTTCGCGATCGCGAGGCCGAGGCCCGTGCCGCCGTAACGGCGCGTGGTCGAGCCGTCCGCCTGGGTAAACGCCTCAAAGAGCCGCGGCAGAACGTCCGGAGCGATGCCGATGCCGGTGTCGCGGATTTCGAAACGCAGCACGGCGTGAGTCGGCGTCTCGGCCTGCTTGCTGACGCTCACCGACACGTCGCCGCGCTCGGTGAACTTGATCGCGTTGCCGACGAAATTGGTGAGCACCTGATGCAGGCGGCCGGAGTCGCCGCGCAGGCGCAGCGGCACGTCGGGCAGGATATGGGCGCACGCGAGCTCGACGGCCTTCGCGTGGGCCTGCGCCGCCGCCAGCTCCAGGTTGTTTTCGACCACCTCGACCAGGTCGAAGTCGTGCGGGTCGAACGTCATCTTCTTCGCCTCCATCTTCGAGAAATCGAGGATGTCGTTGATGATCCTCAGGAGCTGTTCGGCGCTGCCGCGGATCGCCTCCGCGCACTCGCGCGGCTCGGCGGCGAGCGGCAACTCGAGCAGCAGATCCGTCATGCCGAGCACTCCGTTCATGGGCGTGCGGATCTCGTGGCTCATGTTGGCGAGGAATTCGCCCTTGATGCGCGAGGCGTTCTCCGCGGCGTCCTTGGCCTCGCGCAGCCGCTCCATCGCCGACTCCAGTTCCCGCGTGCGCGCCTGCACGCGGTCCTCGAGGTCGTCCAGGCGCCCGCGCACCTGTGCCAGCAACGCGCGCTTTTCGGTCAACGCGGTCGCAAGCTGCAGCACCTCGAGGTTGTCGAAGGGCTTGCGCAGGATCACCAGGCGGTCGGAATAGCCGAGCCGCTCGATCATCTCGCCCCAGGAGTAGTCGGAATACGCGGTGCAGACGACGACCTGCAGGTCCGGGTCGATCTTCCACAGCCGCTCGATCGTCTCCACGCCGTCCAACCCCGGCGGCATGCGCACGTCGACAAACGCCATCGCAAACGGCCGGCCGGCGAGCAGCGACTGCTCGACGAGTCCGACCGCCTCCAGGCCCTGATAGGCCGAGGTCACCTCGAACTGCATCGACCGCGTCTTCGCGGCCGGCTCGCCAAAGAGCCGCGCCTCGGCCGCCTCGAGGGCGTTCTCGGTGTGCTCGTCGTCGGCGAGAATTTTCCGGAAATCCGCATGGATCGCGGTGGTGTCGTCCACGACAAGGATGCGGCGGTTGACAACCGGGGAAACGGGGTTCGCGGGAGGGTTCATGGGATGCGCGGGTGCGGGGCGATTAAGTAGTTTAAAGTCGAATACGCGGTCAGGCCGCCGCCGGCACTCCGGCCGGCAGGGGCAGATCCAGGGTGAAGGTTGCGCCGAGGCCGGGGCCGTCGCTTTGCGCCGTGAGGGTGCCGCCGAGTTCGCGGGCGGCGAGCGCGCCGCTGTGCAGCCCGAAGCCGTGGCCGTCCTTGCGCGTGGTGAAGCCATGCGAGAAGATGCGCGTGAGATTCCCGGGGTCGATCCCCGCGCCATTGTCGGAGACCGAGATCCGCACGCGGCCCTCCGCGGCGCCGATGCGCATGACGATCCGCTTGTCGCGGCGGCCGCTTTCGTCGCAGGCGTATTTCGCGTTGCCGATGACGTTCACGAGGATCTGCAGCAGCTTGTGTTTCTCCACGGCGACCGCCGGCCGGGCGTCATACTCTCGCACGATCGCGACGCCGTGGCGGGCGAGCGCGCCGCCGTTGAGACGCAGTGCGTCCTCGACGAGGTCGACGAGCGGCACGCACTCCGTGACGCCGGAGATCTTCGCGTAGCCCTGCTGCATCGCGACGACCTCCTTGATGTGATCGATGTTCCGGCGGAGCTGCTCGAGCTCCTCGACGATGCCGGCGCGCTCGGTGGTGAGATGGGCGGCGAGCGCCTCGAGAAACGCGGGCACTTCCCGGCCGCGGGGATCGCGAGCGAAAAACGCCGGCAGGTCGTGCGCCTGTCCGCGCAACAGCGTCGCGAGGCTGGCGATCGACCCGGCGCGCGAACGGCGCACGCGATCCGCGACGAGCGTGGCCGAGACGTTGACGCTGTTGAGCACGTTGCCGACGTTGTGAAGGACGCCGGTGGCGACCTCGGCCATGCCGGCCAGCCGGGAAGTCTCCAGCAACTGCCGGTGCAATTGCTCGCGTTCGGCCTCGGCGTGCTTGCGCTCGGTGATGTCGAAAAACATGCCCTGCATGCCGATGATCCGGGCGGCCGCATCGAGGACCGGCACCTTCAGCCGGTGCAGGTGGACGATGTCGCCATCGGGCTTCTGGTGGATGTCCTCGACCTCCACGAAGCGTTCACCGGCCAGGATCGCGCGGTCCTCCTTTTCGATCCGCTCCGCCACCTCCGGCGACACCAGCTGATGCATGGTCCGGCCGAGCACGGTGTCGGCAGCCACGCCGACGAACCGGCAGAAACGCTCGTTGGTGAAGACGAAGCGTCCGTCCTTGTCTTTCCGATACACGCAGATCGGCAGGTGCTCGACGAGCGAGTGATACATCTGCTGCGACTCGCGCAGGGCCGCTTCCGCGCGCTCGCGCTCCGCCACTTCGCACTGCAGTTCCCCGGTGCGTTCCGCCACGCGCCGCTCGAGATGATCCTGCGCCGCGCGCAACTCGGCATCGCGGGCCTCGATCTGCGCGAGCATATGGTTGAACCCGTCGACGAGGCGGCCGAGTTCGTCGTCACTTTGCTTGATCCCGCGCACCGCGTAGTTGCGCCCGGCGGCCACGGTCGCGGCCATCTGCGCGAGTTGGCGGACCGGGTCGGAGATCACGCGCTTCAGCCGGGAGGCGACGATAAAGGCCAGGAGCCCCGCGGCCAGCGTGACCACGCCCATCGTGCCCGCGTTGCGCGCGAGGCGGGCGTCCAGCTCCCCGAGATCCGACTCGAGAAAGACGGTGCCCACGCGCTCGCCGCCAGCGGTGATCTCCCGGAAGACCTGCAGCGCTCCCGGCACGAACCGTTCCCCACGGCCCGCCGGCGGCGGCCGGGAGCCCGCGATGTCGCCGTCGCGCCGATACACGGCGAAGACCTTCCCGTCGGCGGTGTAAAGACAGGCCGAGACGACGTGCGGATGAGCGCCCAGGCTCTTGAGGTCCTGCTCCGCCGACTCGGGATCGTCGAAGGTGATGGCCGCGGCGCTGTTGATTCCGATCATCCGGGCGGTGATCGAGAGGTCGCGTTTCATCGCAGCGCGAAACGCCAGATGGTTATAGGTGACGATTGCCGCGCAGGCCAGCAGCAGGGCCGAGAGGCTGCTGAGCATCGCGATGGCGATGAGTTTGCGGCCGATGGAGATGTCGCGAAGCAGGCGCATGAGGTTCACGGTTTGCGCGGCGCGGGCAGGGCGAGCTTTTGCAACTGCGCGCTGATCTTCAGTCCGTTCCGTTCCGCCTCGGCGGTGTTGATCTCGAACCGGACCTTGTGGTCGCGCACGACGAAGGTGATGACGCCGCCCAGTTCGGCGAACTGGCCGGACTCGCCCACCGTCAGGACGCCGGCGCCGCGGAGCGCGGGGACCGCGGCCGCGAATCGCGGCTCCTCGCCGTCCGGCACGAAGAGCACGTCGGCCGATGCGGCTTGCTTGGCGTCCGTCAGCAGCCGCACCACGACCTTCCGACCGTTGATCGTCCGCGCGCTCACGGCCTCCGTCAGCGCGTCGGAGAAGCTGTCGTTGCCGAGCACCCCGAGAACCACGGGCTCGGTGGCGTCGCCAAAATGGCCGCGCGGCCACTCCACGTATTTGGTAAAATTATACACGAAGGCGGCCTTGATCTGGCGTTCCCTGGCCACGTCGGCGCGGGCCGGGGAGACAGGCATCCCGGTAAGCAGCAGCACCGCGGCCAGCACGGACCGGAGCTGGAGCCGCGGGCGCGCGGACCATCTCCCGCTGCAGCTTGCGATACTGGAAAAGTTCATGGCGTCGTGCGGGCGGGCCTAGAAGCGCCAGATCAGCCGGCCCGTGAATTCACGGGGCTGCTCGAAAAGATTGAAGGGATTATTGGGGCTCCCGAATTCCGGGCGGCGGGAGTCGAGCAGGTGTTTGCCCCACACTCCCATCTCGAGCGCGCGGGTCGGCCGCCAGACGAGCCCGAGATCGAGGTCCACGTAGGAGGGAATCCGCCACTGCGTCCCGCTGTTCACGAGGCTGCCCACGTAGCCGAGCGCCGCGTTGAACTCCCAGCCCCCCGGCAGCTCGAGATACGAGCGCACATGCGCCTGGTTTTGCGGGCTGTCACCTTCGAGCTCTTCGTTGCCGTGAAGGTGCATGCGCAGGTGCGAGTAGTCGGCGACGAGCCGCCACCGGTCGGTGACGCGCCAGTGTGCGGAGATCTCGATGCCGCCGGTCTCACCGTGGGCGTCGTTGGTGAGCTCCAGGGGCAGCAAAAGGTGCGCGGGCGCCGGCTCGGCCTCGTACCGCACCGCGCCCGGCTGATAGAACACGAGCCGGCTGTAGTCGTTGTAGAACGACGCCAGGTCGAGGGACACGCGCGGGGTCAGTTCGACCCGGTAACCGAGTTCGTAGGCCCAGAGCACCTCCGATTCGGCGTCGGGGCTGCCGATGAGAGCGGCGACCATCGGGAGGTCGGAGGAAGAGGGTTGGACGACCGACAGATTGAGCCGCGAGTCGGAATCGTAGCGACCCGGCGTATGGACGGCGCGAGCCGCGCTCGCCCAGACCGTCTGCCGGTCATTCGGGGTCCACAACACGCGCGCGCCCGGCTGGTGCTCCGTCCCGGTGAAGTCGTTGTGCTCGAGCTTCGAGCCCAGGATCAGACTCAGCCGGTCAGGCAGGAGGGCGATCTGGTCCTGCATGAACAGATTGGCCAGGTGGATGGAGCGCTGCTCCGGCATCCAGGCCAGATACGTCGACGATGGAATTCGGTCCCGACTGTACCGATAGCCGGCGCCCCACACGATGTCGTGCCGTGCGCCAAGTGGAAACCGATGCTCCAGCGCGAAGTCGCCGGTGTTGCGGTTCTCCTCGGTCATGCCGCCTTGGTGAACCGAGTGTTCGCCGTAGGCCTGCAGGCTGAGGTGGGAAACCGCGGAGAAACTACGCGTCCAGCGGCCCAGCAGGTCGGCCCCGCGGTTCTGGTTCTCCAACTCGACCGTGGGCATGAAAGGAGGCTCCAGGCGCGTCATGACGAACTGCTCGCCGACTTCACTCTGGTAGTAGCCACCCTGCAGCGTGAAGGTGTCATCGTCGGCCAGCCCGGCATCGAGGCGGAAGCCGGTGCGGAAGGCGCGCCAGTCGTCCGGGGTGTCGTTGCCGGCGGCGTCGACCAAGCCATCGCGCTCGAAATACTTCACGTAGGCCCGATAGAAGACGTTTTCCCCGTACCGGCCGCCGTGGCGCACGGTCACCGACGGCCGATCCTCCGTGCCAAACGAGGTCTCCAGCATCGTCCCCTGCGTCTCCGCGGCGGTTTTGGTGATGATGTTGATCACGCCGTTCACGGCGTTCGCTCCCCACAGCGTCGCTCCCGGCCCGCGGATGACCTCGATACGGTCGACGTCGGCCATGACGGCGTCCTGCTGGTCCCAAAACACCCCGCCAAAAGCCGGCGTGTAGACGGTGCGGCCGTCCATCAGCACAAGCAGCTTGTTCGAATACTGGTAATTAAAACCGCGGGCGCCGACTGCCCATTGGCTGCCACTGATGCGCCCGACATCCATGCCCGGGAGCCAGCGGAGAGCCTCCGGCAGGCTCGTGACGCCGAGCCGCCGGATGTCCTCCTGGGTGACGACGCTGATCGCCGCCGGCGACTGGAACAATAGCGTCTCTTTCTTGGAGACGGAGGTGACCGATTCGTTCATGAGCTCCTCGAGGCTCATGTCGGCGAAACTCCGCTCGGCCGGCGCCCCGGCGAGGCTGGCCGCCGCGCCCCACCCGATCAGGGCCATCGCCGCCACAAGCCGAAAGCGCACCCCGGCGCAAACGCGCGAAGAGGGGCGAAGTTGTTGCCGGGGAGAAGTGGCCAGCGGATCTGCTGAGTTCACGGGAACGGAGGGCGGGTGGAGGTGTGGCCGGCAGCGTGCCCGAAATCCCCGTGCGCCGTGTCACAAAGTTGTCACGATCCGCAAATTTGGCCTCAGGAAGTTCCTGAGGGTGCCGAGAAAAGCCGAACACCGACCCGGTCCCATTCCTCCGGCAAAGGGCGGCGACCCGATCAGGTTAACGAGCGGCCACCGGGGGACGAGAACGTTGCTCAAGCCGCCGCACACAATCACCCTCACACCACACCCCTGCCTCGTGCTCCACCGCGTGCACGAATCCATGCAATCGCTTCCCGCAACCGCTTCGCAGCCGGAAATTCTCCTCATTGATGACAACCAGGCCATGGTCGGCGTGCTCGCTGTCGCCCTGAAACTCAAAGGCTACCGGGTGCTCGAAGCCACCGATGGGGAAACCGGTTTGCTCCTCGCCTTGGACCGGCGGCCCGAACTCGTCGTGCTCGATCTCGATCTGCCCAAGCTCGACGGACTCCATGTGTGCCAGGAACTGCGGCGCGTGCATTTCGATGCCCCGATCCTGATGCTGACCGGCCGAACGCAGGTTCACGACCGGATCGTCGGCCTGAACGCCGGGGCCGACGACTACCTGCCCAAACCGTTCGACGCCCAGGAGTTCCTCGCCCGGGTCAACGCGCTGCTGCGCCGCCGCCAACGCCACCAGCACCAGACCCTGGTCTTGGAACTCGGCCCCGTGCAGGTGGATCTCGCCCATAAAACCGCCACAAAAGACGGCCAGCCGCTGAGCTTGACGCGAACCGAATACGCCCTGCTCGACCTGCTCGCTCGCAACGCCGGCCGGCCGGTCTCGCGGGAAACGATCCTGGACAGCGTCTGGGGCTACGACCAGTTCCCCAGCACGCGCACGGTCGACACCCACGTCTGGCGGCTGCGGAAGAAGCTCGGCGACGATGCCGGGGAGCCGCGCTGGATCAAAGGCATCCCCGGTCACGGCTACGCCCTCCTGCTGCCCGAGGCGTCCCCGCCGCGCCCAGCCGACCGCCCCGGCTTGCGATCCGCGCCGGCTCAGGAATGAACGGGTCGCGCGAACGGGTCGCCGCCGTCCGATTGCGATTCCGTTCGTTCGGCTTAAGTTTGGGGATGAATCCGGGGAACACTCCCTTGCTTCGTCCGTCGCACGATGCGATCGCTCTCCGTGCTGCAGAAATCTGGCGTCAACGCGGCTATCCAGCCGGGCAGGATCTGGAGATCTGGCTCGAAGCCGAGCGCCAGCTCTTCGCCGACATCAACGCGCACTCGCAGCGCGAGCTGTTTCACGAAACCCGATCGCTCCGCGAACGGGTTGCGCGCGAATGGGGAGAGAGCGACACCTCGCCGCCACGAAGCCCCACGTCGATCAGCCTGACGTAGCGCGTCCAGCGCCCGCATAAGGCCTGGTGCCGGCGGCCTTTGGCCGTGTCGCCGGGCGCGGTGGCGTATCCATCGCCTTGATGCGAGTGATCCGCCGCGGCGGCCCGCGCGCAATTCACCCCGACCGGCGTAAATCTCGCGACACGATTGGGCGGCTTCGTCACGCGCTTTGCCGGCCTCATCCCCGCCGGCCTTTTCAGGCGGCGAACCCGGTGTCGTATGTCCCGATGCATTGTTCTTCGGCCCGGTTCCTTCCCTTCGCCTGCCTCACCCTTCTCGCCCTGCCTGCCGCCGCCCAGTCCGCGGCCAACCAGGCTGACCGGGATGACTCCGAGGATCGTCCGCCTCCATTCGAATACCTCAATCCGCGTCTCAACACGTTTTCGCTAAGCTTGCGCTACGTCGGCCGCACGAAGGTCACGTTCCGCAACCTCGGCACGATCGCGACCGACCGCGACGCCGGCGACATGACGAGCGAGGTCGGCCGCAGCTACGACGACGGCTACGTCAACGTCGATACGCGCACCGACAGCAGCGGCAACGACCTGCTCGACGACGGCACGACCAACAGCTGGCACTACCGCAACGCGTCCCAAGTGACCGAGGACGAGAGCGGCATCGCCTTCCACACCTACAGCTCCGTCAGCGAAGGCGCGAGCGTCTCGGCCGAGGCCGGCGCCAGCGTCGGGCTCGACCTCGAATACACCCGGCAACTCGGCACCATCGGCCGCAACCCGATCGACGACTGGGCCGACGAGAAACCCATCCGCCCCGCCCTGTTCACCTGGGGCGTGACGTTCGGTTTCGGTTTCAACGACGTGAACGTAAAGACCCGCGACACGATCACCGCCCGCCTGCACACCCTCACCGACGTGTATTCGCTGCTCGGCGCCGCCCCGCCGGATGTCGGCGATGGCGACGATGACAGCGACGACGACATCAACGACACCGACGGCATCGGCTACACCGGCCCGTCCTCCAAGCTCGTCACGGTCACGAATCCCGACGGCACCACGACGACCTACACGGTCGACACCACGACCTACCTCGCCAACCGCCCGGAGAGCCGCACCGAAACCGACACCGCCGGCGGCGCCACCATCGACGGATTCTGGCAGGTGAAAGGCGCCTACCTGGCCGTGCGCACGGGTCCGTGGGTCCGGTGGCAGCCTGTCGAACGCCTTTCGTTGCGCGCCAGCGCCGGCTTCGCCGCCGCCTGGCTGGGTCTGCAGATGCGGTATGACGAACAGCTCGTCGCCGTGAACGGCGTGGAGCTCGGCGACTCCGTGCTCACCCTCATCCAGGACACCGATGAGACCGACGTCCAATCCTACGGCATCGCCGGCGTCTTCGGCAGTCTCGACGCCGAATGGTGGCTGACGCAGCGCACCGGCTTTTTCGCCAGCGGCTACTACGAAAAATTCTCGCGCAAGGTCGAGCTGACCGCCGGCGACCGCACGGCCGACATCGAGCTCTCCGGCGGCCTCGGCTTCCGCATCGGCATCACCACCCGTTTCTAAAACGCCCGTCTTTCGCTTCATGATCTCTTTTGCTCTTCCTCTCCTGCGCGCCCTGCGCGTCCCCGTACTCGCCGCCTTGGCCAGCGCCGTCTCCGTCCACGCCGCCGCCGACGTGGGTTTCGACCCCAACGCCAACGGCAACATTTACGCCACGTTGATCCAGCCCGACGGCAAGGTCGTGATCGGCGGCTCCTTCACCACGCTCCAGCCCGGCAGCCTCGGCGCGCCGGTCAGCCGCACCTACGTCGCCCGCCTCACCCCCGATGGCGCGCTCGACGAGAGCTTCCACCCGGTCCTCAACGGCGACGTCTCCGCCCTGGCCTTGGAAGCCGACGGCTCCCTCCTCGTCGGCGGCAAGTTCACCCAGGCGCAGACCGACGCCTCCGGCACGGCGTATCCGCGCAACGGCGTCGTGCGCATCCGCGCCGACGGCACGGTCGACCCGGCCTTCAATCCCTATCCCAACCGGCCGGTCAACGCCCTCGCCGCCGTCCAGGCGATCGCCGTCCAGAGCGACGGCCGAATCATCCTCGGCGGCTCCTTCACCACCCTTCAGCCCAACCAGAGCGGTGACCCTGTTTCCCGCCAGCGCCTCGCCCGCGTCCACGCCGACGGTTCGGTCGACGGGACGTTCGATCCGCGGGCCAACAACGTCGTATTCGCTCTCGCCCTACAGCCCGACGGCAAAATCCTCGCCGGCGGCGGCTTCACGACCCTCCAGCCCAACGGCGCCGCCGCGTCGACGTCCGTCAGACGCCTGGCCCGCCTCAACACCGACGGCTCGCTCGACACCGCCTTTGCCGTCGCGCTCGACAACCGCGTGCTCGACATCGCGCTCGAGGCCGACGGCGGCATCCTGATCGCCGGCGACTTCACCACCGTCCAGGGCACGACCGACAGCAGCGCGGTGGAGCGCTACTTCCTCGCCCGGCTCAGCAAAGCCGGCGCGCTCGACAGCACCTTCAACCCGCTGCCCAACGCCGTGGTCTCCAGCCTGGCGGTGCAGCGCGACGGCAAGATCCTCGCCGGCGGCAACTTCACGACGTTCCACGCCCCCGACACCGGCGTGACCGTCACCCGGCCGTATTTCGCCCGCCTCACGCGTGCGGGCCTGGTGGATACAAGCTTCGCCCCCGGCGCCAACGCCGCCGTCGCCGCCATCTCCCTCCATCCCGACGGCCGCATCGTGATCGGCGGCTACTTCTCCCGACTGCAGCCCTCCGGCGCCACGGCCGCCATCCTGCGCAACCGCGTCGCCCGCGTGCAGCCCACCGGCGCGCTCGACTCCGCCTTCGCCAGCGAGGCCGACGGCCTCATCACCGCCGTCGCCGAAACCGCGGACGGCAGCCTGCTCGTCGGCGGCCTGTTCAGCAGCTTCGCCGGCGTCACCCGCCACAACCTCGCCCGCGTGCTGGCCGACGGCACCGTCGACGCCGCCTTCGCCCCCGTCCTCAACGGCCAGGTGCTCGCCCTCGTCGTGCAGAGCGACGGCAAGATCCTCCTCGGCGGCACCTTCACCGAAATCAACGACACCGAGCGCTACTACATCGCCCGGCTCAATGCCGACGGCTCGCTCGACACGAACTTCGACCCGAAGGCCAACAGCAGCATCTCCGCGCTCCTCCTGCAGAGCGACGGCAAGATCCTGGTCGGCGGCAGCTTCACCTCGTTCCTGCCCAACGACGCCGAGACCGCCGTCGCCCGCACCTACCTCGCCTTGCTCAACGCCGACGGCACGGTCGCCGACGGCTGGACCAACGGCGCCGCCGGCACCGTGCTCGCCCTCGCCCGCCAGGCCAGCGGCAAGCTGCTCGTCGGCCACTCCGCCGGTATCAACCGTTACAATACGGACGGCTCCGTCGACACCGACTTCAAACCCACTCCCAACAGCGCGGTGACGACGATCGCCCTCCAGTCCGACGACAAGATCGTCATCGGCGGCACCTTCACGATCCTCCAGCTCGATGACGGCGAGGCCGACGACGACGACGCGGACGGCCTCACCGACGACGACGCCAATCGCGCCTACATCGCGCGCCTCGGCGTCGACGGCAGCCTCGACAAGACCTTCAACCCCACCTTCAACGCCTCCGTGACGCGGGTGCACGTCCTCCCCGACGGCAAGCTCCTCGTCGGCGGCGTGTTCACCACGTTGCAGCCCAACGGCGCCGAAGCGGCCACCACCCGGGAGAAGCTCGTGCGCCTCAACACCGATGGCACCCTCGACGAAGCGTTCACCCTTCAAGCCAACGACACGGTGCGGGTTCTCCTCGCCCACAGCGACAGCTCGCTCTTCGTCGGCGGCGAACTGACCAGTCTCTACTCGGCCTCCGGCGCGTCGATCGCCGCACCGAGCCACCTCGCCCGCCTCGCGGCCGACGGCACCCCCGACGCGAGCTGGCAGCCCCACGCCGCGGGCAGCTCCGGCCGCTACGTGACCGCGTTTGCCCAGCAGGTCGACGGCCGCACGCTCGTCGGCGGCAACTTCGCCGAACTCGCCGGCGGCACCACCACGCATCTCGCCCGCCTCGCCGCCGACGGCAGCCCGGACACCGCCTTCGACACGAGCGCCGATAACACCGTCCGCGCCGTCCTCGTGCAGCGCGCCACCTTCACGAGCGACATCAGCGGCAACACGTTCGCCTGGCTCGAGCCCGACGGCAGCTACCGGCCCGGCTTCAGCCTCGCCGCGGTCGCCCAGCTCAGTGGCCGCGTCAACGCCGTCGCCGCCCAGGCCGACGGCAAGCTCCTCCTCGGGGGCTCCTTCACCGACCGCTCCGGCCGGGTGAGCGGCAACCTCATCCGCCTCCACACCGACGGCTCGCTCGACACGAGTTTCAACCCCGCGCCCAGCTCCTCTGTATCCGCTCTGGTCCTACAACCCGACGGGCGGATCCTCGTCGCCGGCGCCTTCACCACCATCGCCGGCACAAGCCGCACCTACATCGCCCGTCTCGAGGCCAACGGCGCGCTCGACGCCAGCTTCGTGCCCACGGTGCCCAACAGCACCATTTCGGCCGTCGCCTTGCAGAGCGACGGCCGGATCCTCGTCGGCGGCTCCTTCACCGCCTGGGAGGTCAACGACGGCGAAGGCGACGACGACGACGGCGACGGCACGACCAACGACGACACCGGGCGGACCTATTTTGCCCGCCTCAACGCCGACGGCACCTTCGACTCGACCTACAAGCCCTTCACCAACGGCAGCGTGACCGCGATTCTGCTCCAGCCCGACGGCAAGATCCTCCTCGGCGGCGGCTTCACCAGCGTGACCGGCCAGGGCGGCACCTCCGCCTCCAACCCGTACATTGCCCGGCTCAACGCCGACGGCTCGGTCGACACCGCCTTCAACCCCACGCCCAACGGCGCCGTTTCCTCCCTCGCCCTCCAGGCCGACGGCAAAATTCTCTTCGGCGGCTCGTTCAGCATCCTGCAGCTCGATGACGGCGAGAGCGACGACGACGACGGCGACGACACCACGACCGACGACGCCGACCGCTACTACCTCGCCCGCGTCAATGCCGACGGCACGCTCGACAAGACCTTCAAGCCCACGCCCAACAGCAGTGTGGCCACGATCGGCGTGCAGTCCGACGGACACATCGTCATCGGCGGTTCCTTCACCACCCTCACTCCGAACGGCGCGGAGACGGCCACGACGCGCAACCACCTCGCGCGCCTTAACGCCGACGGCACGCTCGACACCGCGTTCAATCCCAACGCCAACGATCTCGTCTACACCGTGCTCGTCCGCTCCGACGACTCCCTCCTCACCGGCGGCGCCTTCACCGCCCTGCAGCCCGACTCGCCCATCGTCGTCGCCGGCGACTTCGGCAACATCGGCGGGACGGCCCTGCCTTACCTCGCCAGGCTCAACGTCGACGGCAACCCCGACTCCTCGTTCTCGCCAGCTCCCGACGCCCCGGTCTTCGCGCTCGCCGAGCAGGTGGATGGACGCGTGCTCGCGGGCGGGGCCTTCACCACCATCGCCGGTCAGAGCCGCACCCGGCTCGCCCGCTTCCACGCGGACGGCGAGCTCGACGGCAGCTTCGCCCCGAGTATCGACGGAACGGTGACAGCGGTGGCGATCGCTTCCGACAGCACGATCCTGATCGGCGGCGAGTTCGGCAGCGTCGGTGCGCGCGCCCGCACCCGCCTCGCCCGCCTCGCCATCGACGGCACCGTCGACGCAAGCTTCGATCCCTCGGCTAACGACGCCATCTCCGCAATCGTGCCGATGCCCGACGGGCGCATCCTCGTCGCCGGCCGCTTCACCCACATCGCCGGCGCCGCGCGGTCCTACCTCGCCCGGCTCAACGCCGACGGTTCGCTCGACCCGACGTTCGCGCCCGGGCCCAACGGCCCCGTCCACGCCCTCGCGCCCCAGGCCGACGGCACCGTCCTCGTCGCGGGCGAATTCACCGAGATCGCCGGCACGGCGCGCGCCCGCGTCGCGCGCTTGGCGAGCGACGGCTCCCTCGACGCCACCTTCGCGGCCTCCGCCACCGACGCCGTCTACGCGCTCGCCCTCACCCCCGACGGCCGGCCGCTGCTCGGCGGCGCGTTCACCCACGTCGACGGCACGCCGCGCTACCTCGTCGCGCGACTTGGCAACGCCACCGACGCGGGCGGCACGTTCGCCGTCACTTCCAACCTCGATCGCGTCACCTGGACGCGCACCGGCTCAGCTGCGCAGCTCTCGGCGGTGACCTTCGCGGTTTCGACCGACGGGAATAACTGGACGCCGCTCG
This sequence comes from Opitutaceae bacterium, assembly GCA_036406235.1. Classification (GTDB taxonomy): domain Bacteria; phylum Verrucomicrobiota; class Verrucomicrobiia; order Opitutales; family Opitutaceae; genus DASWVO01. The sequence continues at coordinate 25,590 of DASWVO010000068.1, forward strand.
GCGCCGCCGCCCGCATGGGCAGCACCGGCAGCTGGACGTGGCACGGCACCGTCGCCAGCCCCGACACGAACTATTTCGTGCGCGCCCGCGCCATCGCTCCCACCAACCGCTACGGCTCCGGTGGCGTCGTCGAGGCCGTCTGGCAGTTCTACAACACCACGCCCGCCGGCTACGGTTACGCGTCGTCCAGCACGAGCGACGGAGGCACCGGCGGTGATGGCGACGACGATGGGGATGGGGACGATTCCGGCGGCGACGATGGTTCCACCGGCGGCGGTTCCGGCTCGACCGACAAGTACGTGAACTACGGCGACCTCGCCAATTCGCCGGCCGTCACGCCGATTTCCCTGCCGGACACCGGACACTATTTCATCAACCTCTCCACGCGCGTGAATCTCAGCGGGGACGAGATCTTCATCATGGGCTTCATCATCTCCGGGACCGGCGACAAGCGCGTGCTCCTCCGCGCCGCCGGTCCAAGCCTCACCTACTACGGGGTCGACCGGGTCGCCGGCGCGCCGACCCTCGCGCTCTACGACAACGCCGGCAACCGGCTCCTCACGAACGAAGGTTGGGGCGGCGACGCCGCGCTTTGCACGCTCTTCGCCCAGTCCGGCGCGTTTCCCTTCGACCTCGCCAGCGTCGATGCTGCCATCGCCGTCACCCTGCCGCCCGGCGCCTACACCATCCATGTCCGGGACCGCTACGGCTTGGGCGGCACCGTGTTGACCGAAGTCTACGATGTCGGCACCGAGGCCCAGCAGCCACAGCGGTTGATCAACCTCTCCGGACGCGGCACTTCCGCCACCGGCGAAGGCGTCTTCATCGGCGGCTTCGTCCTTGGCGGCGACGAGGCGCACGACGTGCTCGTGCGTGGGCTCGGGCCCGAGCTCACCAAGTTCGGCGTCACCGGCCCGATCCCCGACCCCACGCTCACGTTGTACAACGTTGCGTCCACCGTGATCGCCAGCAACGACGACTGGGCCACCCCCGTCACCCTCGATCCCGCGTATCCCGCCGGCACGGCCAGCGAAGTCGCCGATGCGATGTTCGTCTCCGGTGCGAGCTCGCTCGCCACCGATGCCAAGGATTCCGCACTGCTGCTCAACATGCAGCCGGGCCTCTACACGCTCCACATCGGCTCGAAGGACGGCAACGCCGGCGTGTCGATGATCGAGATCTTCGAAGTGCCCTAGCCGCCACGTTTCAACCGCTTCGGCGAACCGCCACGGTGGTTCGCCGGGACCAGGCATTCGGGTCTGGCGGCCCAATGCCGCCGGGTAGCCGCATCGCATCGTGCGGCTACCCGGTTTTTTTTGCGCACACCTGCCGCAAGGACCGCGCGGAGCTGGTGCGCTTCATGCTAAACGTCGCCCGGCCTGCAGGCCCGTCTTGCAACTTCCGTCATGATCGTTTCCGTGCCGCCGTCTTTTTCTCGTGGGTAAGTCATTCCGCCAGCGCCACCGGCGCCAACCACCTTCAAAAACCGCTCATGCCTGGGTGCGCCGCGTCGAATAACACCCGCGTGCGAACAAGGTCGCGGTGGCTTCCAATGCGGGGACTGCGCCTCCGCCGGACAACGGCGCGGGCCCGCACCGCCCTTTTTTTCGTCCTCGCGTGCCTGGCGTTCGCCAGTGCCGCCCCGATCGCGGCCGCGAAAACGCTGACCGCCGCCGGGCCCGCCGCACAACCACCGTCGATCGCCCGTTTCCGTCGTGAGTTGCCGCGGACCGTTCGCGCTGATCACCCCGCCATCCTGCCCGTCGCCGCTGCGATCCGCACGCTCTCGCACGATCCGCTCGAGCAACTCGTGCTCGTCAACGACGTCACCCACCTGCTCGTCGATTACGATGACGACGAACGGGTTTACGGCCGCGCCGAGTATCACGCGACGCTCGATGAGATGCTCGCGCGCCGTCGCGACCACGGCTGGCTGTACCTGCGCGACGATTGCGATGGTCGAGCCGTGTTTGCGGCCCACCTGCTCGCCGCCCTCGGCATTCCGTGGCGGCTCGAAGCCTCCGGCTGGAAACAACATGCCTGGGTGGTCGCACGGGTGCAGGGCGTCGACTACGACTTGCTTGACCTGCGGCCCGACGCCCCCGAGCTCGACCGCCTTTCCTACCGGTTGATCGGGCGCTGGGTGACGCGCAAGTCGCGGCGCCCGCCTCCTTTCGACTGGCGCCAGCGCTGGGCCGCCCAGGCCGATCTCGCGGTGGGCCTGCGGCTGGGCTTGGTCACACTCGACTCCTCGCCCGGGCACCTGCGCGAGCGCCACTCCACCGATTGGGTGAAACAGTCGCCCGCCGCCCCCCGCTCGCCGCTCGACGAACGCACGCTCACCGCCGTCTGTGCCGGTTTTCCCTACGGCGAGCCGCTCCACGTCACCACTCTGGCCGCCGCGACCCCGCCCGCCGCGTCGCCGGCGAAACCGGGCTCCTCCCTGACCGCCCACCCCGCCACGCTCGACGCGGTCACTGCGCCCTGAGCCACACCGATGTGCGGATGAGAGCCGTGCCCGATGGCGGGCAGCTGCGGATTCGTGCGTAATGGGTCACACCCCTGAACCCATCCCTACGAGGAAATCCCATGCCACATACGCTCAGTCCCGAAATCCGGCATTGCATCGAGCAGTGCACGAAATGCCACGACGTCTGCCTGCACACCGCCACCACCCACTGCCTCGAACTCGGCGGCGCGCACACCGCCCCGGAACACCTCACGCTCATGTTCGATTGCGCGCAAATCTGCCAGACCGCGGCCGATTTCATGCTGCGCGGTTCTCCGCGCCACCGTGAAATCTGCTCCGCGTGCGCGGAGATCTGCGACACGTGCGCCATGGATTGCGAACGCCTGGGCGACATGGACGAGTGCGTGGCCGCTTGCCGCGCGTGCGCCGCGAGTTGCCACGACATGGCTTCGAGCATGCGGCGCTGATTCCGGAGAGGACTTCACCGATGCCGACTCGGCCCTTCAAGAACGCCCGGGTCGCCGCGGCGCTGGTTGCCGCGGCCGCCTGCGGGCTGCTGCCGAGCACGCCCCGCGCCGCCGCCGCAGATGACAAGAAAGCGGGAGAGGAAAAGAAATACACCTGTCCGATGCATCCCGAGATCAGCGCCGACAAGCCGGGCAAGTGCCCGCAATGCGGCATGGATCTCGTTGAGAAGAAAAAAACGTGATTCCGTTCAGAGTCGTGTCGCCGCGGCACGGCGGCAACCGCTTCCGGGCCCTGCGCGCGTCCGCCCTCCTGCAGGCACTGGGCCTCGCCTCGATGGCGGTCGCGACGCTGGGCTGCACCCGCGCGACCACCGTCGTCACCCGTCCGCTCGAGCCGCGGCAGCATCGCATCACCCTCGAAGCGCTCCCCGCCCCCGGCGCAACCGCCAGCGCCCGCCGTTCGCCGAAGCGCCTCGATCTCCCCGACCCGCTTGTCCTGCAGGCGCCGGCCGGCTTCGAGGTGTCCGTCTTCGCCGACGATGTGCCGCACGCGCGCTGGCTGGCGCTGACGCCGGCCGGCGACGTGCTCGTCACCAGCACCCGGGGGGACGACATCCTGCTGCTCCGCGACGCCGATCGCGACGGCGCCGCCGAACACCGGCATCCATTCGGCGGGAGTCGCAACGGTCTCAACCTGCCCTTCGGCATCGCCTTTCACGAGAGCAGCGTGTTCATCGCCAACACCGACGGCGTGCTCCGCTTTCCGTATCAACCCCGTCAGGACAAGCTCGCCGGCCGCGGCGAAAAGATCCACGATCTTCCCGGCGAGGGGTATCATCAGCACTGGACGCGCAACGTGATCCTCTCCGCCGATCGGCAGCATCTGCTCGTCACGGTCGGTTCCGAATCCAACGTCGACGTCGAGCCCGCGCCGCGCGCGTCGATCCTCGTGATGCGGCTCGACGGCAGCGGCTCGCGCGTGCTCGCCTCCGGCTTGCGCAACCCCGTCGGCCTGGCGCTCCACCCGCAGACGCGCGAGCTCTACGCCACGGTCAACGAGCGCGACCGGCTGGGCGACGACCTCGTGCCGGACTACTTCACGCACATCGAGGAGGGCGCCTTCTACGGCTGGCCCTACGCCTATCTCTCGCCCGCGCATCTCGACCCCCGCCGCATGCGGGAAGGCCACAGTGAGGCGCCCGAGCTTGCCCGGCGAACCAGGACGCCCGACGTGCTCTTCGAGTCGCACTCCGCCGCGCTCGGCCTCACCTTCTACTCCGGCAGCGCGTTTCCCGAGCGTTACCGCCGCGGCGCGTTTGTGGCCTTCCGCGGCTCGTGGAATCGGTCGCAAGGAACCGGATACAAAGTCGTCTTCGTCCCCTTCAACGCGCAACACCGTCCGGAAGGCGTCTACGAGGACTTCGTCACCGGCTTCCTCGCGGATCCCGTCAAACCCTCCGTCTGGGGCCGTCCCGTCGGCCTCCTGGAGCTCCCCGACGGCTCGCTGCTCTTCACCGACGACACCAACAACCGCGTCTACCGCGTGCGCTACACCGGCCGGGGCTAGAGGGGGCTGGAGGCAGTTTTTCACCTTGGCCGGCGACTGCCCAAGTAGCGCGGCGCTTCAGCCCGCGCCAGCCGCCTTCCTCGACGGCCCCGGGAATCCCGGTGGCCAAGCGGGAGCGCGCAGCGCGTAGCAGCCCGCCACCGTCCCGGTGAGCCGCTGGTTCGCGGGGGGACGCCTCGTCCCGCACTTTGGCGCTGACGCCTCCGTCTCGCCGCCCCACAACTGCGGCCGTGACTCCCGGTCCTGTTCGCCTGTTCGCCCTCTCGCTCCTCGCGGCCGCGCTTCCCCTCCGGCCACTGCTCGCAGCCGACGCCCCCGCACGCGGCGGCCGGGTCACCGCCCCCGCCGACGCCCGGTTCCCCGCCATGGTTGAATGGGCCGAAGCCGGGGTGCGCGGCGGGATCCCGCGCGACCTGCCCGTGCTCGCCACGGTCACGCCCGGCAACGACCTGCAGGTGGCGCTCGACATCACCGCGACGCAGGGCGGCGGCGTCGTGGACCTCGCGGCGGGCGACTTCGTGATTACGCGCCCGCTGCAACTGCGCTCCGGCGTCGTCCTGCGCGGCGCCGCCGACGGCGGATCGCGCCTGCACCTGAAGCTCCGCGGCCGGGCCGGTGCGGCCGCCGATCCCGATGGGTTCTCCACCTGGACGACCGGCCTGCACGGACGCGGCATCAAGCGCGCCGGGCTCGAACGCCTGACCGTTGTATTCGATTCTTCGCTACCGCCGCCGCCGACCGTCGCCACCGAAAAGCGACCTTACGTGAACGACCCGGGACAGCGCGACGATCTGTGGGTCGTCAGCGTGCGGTTCACGCAGAGCGAGGATTGCTGGATCGACGCCTGCCGGATCGTCGACAGCGGCACGCACCCGCTTCTGCTCGAGGACTGCCGCCACCTCACCGTTCGTCACACCGAGCTCACCGGCGCGCACAACAAAGGCGGTCCCGACGACGCCGGTTGCCTCGTGCTCGACGGCAGCGAATACACCCTCCTCGATGGCCTCACCGTGCGCGACTTGCGGCACGTTGTGCTGGAGGCGTCGTCCTCCGCCGCCCGCCCCTGCCGCTACAACGTCCTGATCCGCTCCTCGCTCGCGGTCGATGTCGCGATGCGCAGCCGCGCCACCGCCCACAACCTCGTCGAGGACTGCACGATCGAGCTTCCGCCCGGGCACCCATGGACGCCCTTCGGCATCGGCGAGCCGAAGCGCCACCAGCCGCCCGGCCCGGGCAACGTCATCCACCGCTGCCGGGCATTGCATAAGTCTGGCAACGAGAAGCGCAATTATTCGGTCGCCGAGGACCCCGCGCAGGTCTACACCCTCATCACCGATTTCAAGCTGGAGAAAAGAAATCCCCGCCACGTCGTGCCCCTCGGGCCCGCGCCCGCCAGCGGCACTCTTTATCCGCCTCCCCGCCCCCAACCCTAGCTCGCGCCCCCCCCCAAGGTTCGCAACCGCAAGACCGGCTCAGCCAGAAGGGGCGACGTCGCCCTCGCCCGATGCCCGCCCGGGCCGCGCCCCAACGTGCGGGTGATCGCTCCGTCGCCGACGGAGACGCGCCTCCGACGATACTCGAGGTAACCACGATGCGAATACACCGAGCCGACTCCCCCTCCCGGCCGGACTCCGCTCCCGCTCCCCAATCTTCCCGCG
>DASWVO010000069.1:0-2098 GCA_036406235.1 Opitutaceae bacterium
CGTCCCCCGCGGCGATCGAGGCGGGGGACGCGGATGAGTTGTCCTCGGAGGCATTGGCTGCTGACGACGCGGCGCGCGAGACAGAGGCAGGGTGGGGCAACGAGACACCCGGCAGCGGTTCGCCAGGGCCGGTCGAGCCGCGGGAGGCGCCGCCCGGGTGGAGCGCGAGACGGACGGTCTTCACCATATCCGTTCCTCAACTACGGCTGCTGCGCGATGCGATCCTGCCCACGGAACCGGGGCCGGCGGGCCGCGACCACGCGGAGGAAATTGCGCGCCTGCGCGAGCAGCTCTGGCGGGAGCGTGAGGCGCAGATCCCGGAGGTGCTGGCGCGCCCCGGCCGATGGCACGGCTGCGCGATCGAATTGCCCCCCGGGGCCGGTAACGGCGAGTGGCGATGGACGGCGCGCGGCGACGGACGGACGGTGAGGTCAATGATTGCGGGGATGCACGCGGAGCTGACGTGGCCGGCCGAAGGGCTGCTGCAGCCGGAGGTCTTCGTCTTGCGCGACAGTGCCGGCGCTCCGCTGGCTCAGGTTGAACTGAAAGCAGCCGGCGAGTTCGTGATCTGGGGCGCGCCGTTGCTCCAGGTGTGGCCCTGGGTCGCGGTCGAGGCGCCGGAGGCGGGAGAACGTTTTCGCTGGCGCGATGGCGGCGCCGTTCCGCGGCCGCGGCTGGAGGGAGAACGGTTGCGCATCGATGCGCGGCCGTTTGGCCCGGCGAAAACCGGAGCCGCGGCCGAGACGGCCGTGTTGGAGGATACGGTCAGCGGCTGGGCACTGGTGGTCGAGATCGAGCAGACGACGCACGAACCGATCGATGGCTGAACGCGGCCAAGTTGGGAGCCGCTGCCCGTGCTGGCATAAAAAAGGCCCGCTCGGAAAGCCGGCTCCTGGAGTTTGGCCAATTTTGGCGAATGCCGACGCCGAAGGCGTCATCCGCAATGGTAGCCGGGGGTTGAGCCCGCTCCGCGGCGACGCCCCCGGTCGCTTGGTCCGTTGGGAATCGATCCCGCAGGGATCGCAGCCTAACGTTCTAGGTGGCCATGGCTGGCTGGCACCCCTGCCGGGTTGCAGTCCGGGGGGATCACCCGCGCAAGGCGGGTTCAGCCCCCGGCTACTACTGCTTCGACGCCTTCGGCGTCAGCTCATTGAGAATCGGCCAGGCTCCATACGACCGCTCGGAGTACCGAGCGAAGCGACATCTGCCACGGGCCCACTGGCGCTGCCGCGCCAAAAGAAACACGAACGCCTCAGATGAGGCCGAGCTTCATCTTGCCCTCTTCGGAGATCATCGACTGGTTCCAGGCCGGCTCCCAGGTGATCCGCACGTCGGCGTCGGTGACGCCCGGGACGAGGAGGATTTTGGTCTTCGCGTCCTCGGCGATCGCCGGGCCCATGCCGCAGCCGGGAGCGGTGAGCGTCATGGCGACGTTGACCTTGTAGCCGCCCTCGGGCGTATCGAGTTTTTCGATATCCATCGAGTAGACGAGGCCGAGGTCGACGATGTTCACCGGAATCTCCGGGTCGAAGACCTTCTTCAACTGGTCCCAGACCGCCTCGGGGTCGGGCGCGCCGTCCGCGAGCGTGGCGCCGGAGACGGCGTGCTCGACGACGGCCTCGCCGAGCGAGTCGGCGTCCTTGCCGTCGATGCGGTAGAGGCCGGTCGAGGTCTGGACGGTGTAGCTGCCGCCGAGCACCTGGTGGATGAACACCGAGTCGCCGGCGAAGAGCGTGTGCTTGTCGCCCGACGGTATTTGCGTCGCGGTGACGTCGCGGGAAAGCGTGCGGTCTTTGTTGGAGGCCATGAATTATTGCCCACTAAACACACGAAAAGACACGAAAGAAGATCTCCGTTTCGTGTGATTCGTGTGTTTCGTGGGCTCCTTTTATTTCTTGAACTTCGACTGGATCAGCTCGCGGAGGATGGCGTGGAGTTCGTCGTTTTCGAGCTTGTCGAGGACGTCCTCGAAGAAGCCGAAGACGATGAGTTCGTCGGCGGTTGCCTTGTCGATGCCGCGCGACTCGAGGTAGAACTCCTGTTCGGCGGGGATGCGGGCGCTCGTCGCACCGTGCGTGCAGCGCACGTCGTTGGCCTG
>DASWVO010000070.1:0-7086 GCA_036406235.1 Opitutaceae bacterium
AAATCGCGGATGTAGGTCGAGGTCGGCACGTAGGTGAGCCCCGTCTCGGGCCAGCGCATCGCCCGCCGCCAGCCGCGCATCGGCACGATCGTGAGGCGCCCGCGCAGGCGTGCCGCCTCCGGGATATCGAGCACCCCCGGCTGGCTCGCGGCAAACCGGGCGAGTTCACCCATCGTGAGCCCGTGGATGTAGGGAATCGGATACGCGCCGACGCCGCTCATCCACTCGCGATCGAGCGACGGGCCGTCGACCTTCAGTCCGCCGAGCGGATTGGGCCGGTCGAGCACGATTACCTCGACGCCGTAAAGGAAGCACGAGTCCATGGCGTAGCGCATCACAACGTTGAACGTGTACGACCGCACACCGATGTCCTGGAGATCGATCACGAGCGCATCGAGGCCGCGGAGCTGCTCTTCGCTGGGTTTGCGATTCTTGCCGTGGAGCGAATAGACCGGCAGTCCTGTACGGCGGTCGATCGTATCCGAGATTTGAGCACTCGCTTTCTCGGTGCCGTACAGCCCGTGCTCAGGTGCGAAGAGCGCGACAAGTTTTGTCTGCGGCGCGCGCCGCAGGACGTCGATCGTGAGCTCGCCGCGGCGGTTCACGCCGGCGGGGTGGGTCAGGAGGCCGACGCGCTTGCCCCGTACCGCCGCGAACCCGCTCGCCTCGAGCACGTCGACGCCCAGCATGACGCCGGAATGCGAGGCGGCGGAGCTGCCGGGGGGCCTTGCGGTCACGCCGGCGATGCGGGTTGGCGCAACGGTTGGGACGGTGGCGGTGGAAGCGGTCGCCGGTCCGGAGGGGGTCGTGCTGCATGCGCCCAGGACGAGCAAGACAACGACTAGCAGTACGGCGGTAAACGGTGAAAAGCGGCGCGCAACGCGAGACATTGCCCACGACCGTGCGAGCCGAGGCGCGGAGCGCAACGAAAAGGGAGAAGTGCCGGAAAAACGCGCAGGTAATCGCGCACCACCCTGGGAACACACGGGAACGGAGCGGCTTGCACCGGCGGCAGCCGGCTCGGAAAGAGCGACCGCGGGCTTTGCAGGCCCGACAGCGGCTTCTGAAAAGCCGACAGCGGCTTCTGAAAGCGCGACAGCGTCCTCTGAAAGCGCGACAGCGTCCTCTGAAAGCGCGACAGCGTCCTCTGAAAGACCGGCAGCGGCTTCTGAAAGGTTGGCCACGGCTTCTTAAGGGGCGAAAGCAGAGTCTGAATGTCCGACAGCGGGCTCTGAAAAGCCGACAGCCGACCTTGAAACGGCGACAGAGCGGGTTGAAGAGCTGGCAGCCCACCTTGAAATCGCGACCGCCGCATTTGAAACGCCGGGGGCACGTCCCGCAGGAGACGCGCCGCCCGAGACGTCTTTCCAACGTTAGCATGAGGCGGGTGTCTTTTTTTATGTCTTCCTGTGCGTGTTGTGGCCAATAACAGTCCTTTCACCCCAATGAGCCTCTTCATCGGTATCGATTCCGGCACGCAGAGCACCAAGGCGGTCGTCCTCGACCTCGAAACCCGCCAGGTCGTCGCGGAGGCTCGCGCCCCGCACAAGCTGATCGACGGCCTCCCCGTCGGCCACATGGAGCAGCATCCGCAGGATTGGACGGCTGCGCTTGATGCCGTGATCCTCGGGGTCGCCCAAAAAATCGATCGCAGCCGCGTGCGCGGCATCGGCATTTCCGGCCAGCAGCACGGCTTCGTTCCCCTCGACGCGCAGGGCGAGGTGATTCGCCCGGCGAAACTCTGGTGCGACACGAGCACCACGAAAGAGTGCGCGCTGCTCACCAAGAAACTCGGCGGCGACAAGGCGGTGCTGCGCAAGGCGGGGCTGTTGTTCCTCCCGGGTTTCACCGCCCCGAAGATTCTCTGGTTGAAGCGCAACGAGCCGCACAACTACAAGCGCCTGCGCCACGTGCTGCTGCCGCACGACTACTTGAATTTCCATCTCACGGGGAACTACTTCATGGAGTACGGCGACGCGTCCGGCACCGCTCTGATGGACGTGCGCAAGCGCAAGTGGTCGAAGGACGCGATCAATGCGATCGACAAGAACCTCGTCGACTGGCTGCCGGCACTCTCCGAGTCGGACGAAGCGGCCGGCACGCTGCGGGCCGAGATCGCGCAGAAATACGGCTTCTCGACTGACGTCGTCGTCTCGGCCGGCGGTGGCGACAACATGATGGGCGCGATCGGCACGGGTAACGTTGCGCCGGGCGTGGTGACCGCGAGCTTTGGAACGAGCGGCACGATTTACGCCTTCGCCAACCAATCGGTCGTCGACCCCGCGGGTGAGATCGCGGCATTCTGTTCCTCGACGGGCGGCTGGCTGCCGCTGCTTTGCACGATGAACGTCACGACCGTGACCGAACAGATGCGCGCACTCTTCAATTACGACCACGCGGCGCTCACCGCTGCGGTCGCGGCTGCTCCTGCGGGGGCGGGCGGACTCGTGCTGCTGCCGTATCTCGCGGGCGAACGCACCCCGAACGTCCCGGACGGCTCGGGCGTCCTGCTTGGCTTGAACGGCCAGACGTTCAGTCCCGGCTATCTCGCCCGCGCGGCGATGGAGGGCGTGACGATGGGCATGAATTACGGCCTGCGCCGCCTCGCCACGCTGGGCGTGAAAGCGAAGGAAATTCGCGTCACGGGTGGGGGAGCGAAGTCGGGGGTATGGCGGCAGATCATGGCCGACATCTTTGGCGTGCCCGTGGTGGCGATGGTCGAGGACGAAGGCGCGGCGCTCGGCGGTGCGTTGCAGGCGGCGTGGTGCGTCGCGCGGCGCGACGGCAGCAAGAAGGCGAAGATCGCCGACTTCACGACGGGCATCGTGGCCGTCGACGAAGAGACGCGCTGCCTTCCGAATAAAACCAACGTCGGCCGCTATCGCGAGCTGCAGGCGCTGCAGGACAAGCTGAGCCTCACGCTCCGCGACGTCTTCCCGGCGCAGCGGAAGCTGGCGTAAAGGCTGGTGAGCCGTCGGGCATCAAGCCCGATCCACAAACGGCGGGGTCAGGCGACTCCGCCCCTGAAACCCCACCGGGCGTGGTTTGTCCCCGCTCACAAAAAAGGCCGGTCGCGAACGACCGGCCTTTTGAAACCAAACGTATCCGGAAAAGTCTTACTTGCCGAGGCTCGCGCGCAGGTCGTCGAGCTGGCCGGCGCTGCCGAGGAGCTGGTTGCGCGAAGCAATGAACTTCGCGTATTCGGCGATGAAGATCTTGCCCGGCGGGCGGAAGTCGAACTCGGCGGGCTTGTCGCGGAAGAACTCGCGGTGTACGCGCGTCCAGACGAGGCGGCCGTCGGTGTCGATGTTGATCTTGGTGACTCCGAGCTTGGCGGCCGGGAGGTACTCGTTCACGTCGACGCCCATCGAGTCCTTGATGGTGCCACCGGCGGCGTTGATGCGGTCGACTTCGTCCTTTGGAACGGAAGAGGAACCGTGCATGACGAGCGGGAAGCCGGGCATGCGGGCCTTGATCTTCTCGAGCACGTCGAAGTGCAGGGACTGCTTGCCCTTGAACTTGAAGGCGCCGTGCGAGGTGCCGATCGCGCAGGCGAGGGAGTCGCAGCCCGTCTTTTTGACGAACTCCTCGGCCTCGGCCGGGTTGGTGAGGGTGGCGTGGCCGTCCTCGACCTTGATGTCCTCTTCGACACCGCCGAGCATGCCGAGCTCGGCTTCGACGGAGATGCCCTTGGCGTGGGCGCGGTCGACGACGCGCTTCGTGATCTCGACGTTCTTGTCGAACGGATCGTGCGAGGCATCGATCATGACCGAGCTGAAGAAGCCCGAATCGATGCAGTCGTAGCAGGTGGCCTCGTCGCCGTGGTCGAGGTGGACCGCGAAGATCGCCTCGGGGAAGATCTCGCCCGCGGCCCGGATGATCGCCTCGAGCATGCGCTTGTCGGTGTAGTTGCGCGCACCCTTGGAAATCTGGATGATGAACGGAGCTTTCGAATCGATGCAGCCGCGGAAGAGGCCCATCGCCTGCTCGGCGTTGTTGATGTTGTAGGCGCCGACGGCGTATTTGCCGTAAGCGTGTTTGAACAGCTGCGCAGTGGTGACGATCATTGGTTACAAAAAGGTTGACCGAAGGCGCAGCCTACCGGTCGTGCGAAAACACGGGCAAGGGTTTTCTCTGCGCAGAAATGGAGAACGCCTGCGCGGTTTTTGGCAGGTTTGGCTCCGCAACAACCGGAGTTACAAGCGGCGTGCAGGCGCAAGTGGCAGCCGAAGTGACGCGGCTGGAGAAGAGCGGTGACTTCAAAGCACGCGCCAGCGCGCTGCTACCCGCCGCCGGGAACCTTGGCGCCGTTTGAGGTACTCTGGCTGGTCCGGCCGGCGTTGCGAAACGCGTCCGAGATCTGGCGCTGGGCTTGCTGTTCGGCCTGCAGTTGCTGGAGCGCGGCAACTTGATCGGTGGACAGCACGCCTTGGGCGCGGGTGATGGCAGCGTCGGTGATCGAATTGGAACCGCCGAAAAACATCGCCGCCTGCGGGCCCATCGCGCTGACGACGCTCGTGGTGCCCGAGCTGCGCCGCGGCGATGTTTCGGCGAGGATTTGGACGAGCTGATCCGCCTGCGCGTCGCTGAGGGGCGTGCCGCCGTAACTCAGACGCTGCTCGAGCTGGTTCACCGTGTTGCGCTGCGGCATCGTTTGCTCGTAGCCCTTGTATTGGGCGTAGCCGGCGTCGCCGAGCATCGCCTGGATCGATTCGTCGAGCTCCGCCTGCGTTTGCTGCACAAGTTGGCGCAACTGATCGCGACCCTCGCGGCCATTGATGCCTTCGGCCCGCGCCGCCGCCATGACATCCATCATCGCGGTCTGCTTTTCGACCAGCAGGCTCTTGAACTTCTCCAACTGCTCCGGGCTGAGATTGAGCTTTCGGAAAAGATCGGCGTAGCGGTTGTCGAGCTGCGCCTTCTGTTGCGTGCTCCACGCCTTCGCGAACTCGGGATCGTCCAGCAATGCCGCCAGGTTGCGTCCGGGATTGCCCCGAAAGTCGCGGGGGCCGCGCGGGCCCGGGCGGTCGGAGGGCTCGGCTTCGACGGAGGGCGAGGGGTTTCCGGGACCATTTTCGCGCAGCGCCGCAAGCTCGGTTTCGAGTTCGCCGCTGCGCTTTTCGGCTGCCGCGAGCTGTTTCTGCCAGGTGGCGCGGTCGTCGATCGCCTGCTGGGAGGCGAGTTGCAGCTCGTGGAGTTTGCGGTTGAGCTGCCAAGCCGCGCCGGCGGCGACGACGGTGGTGAGTGCGAAGAAGGCGACGAGGTAGTTCTGCTTGGGGGATGCCATCGCAGAGAAGACGTTACGCGCAGCCAAAGGTTTCGCGATTCCGAAAAGGCGCGCCATGTAGGATGGGGTCAGCGGCCCCGCCCTACATATATCACCGCGGCGGGAACTCGAAATCGGCCTTGGCCTTGTTGCCAGAGAGGACGAGATACGCGTTGAACTTCGAACCGCGCTTCGAAACGAAGCCCTCCAGCAGATTCGTGCGACCAGTGGTGACGAGGTTCTGGACCTCGCCCTCCGGAATTTCGAGCTGACAGAGGTGGCGTTTCAGCTCGAAAACCACGCGGCTCGTGCCGTCGGGGTTGAGCTTGCGCACGTAGAAAGCCTCGGGCGTCGCCACCAGTTCACCGTCGTGCACCTTGCTGGGGCTGATGCGCTTCGCGCTCGAAAGGTCGACCTGCGGCTTGGCTTTGCGGGCGATCGGCTTGCCCTCGGCGTCGGTCTTCGGTTTGCGGGGCGGAAATTCCCACGCGATCTTCGCGCCGGAGCGGAGCAAGTGGGCGTCGAACGGACGGCCCTTTTTCGAGATGAAACCCGGGATCAGGTCGGTCTTGCCCTGCGTGACGAGCTGGATGGCGAGTTCGCGCGTGATCGGCTTCTGGCACATCAGCCGGCCCACGCTGAACACCTGCTTCCAGCCATCGCCCTCGCGCTCTCGCAGCACATAGCTCGTCGGCGCTTCGCAAAGTTCGGCGCCCGTCTTCGGATCGGTCCAGAAGGGCACTAGGTCGCCCACCTCAAACTTGTTGCCGAAATCGAGCTCAATCTTCCGTTTTCCCTCTTCTTTCGGATCGGGCACGATGCGGAGCTTGGCGGGGAAACGATTGCCCGTGCGCGGCGAGACAAAGCCGTCGAGCGGCCCCACTTCGCCGTGCGTGACGAGCTGGCGGATCTCGTCCTCCTCGAGTTTGCGGCCGGTCATGACCTTGTAGACCATGAGCGAGCCGTCCTGCGATTTGTAGCCGCGGAGCGTTTCGAGCATCGGCTTGCCGTCGGTCGGCGAAACGATGTCGGTCACGCGGGCGGTGGACTCGTCCTCCTCGAAGCCCTTCGTGCGGTTCACGATGCCTTTCGTGACCTCGACGATCTCAGCCATGAACCGGTCGCGCGGGAATTTTCCCTGCTCCATCTGGCGGAGCTTGGATTCCCATTCGCCGGTCATGTCGGGCTTGGTGAGCACCTCCGTCTTCACGGCGGCGAGGAACGTAAGCAACTGCTCGGCCTTGGGGGTGGGCACGAGCTCGCGCTGCTGACGCTCGATGTATTTTTGATTGATGAGGCCGTCGATCGTATCGGCGCGGGTCGCCGGCGTGCCGAGACCGCGCTCCTTCATCGCCTCGGCGAGTTGCTCGTCGTCGATGAGTTTGCCGGCGCCTTCCATCGCGGAGAGCAGCGTGGCTTCCGTGTAGCGCGGCGGCGGCTTCGTCTGCTCGGCGTGGAGCTTCGCGTCGATCGTGGCGGCCTTGGCGTTGTCTTCCGGCGCGAGGGCGGGCAGCGCTTTCGAGTCGGGCGAATCCTCGTCGACGGTCACCCGGCCGTAGACGGCGAGCCAGCCGGGATTGGTGAGGACCTTGCCCTCGGTTTTGAAATCGTGGCCGGGCGCGACCGTGCTGATGCGCGTGGTGACGTCGAACTCGGCGGCCGGGTAGAACACCGCGACAAAGCGCCGCGCGATCATGTCGAAGACCTTGGCCTCCATGTCCTCGAGGTTCTTCGCCTCGGTGGTCGTGGGGATGATGGCAAAGTGGTCGGAGATCTGCGCGTTGTTGAAGATCTTCTTGTTCGGCCGCACCCAGCCTTCG
>DASWVO010000071.1:0-16650 GCA_036406235.1 Opitutaceae bacterium
TGCAGAACAAGATCACGCGCGCCTACTACCTTTCCGATCCGAAGCGCACCTCCCTCAAGCTCGTCACCTCGCCGGAGGGCAAGGTGATCGCGCTCGACGACATCAACCCGCCCGCGGAGGCGATTGCGTCGGTCATCTGCCTCGAGTTCGAGGGCGATGCGATCACGCGCTAAGCTGAGAGGTCACTCCTCGAAGCCCCAAGCACGCCTGCCTGGGAGCGTGGGCCGCTGGCCCGCCTTCAGGAAATTGCGGGCGAGCCGCCCGCTCCCAGCGCAACCGGCAGGGATTGCCTCGCCGCCCCCTGCCGGTGAAACAAAAGCCTTCGTCATGAACCTTCCGTCCCTTCCCGAACATCCCGCCGGCCCGCGTCCCGGGCGCTACCGCCATTACAAGGGCCGGGAGTATCTTGTGCTCGGCGTCGCGCGTCATTCCGAGACGGAGGAGGAACTCGTCGTGTATCGACTGCTCTACGACGACTACGGCCTGTGGGTGCGGCCACGCACGATGTTCCTCGAAGAGGTCGAGATCGACGGCCGGCGCATCCCGCGCTTCGCCTACGTCGGCGCGGAATGAACCGCCATCGGCGTCATCGCGACGGCATGACCGACCGGCTGACCTCGATAAAATAGGGCATCTCCACCCGCACCGCCACAGCGCGCCCGTCCTTCTGCCCGGGAACGAAGCGCGCCGCCGCGAGCCATCGCAACAGCGCGTCCGCAAGCACCGGATGGTTGCTCTCGAGCACCCTGGCCGCAGCCACCCGCCCGTCGACCGCGACCACGTATTCCAGCCGGACTTCCGCCCGGCTCTCCGGCGTGATCTCGAGTCGCGGACGCTGCGCATCGAACGGCGCGCTGACGAGCACCGGGCGCGCGACAAAGCTCGAGGGCGGAAACGCCTCGCCAGCGTAGTGCTCCGGCAACGACAACGGCGGCAGCCGCGGCGCGCTCGCACAGCCGCCAAGTCCCAGGATCGCCAGCAGCGCCCACGCGGCCGTTGTGGATGTCATGGTTTGTACGAAAACGGGATCGCCACGCGCACGTCGGTCGGTTCGCCCCCGCGGGTGGGCCGCTCAAACACCCACTGCGCCACCGCCACCGCGGCCGCCCAGCCGAACTCCGCGGGACTGGCGCTGCGCACCCGCGGAAGCCGGGCGCGCCCCTCGCGGTCGATGATGAACTCGATTTCCGCGGACGCCCCGCCCTCCCTGGGCAACTCCGGCGAAAGCGGCGCCACGCGATAGACGGGCATCAGTCTCGCGTCGAGCCCCCGCGCGCCAGCGATACCGGCGCCGCCGGGAGCCAGCAGGGCCACGAGCCGCGCCTGCGCGTCGTTCGCCCCCTCCTCCGGAAGCGCGAAGCGGTGTTTCATCGCGAGCCGCGCTTCCATGTTCCCCTCGCTGCCGCGCGCCGGCCGGAACGTCCAGCACCGGACCGCCGCGGCGAGCGCCGCGCCGAAATCCGGCTCCGAAGCCGAAACCACCTCGACCTTCACCACGCTTCCCGAACTGGCGACCGTAAATTCCACCTCCGCTTCGCCCGCGCGTCCGGCGAGCAACGCCTCATACGGATGAACCGGCTCCGCATAGGCCTGCGGCGCCGGCAGCACGTCAAAATCGCCCCACGAGCCTCCCCGGGCCGGTGCGATTCCGTTGAGCTCGAGCAACTGTCGCCGGTTTTCGCCGAAGCTCGTGAATTCAAACGGCGCCTGCAGCGTCGCCGGCACGGCGAGCTCGCCCTGCCTGGCCGGCTCGAATTCGCTGCGCCGCAACGCATCCAGCGACGGCCTCACCAGCTCCGCACTTTCCGTCGCCAACACCTGGACTCCCGTCGCCCGCCCAGACGGGTCGACGACAAACTGGAACACGACCGTGCCGCCCAGCTTGCGCGCCTCAACCACGGGCGGCTCTGCCAGCGGCCCGCGGCGCACCAGGCGCGGACTCGTGCGCGGCAGCACCTGCGGCGCAACCGGCGGCAGCAACTCGCGCCGCGGCGTTTTCCCGGCGCGAAACACGACCGGCACGCGCATCGCACACGGCACCACCCGGCGTTCGCTGATCGCCGGCTCGAAGGTCCAGCGCTGCACGCTCGAAAGCGCCGCCGCATCGAGACGGGCATCGCTCGAGGAGGCGACCTTGGCGGAGGTCACCGCCCCGTGCTCATCGACGACGAACTCAACCACCACTTCGCCGGCCAGCTTCGCCTTCTGCAATTCAGCCGGCAACTCGGGCGGCTCCCAGGTCTTCACGACCGGGTCCGCCTCGTCGACTGCAACGGGCGTCTGCGCAAACGCGAGCGCCGTCGTCGTTATCAGGATGATCGTCAGTCCGCGCTGGAAACTACGGCTGCAAAGCATGCAGGCGATTCAGGCGCAGACCGGGCCGGCGTCAACGCCTTCGACAGCATCGAGCCGGCGCGTCGCGCTCGCCTCGCGCTCGCATGCGGCTATGGTCGCCGCCTCGCTCCATGCGCGTTCTGATCGCTTTCGACAAATTCAAGGACTCCCTCAGCGCCGCGCAGGCCTGCGACGTAGCGGCGCGCTCACTACGCGGGCGGCACCGCGACTGGACGCTCGATCTCTGCCCGCTCGCCGATGGCGGCGAGGGGTTTGCGGAAATCCTCACCACCGCGACCGGCGGCACCTTGCATCGCCTGCCCGTGCAGGGCCCGCGCGGAGGGCTTGTGACCGCGCAGCTTGGCCTCGTGCCGCGCGCCACGATTCCCGCGGCGGCGCAGGCGTTGCTCGGCTTCGACGCGGCATCCGCGTCGGGGACGATCGCGGTGATCGAGATGGCGCAGGCCAGCGGCCTCGCGCTGCTGCCGCCCGGTTTGCGGGACCCGTGGGAGACGACGTCCCTCGGCACCGGCCAGCTCATCCGCGCCGCGGCGGAACTCGGCGCGACGGGCGTCGTGCTCGGCGTGGGCGGCAGCGCCACCAACGATCTCGGGCTGGGAGCGCTCGCGGCCCTCGGTTTCGAGTTCCGCGACGACACCGGCAACAAGCTGCGTCCGCCACTCCCCGCGCAGTGGCCGCGGCTCACGCGCATCGACGGCGAGGCGTTCACCGCCCTGCCGCCGCTGCGCATCGCCTGCGACGTCGCCAATCCGCTGCTCGGCCCGCAGGGCTGCGCCGCGATCTACGGTCCGCAAAAAGGACTGCGGGCCGAAGACCGACCCCGCCTCGAAGCCGAGAGCGCCCGGCTCGCCGACCTGCTCTGCGCGCATTGCGGACAACCGCCTGCGCTGCGCGACATCCCCGGAGCGGGTGCGGCCGGCGGAATCGCGTTTGGGCTGATGGTCGCGGCTCGCGCTCGTCTATGCCCGGGCGCCGACCTCGTGGCCGCCTGGCTCGACCTCGGACGCCGGCTCGATGCCGCCGATCTCGTGCTGACGGGCGAAGGTCGCTTCGACGCCAGTTCGCTCACCGGCAAGGGCCCGGGCTCGCTCGCGACGCGCGCTCTCGGCCTCGGTAAAACCGTGCACGTCTTCGCCGGTGCAGTCGCGCTCGACACCCTTCCGGCGGGCCTGCACACGCACGCGATCACGCCGGCGGACACTCCGCTCGCGCAGGCCTTGCGCGACGCCCCCGCGCTGCTGGCGGGCGCCGTGCAACGGGCCTTCGATTAACGACTGCTGTTCGCTCCGTGCGCCGGCCCAAGGTGGCGCGGAGCTTCAGCCCGCGCTCGGGACGCAACGAGCGCTGAAGCTCCGCGCTACGGGAGACGTCACAACGGCAAACCGGGCGAGCGCGAACGCGATCACACGCTTCCGACTCGACGGACTCCCGCGGCGCCCCAGAGTGAACCGCGCCATGGCCGGCCGTCGTCGCGCGCACTGCGTTCTCACTCTCCTTTCTCTCGCTTGCCTGCTCCTCGCCGGATTTCTCGGCTGCGCGGCCGCCGAACAGCACACGCCGCCCTCCGCCGCGCCGGCGACGGTCGCCGTGGTGGCGCCCGTTGCCGCCGCTCCCGGGCCGGCGGCGCCAGCTACGACCGCCACCGGTGCCCCGCGCGTGGAACGCATTTTCCCGGTCATGCTCGGCATCGACGCCCTCGAGGCCAACGGCTTCGCCGCGATCAAGGGCAAACGCGTCGGCCTGCTCACCCACGCCGCCGGGGTCAACCGCCGCGGCGTGCCCACCGTCGAGGTCCTGCGTCGCGCGCCCGGCGTCAAACTGGTCGCGCTCTTCGGCGTCGAACACGGAATCCACGGCAGGATTCCGGCAAGTCAGACGTATCAGGATCACGTCGACGCGACCACCGGGCTCCCCGTGCTCTCCCTCTACAACGGCAAGTCGCGCAAGCCCACGCCGCAGCAGCTCAAGGGCATTGAAGCCCTGGTCGTCGACCTGCAGGACATCGGCACGCGCAGCTACACCTTCGTCAGCGCCATGAAACTCGCGATGGAGGCGTGTTTTGAAAACGGCGTGGAACTCGTCGTCCTCGACCGCCCCAACCCGCTCGGCGGCCTCAAGGTCGACGGGCCGCCGATGGACTCGCAATGGACGAGCTACGTGGGCGCCTTTCGCGTGCCGTACGTGCATGGCCTCACGATCGGCGAACTCGCCCGCATGGCCGCGACCGCCCCCGGCGTGCTCGCCGTTCCCGACCACGTCCGCGCCAAGGGCAAGCTTACGATCGTGCCGATGCGCGGCTGGCGGCGCAGCATGCGCTGGCCGGAAACCGGCCTCACGTTCGTACCGACGTCGCCTTACATCCAGGATTTCGCCGCCGCGGTCGGCTATCCGATGACCGGCCTCGGCACCTACCTTGGCGGCTTCCGCCACGGTGTCGGCGAGCAGTATCCGTTTCGCGGCATCTCGCACCTGAAGCTGAAGATCGACGTGATCGAGCCTGAGCTCCGCGCCCTCAAGCTGCCCGGCATCGATTTCCGCCGCGTCACCGTGATTTCCAAGGACGGCAAACCCAAGACCGGGCTCTACATCGAGGTGACCGACTGGGATGCCTGGCGGCCCACCGAACTAAGTTTCCATCTCATGCGCCTGGCCTGCAAACTCGAGCCGCAGAACCCGTTCGCCGCCGCGCCGCAGGGCGAGGCGAATGGCTTCCTCCGCCACATGGGCTCGCAGGCGTTTTTTGAGGTCTTGAAGCGCGACGGCGCCCGCACCGACGTCGAACGCTTCCTGCGGGACTGGCGGGAGCGAGCGAGCATCTACCAAAACCTGAGCCGCCGCTACTGGCTGTACAACTGATGCGTATTCAACTGTTCGCGACAACGGCCGCGGTGCTCGCCAGCTTCGCCGTACCGACAATCCATGCCGCCGCCACGCCCGCCCCGCAGGCCGCTCCCGAGGTGACCCTCACGGGTTTCGCCCGCCTGCCCGCCGACACGTTCACGGAGGGGCCGCCCTCCGGGCAGTTTGAGAGCGACGGCCGCAAGCTCGCCGCGCCCCGCTTCGCCTCGCAACCGGTGCAGGGCGTAAGCTCCATCAAGCCCGGCCCCGAACCCGGGACGTGGTGGGCGCTCTCCGACAACGGCTTTGGCAACCAGGCCAACAGCCCCGACTGGCGGCTGTGCCTTTATCTCTTCGCCGTCGCTCCCCGGACGGCAGACGATGATCGGAACGCGGATCGGGCATTGGGCCCGACATCTTCGTCGGCGGTGTCGGGCGTAAAGTCCGACTCACAAATCGGCCGCGTCGAGCTTCGTCGGCGCATCGCGCTCAGCGACCCCGCCGGGCACTTTCCTTTCCGCCTCACGCACGAATTCACGCCCGGCCGGCCGCTGACCGGAGGCGACGTCGACCCCGAATCGTTCGTCGCGATGCCCGACGGCACGTTCTGGATCAGCGACGAGTTCGGCCCCTGGCTGCTGCACGTCGACGGCGAGGGCCGTCTCCTGGCTCCTCCGGTGGCCGTGCCCGATTTCGGGCCCGGGCGCGATCCGGCGAAGGACTTCGTGCGCTCGCCGCAGAACCCCGCCGTCCTGGCCGGCGTTCGCCCGGCCAACCTCGGCGCCTCCCGCGGTTTCGAGGGCCTCGCCGCGAGTCCGGATTTTCGCACGCTCTACGCCCTGCTCGAAGGCACGGTCGAGGGCGATCCGGCCGGCACCCTGCGTATCCATGAAGTCGATGCGGCCACCGCGCGCTTCACCGGCCGCTTCTGGCGCTACCGGCTCGAGCCGGCGGCCACCGCCATCGGCGAACTGGCCACCGTCGACGCCAC
This sequence comes from Opitutaceae bacterium, assembly GCA_036406235.1. Lineage (GTDB taxonomy): Bacteria > Verrucomicrobiota > Verrucomicrobiia > Opitutales > Opitutaceae > DASWVO01. Next base: position 6,185 of record DASWVO010000071.1, read on the forward strand.
CCACTTCGTCGTGATCGAACGCGACTCGAAACAGGGCGAGGCCGCCGCCTTCAAACGCCTTTACGAGATCGAGCTCGCCGCCGCCGATGCCGCGGGCGTCGTGCCCAAGCGGCTCGTCGCCGACCTGCTCGCGATCGCCGATCCCGACCATCTCGCCGGCTTCGGCCCGCAGTTCCGCTTCCCCTACTTCACGATCGAATCGGTGCAGGTGCTCGACGCGCAAAACCTGGTGGTGGTGAACGACAACAATTTCCCCGCGACGGGCGGACGCGGCCCCACGGTGAAGGACGCGACGGAGTGGCTGTGGCTGCACCTCGCCGCGCCCCTGCGCTGAGCGAGCGCGGAGACCAACGCGGGACGGGCGATCGCACGGCCTTCAGGGGGCTTGCAAACGGCGTTGCGTCGTTGGTTTAATAATACGTTGATTTTCGGTCGTAATTATTAAACGCTATTGTCGCAATGCCCCGGAACGCCAAGGTCTCGCAAACCCAGCTCGCGAAGGAATTGAACGTATCGCAGGCACTGGTCTCGCTCGTGCTCAACGGCCGCAAGGCGGGCATTAACGCGGAGACCTACGAACGCATCTGGGACCACGCGGTCAAACGCGGTTACCGGCCCAAGGGTATGCACCTCGGCTCGTCGCCGGCCGTGGTGCAGCCGCGGCAGATCGGTTTCATCCTGCGCGCCCCGCTTCGCCTGCACACGCCGAGCGTCTATTTCGGCCATGTGCAGCACGGCCTGCACACCGTCGCCGAGGCCCGCGGCATGGCGAGCACGTTCCTCGGAGCCGAGGACGAGCTCGACGTGGAAAAACTGCACCGCTTCTTCCACCCGGGCCACTCGTTCCAGGGCGTCGTGCTCCTCGGCGAAGTCTCGCGCGGCTTTCTCGAACAGTTGCGCAAGATCGAGCGGCGGATCGTCGCCGTGTCGGCGCGTTATCCGGGGCTCTGCCACTCGGTGCTGGGCAATGAACCGCAAGCGCTCGAGGAGCTGGTTCGCCATCTCCGCGGCTTGGGTCACAGCCGCTTCGGCTGGCTCGGCGGCAACCTCGGTCTCGGGCGCCACGAGGCACGTCTCGAGGCCTATCGCACCGCCCTCCAGACCGTCGGCGTCGAACTGCTCCCACGCTACTCCATCACCCTCGACCAGGCCGACCGCGCCGAGGGCTTCGAGGCCGCGCTCGCCGCCGCGAGTCACGCCAAGCGTCGCGATTTCCCGACGGCGTGGGTCTGCTACAACTCGATGATGGCGGCCGGCGCCATCAAAGGTTTCAGCCACGCCGGCCTCGCCGTCCCGAAGGCCGTGAGCGTCTGCGGTGCGGACGTCTCGCGTGCCGGCCTGGAGAACAAGCCGCGCATCACCTGCGCCGGGACGAGTCCGGAGAAGCTCGGCGAAGCCGCCGCGCGCCTCCTGCTCAACAGCACTGGCGAGCCCGACGAGCCCTTCAACGACCTGATGCTGCCCTCCCAGTTCATCGCCGGCGAATCGACCGGCCCGGCCCCGGCCGAGTGATTGGTTGTCGCGCGCGATGCGGCGGGCCCGCCCGGTCGGGGCGTGGTAAGTGGCGCGTTGACAGACGCCTCCGCCCGAATTCCAGCCGGCGGCCCTCGCCCTGGCCCGCCGGCCCTTCCCGCGCACGGGCCGCCCGCGCCGCCGCGCACCCGCCCCGCCGGATCCAGTCCGCGTGCATTTCCCGCACAATCGGCCTTGACGCCTAATGTTTATTAATAGTTATAAGGAGGCACCCCAAATTTCCCGGTCATGCTCACCGCTTTCGACTACGCCGTCCTCGCCTTCTACTTCGCCTTCATGATCACGATCAGCTGGGTCTTCCGGCGCTTCGTATCCAACGTGAGCGACTACTTCCGCGGAGGCGGCAAGGCCCTGTGGTGGATGGTGGGCGGCTCGGCCTTCATGGTGAGTTTCAGCGCATGGACGTTCACCGGCGCCGCGTCCAAGGCCTACGCCGACGGCTGGCCCATCGCCATCATCTACCTCGCCAATGCCGCGGGCTTCCTGCTCAACGCCGCGTATTTCGCCCCGCGGTTCCGGCAGCTGCGCGTGATCACCGCCGTCGAGGCGATCCGCCAGCGTTTCGGCCGCAGCAGCGAGCAGGTGTTCACCTGGCTGCAGATTCCCCTCGGCACCCTGCAGGCCGGCATCTGGCTCAACGCGCTGGGCGTGTTTTTCGCCGCGGTTTTCAACATCGACCTGACCCTCACGATTGTCGCCACCGGGCTGGTGGTGCTGGTCATGGCGCTCATCGGCGGAAGCTGGGCCGTGCTGGCGAGCGACTTCATCCAGGTGCTGATCCTGATGCCGGTGTGCATCGCCGTCACTGTGCTTTCGCTGGCCCGGGTCGGCGGCCTCGACGGCTTTCTCTCCCAACTGCCCGCGGCGCACATGGATTTCAGCCAGGTCTTCTCGAAGGAGTTTCTCGGCCTGTGGTGCCTCGCGATGCTGCTGAAGCAGGTGAACTCCACCAACAATCTCTTCGATGCGAACCGCTACCTCTGCGTGAAGGACAGCCGGCACGCGCGCTGGGCCGGCCTGCTCGGCGCCGGACTGTTCCTCTTCGGCATCTTCATCTGGTTCGTCCCGCCGATGGCCGCGAAGATCCTCTTCCCCGACCTGAAGGCGATCTTCCCCCACCTCGACAATCCCGAGGAGGCCTCGTTCATCGCCATCTCCCATGCGGTCATGCCCGTCGGCATGCTCGGCCTGCTCGTCAGCGGCATCTTCGCCGCCACGATGTCGTCGATGGACTCCGGCCTGAACAAGAACGCCGGCATCTTCATCAAGAACTTCTACCAGCCGCACTTCCAGCCCCACGCCGCCGACGCCCATCTGCTGCGTATTGGGAAATTCACGACGGTGGTGCTCGGCATCATCGTCATCCTCGTCGCGCTGAAGATGAGCCAGCTGAAGGATCTCGGCCTGTTCCTGCTCATGCAGCGCGTAAGCATTCTCGTGAGCATCCCGGTCATCGTGCCGCTGCTGCTCGGCCTCGTGGTGCGCAACACGCCGCCGTGGTCGGCCTGGAGCACGGTGCTCGTCGGCTTCTTCTGCTCGATGTTCATCAGCGACTATCTCACGCCCGAATGGGCCGCGCTCCGGTTCGGCGTCACCACGCCTCTCGACGCGTCCTCCCGGGAATACTGGACGCAGGGCATTCAGTTTTTCGGCAACGTGATCGTCGGCTCCGCCTGGTTCTTCGGCACCAAACTCTTCTGGCGCTACACTGCGCCGGCCTACAAGGCCGATATCGAGACCTTCTTCACGCGCCTGCGCACTCCCGTCGATTTCGCCAAGGAGGAGGGCGCCCACGCCGCCAACGATGACCGCCAGTCCGGCGCGATCGGCTGGCTGTGCATTGCCTACGGCGCCTTCGTGGTGCTGCTGGCGCTCATCCCCAACCCGGTGGGCGGGCGCCTGGCTTTCCTCGCTTGCGGCGGATTTGTCAGCGGGGTGGGTTACATCCTCGTGCGCAGCGCCCGCCCGCGCCCGCTGCCCGCGTCCGCCGGGACGGCGGCGGCCGCCAAGGGGCTGACGCGGTGACGTCTGCGGTCCCGACATCGCACCTACGGCCCAGCCTGCCATGACCATGACGCCCCCGCCCCGAGGCCGGATCCTGCTGCTGCCGCCCAACCGGGTGTGGCGCACATATCAAGGCGGCATGACGCTCGACGCGCTCGCGGTCTCCGCCGGCGCCCCCCTGCCGGCGGAGACCGCCGGACCGAGCCATTTTCCCGAAGACTGGATCGCGTCGACCACGCGGGCGGTCAACGCCGGTCGCGAGGATCAGCGCGAAGGAGTTTCCCAGGTATCCGCCGCCGGAGAGACCTTCGATTTCGCGGAGCTCCTCGCCGCTGATCCCGCGTATTTTCTCGGCGCCGCCCATGCGGCCAAATACGGCGCGGAGCCGCGCCTGCTGGTCAAGTTGCTCGATCCGGCCATGCGCCTGCACTTCCAGGCGCATCCGACCGCAGCCTTCGCCCAACGGTATCTCGGGTCGCCCTCGGGCAAGACCGAGGCTTACCACGTGCTCGCGACGGATCCGCGGATCGCGCAGCCCTACATTTACCTGGGTTTCCAGCGTCCACCCTCCCGCGCCGCTCTCAAACAACTGATCGAAACCCAGGACATCGCCGGCATCGAGGCGTGCTTCGACAAAATCCCCGTGCGGGCCGGCGACACCTACCTCGTCCCGGGCGGCGTCCCGCATGCGCTCGGCGAAGGTGTATTTCTGGTGGAAATACAGGAACCGAGCGACCTCGTCGTGCGTTTCGAGTTCGAACGCGGCGGTTATGTGCTGCCGGAGGCGGCGCGCTTCATGGGCCGCGGACTCGACTTCTGCCTCGATGTTTTCGACTTCTCGCCGTGGCCGCTCAACCGCATCGCCGTCGAAGCCGCCTGCCCGCCGCGCCGGCGCCGCCCACTCGGCCCCGACTCGTACCAGGACGACCTGATCGGGCCGGAACGGACGCCCTGTTTCGGCGTGCGCAAGAGCTCCGTGCGCGCGCCGCTCACGAAGGCCGAGGGCGGCTTCTACATCGGCATCGTCACGGCCGGAGCCGTCACGCTCACCGCCGGCGGCGAGACGCACCGGCTGCGCGCCTTCGACAAATTTTTCGTACCCGCCGGGCTCGGCGCCGTGGAGTTCACGCCCGAGCCCGCCGCCGAAATCCTCGAATGTTTTCCTCCGACGTGAATCCTTCCGCCCAGCCCACCGCGCGTCCGGCCGACATCGCCGTCCCGCGCCAGCCCGCCTCCGTCCTTGCCGCTCTCACGCCTACCGAGGTGCGTGATTTCTTTCCCGAGCCGGCTTGGTCCGAGGTCAACGCGCTCGCTGCCGAACACCGTTTCGTCAGCACCGCCGGAATCTCCGCGTCCGACTTCCACCGCACCCTCGCCGAGGCAAATCCCGAAGTGCTGATCGCATGCTGGAAAACGCCCCCGCTTCCCTCCGACCTGCCGCCGCGCCTGCGCTACGTGTGCTACCTCGCCGGCTCCGTGAAGCGCCTCGTGACCCGCGCGCATCTCGAACGCGGGTTGATCGTCACCAACTGGGGCAGCTCGATCAGCCGGATCGTCGCCGAATGGGCGCTCTTTCACATCCTCTCGTCCCTGCGCCGCGCCTCCGCCTGGTGCATCGCCATGCACAAGGAAGGCGCGTGGAAGAACGAGAAAACCGAGACCGCCTCCCTCTTCGGCCGCACCGTCGGCATCCACGGCTTCGGGCTCGTCGCCCGCGAGCTTGTCAAGCTGCTGCGCCCCTTCGGCGTCGAGATCAGCGCGTTTGCGCCCGACCTCACCCCGGCGGTCGAGCGCGAATGGGGCGTGCGCCCCAGCGCCTCGCTCGAAGCGCTTTTCGCCGACAACGACATCGTGGTCGAACTCGCCCCGCTCATTCCTGAAACCCGCGGCATCGTGCAGGAGAAACACCTGCGCCTCATCCGCCCGGGTGGCGTGTTCGTCAACATCGGCCGTGGTGCGGTGGTCGACGAAGACGCGTTGGTGCGCGTCGCCCGCGAGGGCAAAGTCCAGTTCGGCCTCGACGTGTTCACGATGGAGCCGCTGCCGGCCGATCACCCCCTGCGCGGCTTGATGAATGTCTCGCTCACCCCGCACCTCGCCGGACCGACCACCGACCGCCGCCGTGACGCCGGCGAATGGGCGCTGCACAATCTCCACGCCTACGCCGCCGGCCGGCCGCTGCAGGCGCAGATCACGGTTCACAATTACGATCTCATCACCTGAGGTCCCTGGCGGGGAAGCCCGAAGTACGAAACCCGAAATCCGAAACTCACGAGGCGACAGGACAGAGCATGATTGAACTTTTTCATTAGGATTTGTTTCGGATTTCGAGCTTCGACCTTCGGATTTTTTCATGTAATTATATTATGGATACCCCCTACCGCCACTGGCAGCGGCAGACCCGGCGCCTGCTCGAGCCCCTCGCCGCGCTGATGCACCCGGGCCGGGCCGACCTGCCCATTGCCGGTCCCGCCAGCGACCACGACGCCCAGGCCGACCGCCTCGAGTCGTTCGCGCGCCCCCTGCTCCTCGCCGCTCATTACCTGCAAAGCGCGCCGGAGGAGAACGGCACCGCGGCCGACTCCCGCGCCTTCCGCCAGCGACTCGCCCGGTGGTTTCGCGAGGCGCTTGTCGCCGGCAGCAATCCGCACTCGCCGCAGTATTTCGGGCCCGACGCGAGCTATCATCAGCATCACGTCGAGATGGGCCTTCTTTCGGTGGCCCTGCAAATCGCGCCGCGTCAGCTCTGGGAGCCGCTTGAGCCCGCCGAAAAGGACCAGGTCGCGGCATGGCTCGCGACCTCGCGGGGCAGCGGCATCGTCAACAACAACCATCTGTTCATGTCGGTGCACATTCTCGAGTTTCTCGGGAAGCACGGCTACGGGCACCGCACGGACCGCGCGGTGATCGCCAAGCACCTCGACCAGCTCGAGACGATGCACCGCGGCGGCGGCTGGTTCGAGGACGGCATCAACCAGGCCTTCGATCACTACAACGCCTACGCCTTCCACTTCTACGGCCTGTGGTGGGCCCGGCTTCACGGCGCCGGCGATCCGGCGCGCGCGCAGCGCTGGCGCGACTGGGCCCGGATGTTCGTCAACGACTACCACCATTTCTTTGCCGCCAGCGGCGAACACCCGGCATTCGGCCGCTCGATGATGTATCGCTTCAACGCGATCAACGTCTTCGGCCTTGCCGCGGCGGAGGGTTGCACCGACGTGCCGCCCGGCCTGCTCCGTCGCCTCTGCACGCGCAGCCTCGATTTCTTCCTCGCCCGCCCCATCACGCAGGAGCAGGGCTGCCTCGCCTTCGGCTGGACAGATCACTTCAACGACCTCGCCGAAAGCTACTCGTGCGCCGCCTCGCCCTACTGGTGCGCCAAGGGCCTCGCGGCGCTCCTCCTGCCGCCGGACCACGCGTTCTGGACCGCTCCCGAGCAACCGCTGGCCGCGGAGCAGGGCGACTTCGTCCATCTCATCCCCTCCGCCGGCCTCGCGGTGCGCGGCATCGGCGGCGAGGTCGAGATTCTCAACGCCGGCTCGATGGTATCCAATTCCCAGCTACGCTATGGCGCCTGGAAATGGAGCAAGCTCGCCTACCGCACCGGCGTGAGCTTCACGCTGTCGAAAGGTCCGCCGCCGACCGACTGGTCGCTGGACAACGCGCTCACCCAGCAGCTCGACGACGGACGTGTCTTCGGCCGCCACTCGACGGTGTGCGTCGAGATGGACCGCGAGCACCTCGGCTACGCCTACAGCCTCGGGTTCAAGACCGGCCAGGTGAACACCGGCGTGGAAACGTTCCTCTGGTGGCGCGCCGGCTGGCTGCTCAGCGTGCACCTCGTCGACGCGCGCCAGCCGGTCGTGTTACGACTCGGTGGATACGCATTGCCCCTCGCCGCGGACGCACTGCCTTCGCTGCAGGTGGACGGCGGCCCATCGACGCCGCTTCGCGCCTTTGCCGGCGCTCGCGGCACCGCGTTGCAGCCGCTCCTCGGTTTCGCGCGGGCCGCGTGGGACAACCGCCTCGAGGAGTCGACGAAACGCACGCACATCCACGCGCCCTATCACGCCACGCCCCTGGTCGAAACCGTTCGCCTCTCCGGCCGCACGGCTCTCGCCGCGCTCGCCTGGACCGGAAGCACCCCCGCCGACGCCGCGCCCTGGACTGTGGTCAAGGGTGCGCCCGGCCAATGGGAACTCTCCCATCCGACCCTCCCCGCCTGGGCCCTCACCCACTGGTCCCTCCCGGCCCTTCCCTTTTCCCGCTCCACGCCATGACGTCCCAACCCTCTTGTCATTCGATGCATGACCAATCCCCTGAAGCCGCTCCTGTCTCGCAGCGCGCCGCCACGCCGAGTTCTTGTCACCTAACGTATGCCAGGCTGCGGCGGGTGGTGCTCGCGGCTGGTGCGCTCTGGACCGCGCACGCGGCTGGCGGCGCCCCGGCCGCGGTGCGTCCCGCGGACGGTGACGTCGCCGCTCACGTACCGGCAGCGGCACCGCGCACGCTCGTGCCGGCCGGCCACGCCGAAGCGTTCCGCGCCTATGTCACCTCCGGCGAGGGCTCAGCGGCGTTCGCCAAAATCAAAAGCGATTTCGACCGCGACTACCTCTCGCGTCCGTTTCCCGCCGAGCCGGTCACTTATGGCGACCCCGAGCCGAAGAAGCGCACGTCCGACATGGCCGATCGCTGGCGCGCCGCCCAAGACACCTGCGGGCTCGTCGGCGGCGTCGCCGAGGCCGCAGCGCTCCTCTGGGTTGCAACGGGCGAAGAGCGCTATCTCGGAAAAGCCAAAGCATTCCTCCTCGAAGCCGTCACCTGGCACTTCGAGCCCGACTGGCGCCGCGGCGCGGTGGTCGGTGCGACGGATATTTATTACAACGACGAGGCGCACTTCCGTCTCTGGCGCAAACTGCCGCTCGTCTACGATCTGTTGCGCGACCAGTTCACACCGGACGAAAAGAAACGCGTCCTCGAGCACTTCCGCCTCCGCGGCGAACGCTCGGCCCGCTGGATCAAAGAGGCGAATGTCGAAAAGATCCGGCGCAGCTCCCTCGCCGTTTCCCCCGAAAGTCACCCGGTTCGCTTCATGGCGATGACCGGCCTCGCGGGGCTCGCGCTGTGGGACGACCTGCCGGAGGCCCGCGAGTGGTGGCGCCTGGCCTACGTGTTCTACCGCGACCAGTTCAGCCCGTGGGGCGGCGATGACGGCGGCTGGGCGGAGGGCAACGCCTACTGGCGCGGCACCATGGAACACGCGGTGTTTCAAGACGCGCTCCTCGCCATCGGCGACCCGCTCGCCTACGCGTCGCCGTTCTGGAAAAACTCGCCGTATTTCGCGGTCTACAACGTGCAGCCGTATCTGCACACGACCTTCGGCGACGCCTCCAATGCCGGCCGCTTCAATCTCGAGTCATCCAGCGCCGACTACCTCGAGCACGTCGCGCGCGTCCTCGGCGACGGCCACCTGCGCAGCTACGCCGCCCTGTGCATCGACACGCGCCCGCGCCCGGCCGACAAGGGTCTCGGCGAGCTCAACCGCATCTATCCGACCTCCGCCGAATTCCTCATCCGCAACTTCACCGCCTCGGCGCGCCCCCGGCCGGCGCCGCAGCCGCTCGCCACGCTCCCGCCGTATCGATTTTTTCGTGACGTGGGATGGGTGTCGTTGCACAGCGCCCTCGGCCGGCCGGCCGACGACATCCACGTGACGTTCGTCTCCTCGCCCTACGGCAGCTTCAGCCACAGTCACGGCCACCAGAATGCCTTCATCCTGAACGCGTATGGCGAGAGCCTCGCGATCAATTCCGCCTACCGCGAATTCCACCGCTCGCCCATGCACCGCGAGTGGACCTGGCAGACCAAGTCGAAGAACGCCGTCCTGATCGACGGCCTCGGCCAGAAACCGCAGGACAAGGCCGCCACCGGCACCATCACACGCTTCGAAACCGGACCGCGCCACGCCTGGACGACGGGGGACGCGACGGTCGCCTACCAGACGTTGCAGCCAAAGGGCCGCGTGAAACGCGTGACGCGAGATTTGGTTTTCATCGACCAGCGCTACGTCGTCCTGCGCGATCGCGTGGAGCTCGCGAATCCGGGCAAACTCTCCTGGCTGCTCCACGCCGAGAAAACCATCGACTGGGATGCCGCAACGTCGACCGTCCTGATTCAGCAGAACCAGGTCACGCTCACCACGCGCCTCCTCTCGCCCGGGATCAGTTGGACGGCGAATATCACCGACCAGTTCCCCGTGCCGATCGATCCGAAATACACCGCCGGGATGGGCAGCTACGTCACCGGAAAATGGACTCCGCACCACCACTTCACGGCGGAAAGCAACGAACGCGCGGCGAGCTTCACGGTTTATGCCGTGCTCTGGCCCGAGCGCGACGGACGGCCCGCGACGGCCCTCGAGGCGACGCTCGACTCCGCCGGAGTGCTCACGGTGCGCCGTCCGGATGGCCGGACGGATGCCGTCACACTCACGGACGATCGTCTCACCCTCAACTGAACGGGCCCATGCCCTCCGTCCGTGCTTCTCACCGCGCCCGCTGCTGGCTCGCCGGCATCGTCGTCTGCCTGGGGGTGACAAGCGCGCTGGCCGCCCCGCGCGCGCCGGCCTCGCTGCCCGATGCCGAGACGCACGTATATCGCGAGTTGCAGCCGGAGCCGCTGCGCCTGCATGTATTCAAACCGCAAGGATGGGCGCGCGACGACCGCCGGCCGGCCCTGGTTTACTTCTTCGGCGGCGGTTTCGTGCGCGGCACCCCGGAAAACTCCGCCGGCAACGCCCGCCTCGCGGCCAAATGGGGCATGGTGGGCATCGTGCCCGATTACCGCACCGCGGAGCGCTTCGGCACGCACGTCGGCGAGGCGGTGGCGGATGCCCGCGCCGCCTTGCGCTGGGTGCAGGAGCACGTCGA
>DASWVO010000072.1:0-10725 GCA_036406235.1 Opitutaceae bacterium
CTTCTGCGGAGCGGAGCCAATCTCCTCCTCGGCACCGACAACGGCATGCTCAACAGCGCCAACCTGCTCGCCGAGCTCGATTTCACCTACAAGCTCGCCAAATCCCAGGCGGGCGACGCCGTTTCGCCAGATCCCGTCGCGATCCTGAAAATGGCAACGAGCAACGTGCGCGCCGCCCTCGGCGGCGATCATCACGGCGCGCTCGCCGAGCACCTTCCGGCGAGCTTCGTGGTGCTCGATTTTCACCAGCCGCACCTTCGCGCCACGCGCCATCTCGTCGCGTCGATCGTCACACGCGTCACGCCCGCGGACGTGCTCGCCACGTTTCGCGCCGGCCGCGAGCTCTGGCGCGCCTCGGAATTTTCTTACTAGCGCGCGGCCGGCCCGGGCCTAGTGTGCGGGAACATGTCTTCGCCGCCGTCCAGCCCCCGCGATCGCTTCCTCGAGCTCCTCCGCGCGAGCGTGCACGACGCCACGCTCGTGAAACTCACCCTCGGCAAGCACCGCGGCGCCGACGCCACCCTGCAAAACCTCTACGTGCGCCCCGTTTCGCTAAAGGCCGGCCCGCACCTGTCCTTCGTCTGGCGGCACGCCACCCGCGACATCACCAAGAATCATCCGCCCGCCGAAGCCCTCGCCCTACTCGAGCCGTTGATCGGAGGCGACTTCCTCGACGCGCATCTTTTCACGCCGGTGCAGACCGCCCAACTCGCCTGCGCCGACCAGGGCCCCACCCGGCTCAAGATCACCGTCGCCGCCGCCGCTCCGCCCGCCGCGCCGGACGAACACGACCGCGCCAAACACCACGCCATCCCGACCGACGCGCCGTGGCTGCGCGCCCTCGGCATCACCAACGAACGCGGCCAGCCACGCGAAGGCGCCTCAGCCAAGTTTCGCCAGATCCAGAAATTCACTGAGCTGCTCGCGCATCTCGCCGGCGAGGCCGGGTTCACGCCCGACAACGAGCAGCCGCCAACGGATTCCCTCGACACCCGTCCCGAGGCCTCGCCCCTCCGCGTCCTGGACGCGGGTTGCGGCAAAGGCTACCTTACGTTCGCCACCGCCGCGCTCTTCGGCCCCCGCGCGACCGTGCGCGGCATCGAGATGCGCCGCGACCTCGTCGAGCTGTGCAACCGCATCGCCAAGGAGAACGGGTTTGCGCACCTGGCCTTCGAGACGGGCGACATCGCTTCCGCCGAAACCGGCCCGCTCGACGTGCTCATCGCGTTGCACGCCTGCGACACCGCCACCGACGACGCGCTCGCCAAAGGTATCGACGCCGGCGCTACGCTGCTCGTCGTGTCGCCCTGCTGCCAGAAGGAGCTGCGCCCGCAGCTCAGCGCGCCGCCGGTGCTGGCCGACGCGCTGCGCCACGGCATTTTCCAGGAACGCCAGGCCGAGTTCGTCACCGACGCGCTGCGCGCGCAGCTGCTGGAATGGGCGGGCTACCGCACGAAGGTCTTCGAATTCATCTCCACCGAGCACACCGCCAAAAACCTGATGATCGCCGCCGTGAAAGCCCGCCCCCGCGGCACCCCCGACGACGCCCTCGCCCGCCGCATCCGCGCCTTCGCCGCCTTCTACGGCCTCCGCACCCAGCGCCTCGCCGCCCACCTCGGCCTCCCCCTCGGCGAATGACCCACGCCAAGTGCCGGCAAAACCCGATGTCTGTATTCACACGCTCATGACGTGGTCGGAACTTGATTGGGCGGCGCTCGACCGGTTGCGCGAGGGGTTTCTCAGCGGCGCGGCAGCGGCGGGGCCGTATTGGCGGTCGCGGAGCGATCTTGCCAGCTACGATTTCACGTACGGCGAGCGCATCGGCTGGAAATGGGGCGCCGTCCTGCGCGAGCTCACGCTGCGCGGCTGGACGCCTCCGGAGGGCGTGGTCCTCGACTGGGGCTGCGGCAGCGGTGTTGCCGGCCGCCGTGTGCTCGGGGCGTTCGGGCCGGAGCGTTTTTCCGGGCTGAGCGTCTGGGATCACTCTACGCTCGCACGCGAGTTCGCCGCCGATGCCGCCCGGGCCGCGTATCCAGGTTTCAATGTCGACGCATATCGCGACGGCGAGCCGTTCGGCCTGCTCGTCCTCAGCCATGTGCTCAACGAGCTCGACGCGGATGCCCAAGCCGCCGTCGCGGACCTCATCGCCCGCGCCACCGCCGTCATCTGGATCGAGCCCGGCACGTCCGACGTGAGCCGCACGCTCGTCGAGTGGCGGGAGCGCCTGCGCGCACAGTTCAATCTCGTGGCCCCCTGCACGCATGCCGCCGTTTGCGGGATGCTCGGGGCGGGTAACGAGCGTCACTGGTGCCACCACTTCGCCTCGCCACCCGCCGGGATCTACGCCGATTCCAACTGGGTGCGGTTCGGCCAGCGCGCTGGCATCGACCTGCGCAGCCTGCCCTACTCGTTCCTGGTACTCGATCGCCGCCCGCCACCGGCGCTGCCCGCCGACGGCGCCCGCATCATCGGACGCCCCGAGCACTTCAAGCCCTACGCCCGCTTCCTGAACTGCGATGTCACGGGCGTGCACGAAGTCACGCTGCCGAAACGCGCGGACCTCGCACTCTACAAACAGCTCGAACGCACCAAAGGTCCGCTCCTTTACCGCTGGCGCCGCAACGGAGCGACGGCGGACGGCGGAGAGCCACTCTTCGGTTGAGGAGATCCGGTCTGTGCGCGGATCGGGCCAACGGGAGACCGGCCACACTTGGCGACGCGGTTTCCGCGCCAACTCGCCGTCCCGTTTCCGGGACGCATCGGTTTCATTAATGAGTGAAACCACGCATGCGGCCACTCATTACATGCTACGCATCGCTGTGCACGTCAGCGACTAACGATGCATGCGGCGCTCTGGCACGGCGCCTGCAAATCGGTCGCTCGTGCTCGCCCAACCCAGCCAAACCCGCCGCTCGCCCCACGTCCGTGTTCGACGAGGGGACCTCCGCGCGTTGGGAAGCCTGACGCGAGCGCAGGCCGGGCAATCCCATCCCCACCTGCCCGCGGATAAACCCTCCCAAACCCATCGATCCGCTCACTCCTCCATGAAGTCCAAATTCCCTGCCCTCTTCGCTGCGGCACTGGTCTCCACGTTGACGACCATCGCGTGCACCAAGACCGATCCTGTGGCCTCCGCCGAGGCTTCCGCCCGCGGCGGGGCCGCGGCGACCGAGGCGCCGGCCAAACACCCTGCCGCGAAATCCGATTCCGCCCCGGCCGGAAAGGCGAAACGGCCCTTGCACGAGCGGGCCGGAGTCTGGCTGACTTGAGGGATTCCGGCTGTGGCAATGATCACCCTCAAAAGTATCGATCGCGTCTTTCCTCTCAAAGGCGGCCCGTTCTACGCCCTTCGCGGCATTTCGCTGACCATCGAGCCCGGCGACTTCATTTCCATCATGGGTCCGTCGGGCTCCGGCAAATCGACCCTGCTCCACGTGCTCGGCCTGCACGACAGCGCGTGGGAGGGCGAGTATTGGTTTGGTGGAGACGCCGTTCACCGCCTCGACAAGAAGAAGCGCTTCGAGCTGCAGAAGAAAAACATCGGGTTCGTCTTCCAAAGCTACCATCTGCTCGACGATCTTACCGTCTACGAAAATCTCGAGATCCCCCTCTCCTATCGCGACACGGCCAAGAAGGAGCGCGACAGCATCGTCTGCGACATGCTCGACCGCTTCAATATCGTCGGCAAAAAAGACCTCTATCCCAGCCAGCTCTCCGGCGGCCAGCAGCAGCTCGTCGGCATTGCCCGGGCGCTCATTGCGAAACCGGCCATCATCCTCGCCGATGAACCCACCGGCAACCTCCACTCCGATCAGGGCCGCGAGATCATGGAGCTTTTCAAGAAGCTCAACCGGGACGAGGGCGTGACGATCGTGCAGGTGACGCACTCCAACGAAAACGCGGCCTACGGCTCGCGCATCGTGCGCCTCGCCGACGGGATGATGGTCAACTAAGGGGGCGGCGTCCGGCGCCGCCTCTGAACCGACGGCCGCAAGGCAACGCTGACCGGAGCCGCTCCGAACGTTCGCTCCTCCCTCAGGTCCGGCGAGCGTCAGCCAGGTTCCCACTTTCGGGAAAAAAACGTCCCGTTGACGAACCGCCCGCGCCGCAGCGCAATCGGCCTGGACTTTCGCTAGTAACTCAGCACAAGGAACTAAAATACCTCAAGCGCCCCTGGCACGCTCGCTGCATAGTGATGTATCAATCCAGACCTTACATGCGTATCTTCCGGCGCCTGCCTCCCATCCTCGCCCTCGCCGCCAGCCTCGCGCTTTACGCTCGCGCCCAAAGCGGAGCGCCGCCCGCGGTGGAGGGGCCTCTGACGATGGAGCAGGCCATCCAGCTCGCCCTCGCCAAGAACTACAGCATCAAGGTCGAGTCGTTCACCACGCCGATCGCCCGGGCCAATCTGCTCGCCGAGTGGGGAGCGTTCGATCCGGTGTTCTCCGCGAGCTACAGCTACGGTGAGGACGGAAATCCGCAGCCGGCCGACCCCACCGGCGAACGGGACCCCGGCACCATCATCAAGACCGACGCCTACGACGTCAGCCTGAGCGGACTCACCCCCTGGGGCTTGAGTTATCGCCTGCGCGCCAACACGGCGAACCAGCGCGGCACGTTCAACAATTTTACCGACAACTACTTCACCTTCGCCGGCGTGGAGCTCACTCAGCCACTGCTGCGCGATTTCGGCTTCGGCGCCAATCTGGCCGGCGTCCGCATCGCCCGCGCCAACCGTGGGATCGCCGAGTGGACCTACAAGCTCACGGTGATGGACGTGATTACCGAGACGATTTTTGTGTATCACGATCTCAATTTCGCGCTGAAAAACCTCGATAGCGCCCGGCGCTCCCGCGACCTCGCGGCCGGCTTGCTCGAGGAAAACGAGAAGCGCTTTCGCACGGGCAGCATGTCCGAGTCCGACGTCACGGAGGCGCGCGCTCGCGTCGCCCGTCGCGAAGAGGCCATCCTCATTGCCGAACGCGTCGTCGAGGACCGGAAGAATTTTCTCAAGCAGCTGATCTCCGACAACCGCTCGGCCACCCTGCTCGACACCGCGGTCACCATCACGTCGCCCACGCCGCTGCCGCCGCTCACCCCCGCACCCGCCGTCGACTTCAAACGCGCGCTCGAGCTGCGTCCCGACTACCAGCAGGCCTTCCTCGTGGTGCGTCGCGCCCGGACGAGTCGCGATTACCGCTTCAACCAGCTCCTGCCGCGCGTCGACCTCGTCGGCAGCTACGGCTACAACGGCCTCGACGAACGTTTCAGCGAAAGCCGCCGTCAGGTCGAGGACCGGGAAATCCGTTCCTATAGCGCCGGCGCCGTCGTAAGTTTCCCGCTCACGTGGACCGCAGAGCGCGGCCGCTACCGCGCCGCCAAGCTCACGCTCCGGCAGGCCGAGGCCCAGCTCGAGCAACTTGAGCAGGACATCCTCGTGCGCATCGGCAATGCCGCCGGTCAGATCGAGACCACCGCGCAACGCGTGGAGGCGACCCGCCGGGCCCGCGAACTCGCACAGCAGACGCTCGAAGCCGAGCTCAAGAAGCTGCGCGCGGGCACCAGCACGACCTTTTTCGTTCTCCAGCAGCAGGAAATCCTCACCGACGCCGAGTCGCGCGAATACCTCGCCTTCGCCGACCATCAGAAAGCGCTGGCAGAATACGACCGGCAGCTCGGCCTCACCCTCGATAAGCACCGCGTGACGATTGACCGATGAGGCCCTCGGCGGGTCGGGCTTTACATCCGACATCGCACTTCGACGGCAGCTGTCGGGCGTCAGGCCCGCCCACCACGAGATCCACCGCCGCCGGTGCCCCTTCCCCACGCTTGACTCCCGGCCTGCAGTTCGGGCAATTTCCGCGTTTTCCCTCCTCCTATCTATGGGCCAACAAACCAACAAAACCATCAAGAAGAAGCGCCGCATCGCTTACTACAAACGCAAGAAGGCCGCCGCGAAAACGGCCAAGGCGAAGAAGTAAGTCACGCTTCCCGATCCTCTTGAAACCGCGGCCACCCACGCCGCGGTTTTTTTGTTTTCCCGCCCTGCCGACCGTCGCCACCTTGCTCCGACTCACCACCGCATGATCAAAGTCAGTCTTATCTCCCTCGGCTGCGCCAAGAATCTCGTCGATAGCGAGATCATGGTCGGCCATCTGCACCAGGCCGGCATGGCCGTCATCCCCGAAGCGGAGAAGGCCGACGTCGTGATCGTCAACACCTGCTCCTTCATCGACTCGTCCAAGGAGGAATCGATCAATCACATCCTCGAGGTCCACCAGAACCGCGGCATGCGCAAGCGCAACAAGGAGCAGAAGCTGATCGTCGCCGGCTGCATGTCGCAGCGTTTTTCGAAGGACCTGCCCAGCGCCCTGCCCGAAGTCGACGCGTTCATCGGCCTCGACCAGATCACGAAGGTCGCGCCGATCATCGAGGAGATCTACGCCAAGGAGCGCGGCAAGAAGGACGCGCCCGCCAACTACATCGAGGGCCGTTCCACGTATATCCCCGATTACGATACGCCGCGCTTCCGCCTCACGCCGCGCCATTTCGCCTACATCAAGATCGCCGAGGGCTGCAATCACCCGTGCACGGTCTGCATCATCCCGCAGATCCGCGGACGCCACCGCAGCCGCACCGTGGACAGTGTTGTCGCCGAGGCCCGCCGTCTCGTCGCCGAGGGCGTGAAGGAGATCAATCTCATCTCGCAGGACACGACCTTCTTTGGCATGGACACCTGGGAGCAGCGCCCGAATCCACGCACCCCCGTCGACTCGTCGCGCGGCACCGCGCTCACAACGCTGCTGCGCGAGCTCAATGCCATCCCCGGCGACTTCTGGATCCGTCTCCTTTACACGCACCCGGCACACTGGAGCGACGAGCTCATCAAGACGATCGCCGAGTGCCCGAAGGTCGCCCGCTACATCGACATCCCGCTGCAGCACATCAGCGACAACATGCTCGGCCGCATGCAGCGCGAGACCAGCGGCGCCTACATTCGCGAACTCATCGCGCGGATCCGCGCCGGCATCCCGGGTATCGCCGTCCGCACTACGTTCATCGTCGGCTTCCCCGGTGAAACCGAGGCCGACGTCGTCGAGCTGTGCGACTTCATCCGCGAGACCAAATTCGAACGCCTCGGTGTGTTCCGCTACTCGCAGGAGGAAGGCACCCGCGCAGCGAAGATGCCCGAGCAACTCTCCGCCAAATTGAAGGAATCCCGCTGGCACCGCACGATGGCGCTGCAGAAGGAAATCGCCGCGGAGGTGAGCAAAACCTATGTCGGACGCAAACTGAAGGTCCTCGTCGAGGAGCCCGGCGTGGCCCGCGGCGAAGCCGATGCGCCCGACATCGACGGCCGCGTTTACGTGTCCCGCGACCTGCCCGTCGGCGAATTCGTCGAGGTCACGATCACCGGCTACCAGGACTACGACCTGCTCGCACTCCCGCCCGGCGAAAAGCCGCGCGAATTCAAGCTCGCGAAACAGGCCCAGTAAACGCGGCCCCCAGGCCCGGGCATCATGGCACCGACGAAGCGCTCATCCATCCGCCACGGCTGGCTGGCCGTCGTGATCGCGGGCGCGGCTCTGCTGCCGGGCGGTTGCGTCCCGCGTGATCCGCTCGAGAGCGTCGTCCACGCCGGCAGCGCCGCCGACTACAACCACTGGCTCTACCGTCACAGCGCGACGCTGGGCCCCGGGCTCGAGCGTGAATTTCACGACCTCGAAAAGGAGCGCCTGCTCGCCTTGCAGATCGAGGAGGCGGGACTCCCGCCCGAGGAGATTCGCACGCGCTTCCGCTCCGCCATCGACGGCCGCACCGTGCGGCAGGTGCTCAGCGAAGGTTATCTCATCCGCCGGAGACGCCTGCTGGCCGACGACAAAGGCGACACGTATCTCCTCGATGTGAATCACGCGCTCATCGTCCATCCGCAGGTGCAGGACGACCTCGCGGAATATCGCGCGCGCACGATGGAGAAGATCGCCGCGCGGCAGGCCGAGCGTCGCCAGCAGATCGCCACGATCGAGGCCCGCCTGCGCGAGCTGAATCCCGATGGTTCGATCGAGGTCCTGCTCGCCCCCGCCGCGCCCCCGAAGCCCGGACCCAAACGGGAAAAGGGAACCACGCTGTAGTGACAGTCGTGATTCACCTGCAATCGCACGCAAAGGCTGGCAGGGGCCGACCTCCGGGGGGCCGCTTCAGCACGCGCAAGCCGGTGCGGCCCGTCCGGAGGTCGGGCCCTACCGCGCAGCCATAGCCCACAGATGACTGCGGCCTTCAAAGAATGGCAGGCCATCGTCGGCGCGCTCGCGGCCGGCGAGCAGACCTTGATCCTGCGCAAAGGCGGCATCGCCGAGGGCCGCGGCGGCTTCGCCGTAAAAACCTCCCGCTTCTGGCTGTTCCCGACGCAGTTTCACGCCCAGCGCGAGAACACAAAGCCGGCCGCGGCGAAGTGGTTTTCCGGGCCCGCTCCCGAAACCATCACCCTCCGCTGCCACGCCGAGCTCGTACAGTCGGCGTTTTTGGCGGACTGGGCGGAGGTTGCCCGGCTCGATCCGTTTCATCTTTGGACCCAGGCGACCGTTCGCGAACGTTTTGACTGGGCCAGGCCGCCCGGCCTCCACGCGCTCGTCGTGCGTGTTTACCGTCTGGATACACCGATCGTCCTCACGCCGACGGCGGAGATGGCCGGCTGCAAGTCCTGGATCGAGCTGCCGTTTCGTTTCGAGGATCATCCCGGCAAACCGGTGCTCGATGAAGCGGCGTTCGCGGCGCAGCTCGCCGCGATCACGGCGGCCGCCCCCAGCATCGCACGAGCCGGGTAGAACCCGTATGCACGTTTCCGACCGCACTCCCGGAGCGCGGTGCTTCAGCTCGCGTTCGTCGCTCCCTCGCGCGCGGGCTGAAGCACCGTGCTACCCCGGGGCTGCCGTCGCGCAACGTTGTGGAAGACACCGCCCCTAAACAAAAAGGCGCCCGGGAAACCCCGGACGCCTTTGATGCGTTATTATGGCTTAACGCAGGAGGAAGCTCATTCCTTGCGATTGGCGGCCTCGTCGAGGATGTCGCCGAGGTTCATCATGTCGCCGGAGCTGTCGCGGTTGAGCGCCTCGTAGGTCGCCGTCTCGGCGGCCAGCTGGTCGGCCGAGTAGTTGGCGGCCTTGATCGAGAGGCCCAGACGACGCTCATCGCGGTCAATCTTGATGACGCGGGCCGAGACCTGCTGGCCCGGCTTGAGGACGTCCTTCACCTTGTCGATGCGCTCCTCGCTGATCTGCGAGATGTGCACCAGACCGTCGATGCCGTCCTTCAGCTCCACGAAGGCGCCGAACGACGTGATCTTGGTGACGGTGCCCTGCACGACGTCGCCGATCTTGAAGAAGGAGTCGATGTCGCTCCACGGATCGGTCGCGAGCTGCTTCATGCCGAGGCTGATGCGCTGCTGCTGCGGATCGACGTCCAGCACGATCGCGTCGACTTCGTCGCCCTTGTGGAGGACTTCCGACGGGTGGTTGACCTTGCGGGTCCAGCTCATGTCGGAGACGTGCACCATGCCGTCGATGCCTTCTTCGAGTTCGATGAAGGCGCCGTAGGTCGTCATGTTGCGCACCTTGCCGCGGACGCGAGCGCCGATCGGGTAGTTGTGGCGAACCATGTCCCACGGGTTCGGCTCGAGCTGGCGGAGGCCGAGCGAGATCTTCTGCTCTTCCTTCTGGATGCCGAGGACCACCGCATCGAGCTCCTGGCCGACCTTGAGCAGCTCGGAGGGCTTCGAAATGCGCTTCGTCCAGGACATCTCGGTGATGTGCACGAGGCCTTCGACACCGGGCTCGATCTCAACGAACGCGCCGTAGGGCACGAGATTGACGACCTTGCCGCGGACCTTGGCGCCGACGGGGAACTTGTGCTCGATGTCATCCCACGGATTCTTCGTGGTCTGCTTGAGGCCGAGGGAAACGCGCTCTTTCTCGCGGTTCACTTCGATGATCATGACCTGAACCTCTTCACCCTGCTTGAGCATTTCGCTCGGGTGAGAGATGCGGCCCCACGACATGTCGGTGATGTGGAGCAGACCGTCCATGCCGTCGAGATCGATGAACGCACCGAAATCGGTGATGTTCTTGACGATGCCCTTGCGGACCTGGCCGGGCTGGATCGAGTCGAGCAGGTTGCGACGCTTCTCGGCGCGCTGCTGCTCGATGAGCTCGCGGCGGGAGAGAACGATGTTCTTCCGGTCGAGATTGATCTTGAGGACCTTGAAGTCGTAGGTCTGGCCCACGTACTGATCGAGGTTCTTCGGCGGCTGCACGTCGATGTGCGAGGCCGGGAGGAAAGAGTCGACGCCGATCGAGACGATCAGGCCGCCCTTGACCTTGGAGCGCACGCGGCCCGCGACGACGGAGCCCTCGGGGAACTTGGTGAGGATGTTATCCCAGTTCTTCTTCTGCTGCGCCTTGTCATAGCTGATGACGGGAGCGCCGCTCTTGTCTTCGACCTTCTCGAGAAGGACGTCAATCTGGGAACCGACCTGCAGTTCGCCGAGATCGATGAACTCGTTGGCCGGGATGACGCCTTCGGATTTACCGCCGATGTCGACGACGACTTCGTTCTGGCGGATTTCGGTGATGGTGCCCGGGACGATTGAACCTTCCTTCAATTTGTCGAAGGAGGACTGCGCCAGCAGGTCTTGCATGACTGAACTCATATGACGGATGCCAGTGAACC
>DASWVO010000073.1:0-12387 GCA_036406235.1 Opitutaceae bacterium
TGCGCGGCAAGCGGCTGCTCGAACGCCGACAGCTCCCCCGCGGGCGCGCCGCGTTTGAGAAGCGCGTTCCGCCCGGCGAGCGCACGGTGGTAGCTCTGCAACGCCTGCAGATACGCGCCGTCCATCGCCGCGAGCGTGAGGTCGAGCCAGCGCCGCCGGCCGCCCGGCGACCCGCGCACGAGCTGCTGGTCCTGCGACGAAAACACGACGGCCGGAAATTTTCCCAGGTAGTCGCCGAGGCGCGTGACGCGCTCCTGATCGGTCCAGACCTCCTTCGCGCCGGCCCGCAACTTGATCGTGATCTTCGTCTCTCCGAAACGTTCGTGCGCGAGTTCGCAGACGATCGCGGCCTCCGGCTGGCCGTGCGCGATCAGCACCTTGTTGTCGGTTGTGCGAAACGAGCGCAGCGCGGTGATAAACCCCGCCGCCTCGAGCAAATTGGTCTTTCCCTGCCCGTTCGCGCCGACAAAAAACTGCTGCCGGCCTTCGAAAGGGAGCGAGGCAAACGCGATGTTGCGGAAATGCTGGAGGGTGATCCGGCGGAGTTGCATCAGGTCTTGATGACCGCCTCCGCGGGTCTCACTTCCTCCTTCACCGCCTCGAGCGCGGCAAGCAGCGCCGCCCAATCCTGCGGCGTCGTCTCCCAGCCGGCGCTCACGCGCAGCACGCGCCGCGCCTCGTCGGGCGTGTAACCCAGCGCGGCCAGCACGTGCGAAGGTCCTTCCTTGCCCGTCGCACACGCCGACCCCGTCGAGACTTCGACGCCGCGTTTGTCGAGTCGCGCCACCCAGCGCTGATTCTCCCCGTGCGGCATCACGAGCGACACCGTGTTCCACAGCCGTTCCGCGCCCGCGCCGACGATCTGCACGCCCGGCGCCAGCGCCCGCACCTCGCGTTCAAAACCCTCCCTCAGGCGCAGCCGCTCGGTCTCGAGAAAAACCTTCTTCTGCTCGGCCTCGGCCAGCGCCGCGACCATCGCCGCGATGCCGGGAAAATCCTCCGTGCCCGCTCGGTGCCCGTGCTCCTGCTCGCCGCCCTGCTGCCCGCGGAACGCATCGGCCTGCGGCGCGAGCAGGAGAAAGCCCGTGCCCTTCGGCCCGCCAAACTTATGGGCGGCACCGAACACCCAATCCGCCGCCGCGAGCCCCGATGCCGTCAGCTTGCCCAGCCACTGCGACGCGTCGCACACAGACGCCACGCCGGCGGCACGGCAGGCCCGCGCGATCTCCGCCCACGGCTGCAACACGCCCGTCTCGTTGTTGGCCGCCATCACCACCACCGCCCCGATCCGCCGCGGCCCGGCTTCGGACCTCTTGTCACCTAGTAAGTGACAAGACTCCGGCGCCGCTGCTGCGGGCTGCCCCGTCATCTCATCATGTAATGTATGACAAGTCTTCAGGGTCGTTTTCACCGCGTCGGCGGTCACCACGCCGTCGCGCGTCACGGGCAGCCAGACGATCCGGTCGGCACCGAAATGCGCCTGCGCGGCCGCGAGCACGCAAGGGTGCTCGGTCGGATTGACGGCGATGCATGCGCCCGCTGGCAGCGTCCGCGCAAGGTGCGCGAGGATCGCGTTGGCGGCCTCCGTCGCGCCGGCGGTAAACACGATGCGCGCCGCCTCCGTCTCGAGCAGCAGGGCGAGCTTTTCGCGGACGGCGTCCAGCCGCAGCCGGACCCGAGCCGCCGCTCGATATGGGCTGGACGGGTTCTGCCAGGCCTCCTCGGACGCGCGCAGCCAGGCTTCGCGGGCCGCAGCGGCGAGCGGAGTCGTGGCGTTGTGGTCGAAATAGGGCATCCCTCCCACCGTGGGCCGGCAGGAGCTGGCTTGCAAGCGATGGAAACGCCCGTGCAAACTGCGCCCTCTCCCTCGCTTCCCATGTCTTTCGACGCCTCCCTCCACGCCACCGTACAGACGCTGCAGTCGCTCGTGCAAATCCGCGCCGAGATCGATCGCGCCGGCGAGCTCATCCTGCAGACCCTGAAGGCGGGCCGCAAACTGCTGATCGCGGGCAACGGCGGGAGCGCCGCGGAGGCCCAGCACTTTTCCACCGAGCTCGTCGGGCGCTATTTCAAAAATCGCCGCTCGCTGCCTGCGATCGCGCTCAGTGCCGACGGCTCGCTGATCACGTGCATCGGCAACGACTACGGCTTCGAGCAGGCGTTTTCGCGCCAGGTGGCGGGCCTCGCCCAGCCGGGCGACCTCTTCGTCGGCATCACCTCGAGCGGCAACTCCCCCGACATCCTCGCCGCCCTGCACGAAGCGCAACGGCTCAAGCTGCCAAGCATCTCCTTTCTCGGACGCGGCGGCGGCAAGGCGAAGGGGCTCGCGACGGTCGACCTGATCATCCCGGGCGACAGCGGACGTTCGGCGCAGGAGGCCCACCTTTTCCTGATCCACCACTTCTGCGACCTGATCGACGCCGAGCTCGCGTAAGGAGCAGGCGACCGGCCGGCCGAGCGGCAGACGCGCGGCATCGGCTGTCTTTGATCTTCGGATACACAATGTCGGGAAGGCAGACGCGCCAACGGGCGAGCGCTGCCTGCCGCGCGCGCGCCGGCACCCGTCCCTCGACTCCCGTAGCGCGGAACTTGTTTGCCTCGCCGCCTCGCTGCCGGGCGGCGCTTCCCGAGGCCACACCCGGCCCCACGCGATTACGGTGGCAAATATTGGCCACGTTGCCCGCGCGCTCCCCCAGGGGGCCTGACTGAGCCTGGCGACCCGCGAAATGCTCGGGGACTTTGACGCTAATCACCCGTGCAAACCCAGTCGCGACGGCAGGCCCAATCAGGGAACGGCGAATCAATCTCAAAACTCCGCGGTCGCAACCGCGGCTGAAACATTCGGCGGCGGCGCGTCGGCGGCGCCAGGCATCTGGGAATCAGCGCGTAATGCCATCTCCACTACGCAGGTCGGCTGCGGTGGTTTCGTGAAAAAAATTTCTTACGGCCGTCCGCCTCACGGTCTGGCATCGGTAGTGCTCGGCACGCGACGACGCTAATCACCCGCCTCCGCTCCCGCGGAGGTGCCAATACCCAGTCTATGCAAACCAACGCCTGCCGGGCCCTCTGGGCCCTGTTGCTCGCCGGCGCCTGTGCCGTGCACGCCCAAATCGTTCCCGCCCCTTCGGCGGAAACATCCGCCGCCTCGCCGCCCGCCGACGAGGACGTGGTGACCCTCGACCGGTTCGTCGCAGAAGAGCGCCTGCTCGACCCGAACAATGTCATCGCCAAGACCCCGATCGGCTCGGCCGTCGGTTTCGCCCGAAAACTCGAGGACACGCCGCGTTCGGTCTCCGTCATCAGCTCCGAACTGGTCGACAAGATCGGCATTCGCGACGGCGACCAGCTTTTCCGCATCCTGCCGGGCACCTACACGGTCAACCGCTGGGGCATCGCCGGGTCGACGCAGGTTCGTAACAACACTACGGATACATATCTCCGCGGCATGAAGCGCATCGACGCGCAGGGCAACATCCGCAACGTGATCACGATGTGGGACAGCGTCGAGGTCGTGCGTGGCCCGCCCTCGCCGATCTACGGCAACGGCCGTATCGGCGGCTACACGAACTACGTCCCGAAGTCCGTCCGCGGCACGACCGGCAAATACCTCGACCGGCCCAAAGGCAGCGTGACCGTCATCGGGGGCTCCTTCGAGCGCGGCGAGGTGCAGGTCAACTACGCCGCCCCCCTCAACATCAAGGGACACGAGGCGGGTTACCAGGTCTTCGCGCTGATCAACGACTCCGACAGCTATTACGAGCAGAATTTCCAGAAGGACCGCGTGCTCCAGGCCTCCTTCTCGATGAATCTCAACGACCGCTGGCGCGTGGAGGCCGGCGGCATCTGGCAGCAGGCGCAGAATTCGGGCATGGCGGGCGCAAATCGCGTCACCCAGCTCACGCTCGACAACGGCACCTACCTGCGCGGCTCGGCGCTGGTCAACCTCGACACCGACGGCAACGGGCGTGTCTCCGAAAAAGAAATACAGACCGCCGGCCGCGCGTACCCGTCGGGCGGCACCTTCGGCGGCCCGCGCCCTCTCAGCATCAATTTTGCCTTCACCCCGGGAGGCACGCCGACGATTCCAGGCGTGCCGCGGGCGTTGAAGGAGTTGCTCATGCTCCCGCAATATGCGGCCGCCGCCGCTTCTCCCGCCGGCCAGGCCATCCTCGCCGCGCCCGTCGGCGGCCCGCAGGTCATCGGCGGCCTCGATGTTCCGGTCGGGTTCTTCCTCAATCCGGCGCAGGTCCAATACGGGCCGCGCGACTGGTCCCTGGTGGCCGTCGAGGAGCTTGCCGACGGCGACACTTACACCGGCTACCTCGATTTCCTCGACGACACCGATTCGGACAAGACGCAGAAGCTTCAGCTCTTCTATGACTACCAGCACCAGGACAAACGTTCGCAGCTGCCCTTCAACCAGGATCAGGAGATCACCGCGGTCGAGGCCAAGTACACCGTCACCCGCCGCGGCGAACAGATTCCCTTCCTCGACAAGCTTCCGTCTTGGATCACCGTCGACCTGCTCGGCTCGGTCAACGTCCGCTACACCGATGGCGGCGGCATCTCCACCTCCGGCGATTACGATCATCGCCGCGACCTGATGACCGGCTACCTGCCGACGGACACGTTCGCCTCGTTCCTCGTCGCCGGCGACCGCTCGTTCGAAACGGGCGAGCCGATCAGCACCGCGACGTTCTCCGACTTCACCGAATATGGCATCGGTTCGATGGTCGACTTGAAGTTCTGGGAGCGGCTCGGGCTCCTCTTCGGCGGACGCTTCGACTACGTCCAGGCGCAGACCGTCGAGGACGAGCGGTACAACCGCTTCGGCGCGGCCTCGAGTTCCGCGGTCGGCGGCCTCCTGCCGCGGCGCGAGTCCGAGGGCGACGACCACGCCGTGTCGGTCTCCGCAAGTGTGAACTACAAGCTGCCGTGGCTCGGCCTCACGCCGTATTTCACCGCGTCCCGCGCCTCCGCGATCCTCGCCGGCACGCGCCAGGATCTCGCTTACGGAAACGTCCTGAGCGGAAACATCCTCGGCGAAGCCACCCTCATCGAGGCCGGCGTCAAGGGTTCGATCCGCAACGACAAGATCTACTACTCGGTCGCCGCCTACGACCAGACGCGCTCCTCGAGCACGCTGGAAGAAGGCGAGAGCTTCATCCGCTCGACCGTGAACCGCGGCATCGAGGCCGAGTTGCGCTGGGTGCCCAACAAACACTGGTCGTTCATCCTCACCGGCACCTGGACGAAGGTGGAGCGCATCCAGCTCAACGGCTCCACCCGCACCGCGGCGGCGACCGCGAGCTACATCGGCTTCCAGGACATCCTCGACGCGAATGGCAACGTTATCTTCCCCGCCGAGGCTTTCCTGTGGGGCGGCAACGCCAACGTCGTCATTCCCGACGATCCGGCATACAACGAATACGGCCAGTATCCCGATCACATCATCGGCACGTTCATCGGTTACACGTGGGACAACGGCTTCGGCGTGACGTGGAACAGCACCTACGTCTCCAAGGTGGCGGCCTCGAGCGACCTGAAGGACCTGCTCACGCTGCCCAGCTCCTATTCACACAACGTCGCGATGTTCTACGACAAGGGCGCGTGGCGCGTCAGCCTGAACATCCGCAATCTGACCGACGAACTCTACTGGACGCCGAACAACGGCTCCTTCGGCGGCACGCTTCTTCAGACCGCCCTGCCCCGCAACTACGAGCTCTCGATCACGCGCCGCTTCTAGGCGCCGTGTGCCCGTTTCGGCGTTTCCCCTGCGCCTTCCCAAAACACATAACCCGGCCGGACGCCAGATCCGGCCGGGGACACTCCCAAAGCTGAGAGCCGAGAGCTCGGAGCCCAGAGCAAGAATGCCGATCACCCACACCCTTAGCCTACCGGCGCGACGCATCGATTTCAGGCTCTGAGCTCGTGGCTCTCCGCCTAGATATCCCCGCGTTCAGCTCAAATCCCTCAGCTCCCTTCTCCGCTCGCACTCTCATGCGCTCCCTCCGCCCACCGACCTCCTCCCGCCGCCGGTTCCTCGGACAGCTCGGCGCCGTCTCCGCCGGCGCGCTCCTCGCCAGCCGGCTCCGTCTCCACGCCGCCACTACGCCTTCGCCGATCCCGTCGGATCCGCTCTTCACGTCGGCGAAGCGACTCGCCGCGATGATTCGTGACAGGAAGATCTCCTCGGTCGAGGCTGTAAAGGCGCACATCGCACGCATCGAAGCCGTCAACCCGAAGCTCAACGCCGTCGTCTTCCCTTGTTTCGAGCGCGCCTTGCAGGAGGCGAAATTCGCCGACGAGGCCCTCGCGAAGGGCAAGGTCTTCGGTGCCCTCCACGGCGTGCCGTGCACGATCAAGGATTCGCACGAAACCAAGGGCGTCGTCTCCACGGGCGGCACGCTCGGCCGCAAGGGCTTCATCCCGTCGCGCGACGCCACGTATGTCGCCCGCGTGCGCGAGGCCGGCGCCATTGTACTGGGAAAAACGAATACGCCCGAGCTCACGCTTTCCGGTCAGACCACCAATCTCATCTACGGCAAGACCCAGAACCCATACAAGCTCGGCTACCAGCCCGGCGGCTCCACCGGCGGCGGCGCGGCGATGATCGCGGCGGGCGGCACGCCGTTCGACATCGGCACCGACTTCGGCGGCTCGATCCGCGGCCCGTCCCACTTCTGCGGCATCGCCGGCATCAAACCGCAGTTCGGCCGCGTGCCGCGCACCGGCCACATCGTCGACTACGGCGGGTATTTCGATCCGTTCCAGGTCGTCGGCCCGATGGCGCGCTGGGTTGAGGACCTCGAACTCATCCTGCCGATCATCGCGGGACCCGACTATCTCGACGCCGCCATCCTGCCGATGCCCTGGGCCGAGCCGTCGAAAGTCGACCTCAAGGCGATCAAGGTCGCCTTCTACATCGAGAACGGCTCCGAGCGTAAGTGCACGCCGGAGACGGTTGCCGCGATGCAGAAGGTTGTTGGCCTCTTCCGTGAGCTGGGTCTCGACGTGGTGGAGGATTGCCCTGCCGCGCTGATCAAGGAGTCACAGGAAATCCGCAATGCGCTCTCGACCGCCGACGGCCGCGCCTGGGTGAAGCGTCTGCTCGCCAAATACGGCACCACCCAGGTCTCGCCGGTGATTTCGCTGACCGACCAGCCGCGCTGCGACACGGCCGAGTTCACGCGCCTCGCCGAGGCCATGGATGCGAACCGGTCGAGATTCCTCCAATGGGTGCAGCCCTACGACCTCGTCATCTGTCCGGCCAGCTGGGGTCCCGCCGAGCTGTGGCCCGACGAACCGCGCGCGCAGGATTTCGGGTCGAAGAATTTTGGATACACAGGAACCTACAACAACACGGGCTGGCCGGGCACCGTCGTGCGCGCCGGCACGTCGCCCGAGGGCCTGCCCATCGGCGTTCAACTGATCACCAAGCCATGGCGCGAGGACGTCTCCCTCGCCGCCGCCTACTTCGTCGAGGCAGGCACGGGCGGATACCAGAAGCCCGCAATCTGACCCGCACGCGCCCAAGCCAACACACGCGTCAGCCGCACACCACCATGCGCTCCCATTCTCCCACCGCTTCCTCCCGCCGCGACTTCCTCCGCCGCTCGAGCCTCGCCGGCCCCGCCGCGCTCCTCGGCGCTCTCGGGCTCGCGCCAACCGCCACGCGCGCCGCGTCTCCCGCCTACCGCACCTCCGCCGATTCGACGGACGAACTCACGTTCATGTCGGCCACCAAGCTCGCCCAGCTCATCCGCGAGAAAAAGGTTTCCGCGGTCGAAGCCGTGCAGGCGCACTACGCGCGCATCGATGCCGTCAACCCGAAGCTCAATGCGGTTGTTCAATTCTGCCGTGAGCGCGCTCTCTCCGAGGCCACCACCGCCGACCAGCTCCTCGCCGCCGGCAAGCTCCTCGGCCCGCTCCACGGCGTGCCAATGACCATCAAGGATTCCTGGGACACCGCCGGCGTCATCTCGACGGGCGGCACCCAGGGCCGCGCGTTTTTCGTACCGGAGAAGGACGCCACGGTCGTCGCCCGTCTACGTGCGGCCGGTGCGATCCTGCTCGGAAAAACGAATACACCCGAGTTCACGCTCGGCGGCGTCAGCGGCCTGGGCACGACCGTGAACATCATCTACGGGATGTCGCGCAATCCTTACGACCTCACGCGCTCGACCTCGGGGTCGACGGGCGGAGGCGGCGCGATCATCGCCGCGGGCGGTTCGCCCTTCGACGTCGGCACCGACTTCGGCGGCTCGATCCGCGGGCCGTCGCACAACAACGGCATCGCCGGCCTCAAGCCGACCACCGGCCGCGTCCCGCGCACCGGCCACATCGTCGATTTCGGCGGCGTCTTCGACAGCTATCAACAAGGCGGTCCGATGGCCCGCCGCGTCGAGGATCTCATCACGCTGATGCCAATCCTGTCCGGACCCGACGGACTCGATGCGATCATCGCGCCGATGCCTTGGGCGGACCCTGCCGCGGTGGATCTGAAGAACCTACGGGTCGCCTACTATTTCAGTCTCGCGCCCGACGCGCCGCAGCCAACACCCGGGATGCGCGCCGTCGTCGAATCGTGCGCCGGCTACTTCCGCGAACTCGGCTGCACCTGCACCGAAACGAGGCCGCCCGATGCCATCGCCGCGGCCGAGATTTCCACGAAGCTGCGCGAAGGCGACGGCAACGCGTGGCAGAAGCGCCTCACCGAAAAATACCACACGACCGTTCCCGGCCCGAACCGGCGTTTCGATTATCCGCTCATCGCGACCGAGGAGTTCACGCGTCTGCTCGAGGAACGCGACGCCTGGCGTACGAAGATGCTCCAGTGGGTCAAGGACTACGACCTCATCCTTTGTCCGCCCGCACTCGGTCCCGCCGAGCTGATCGGTTCGCGCGATGCGAACCCGGGCCGCCGCGGAGCCGGCTTCACCACGACCTACAATCTCACCGGCTGGCCCAGCGGCGTAGTCCGCGCCGGCACGAGTCCGGAAAAGCTGCCGCTCGGCGTCATGGTCACCGCCCAGCCCTGGCGCGAAGACAACGTGCTCGCCGCCATGCTCCACATCGAGGGGAGGTCAGGCGGCTGGCAGCGTCCGCCACTCTAGCCGCGGCCGATCGCTCAACGCCGAACACCGGACGCCGACCATCATGAGCTCTTCCCCGCCAGCCCTCACCGTTCGACGTTCTGCGCTCCGCGAAGCTAGACGGGCAGTTGGGTAAAACCGCCCGTCTGATCGGAAAAAAAAAGACCTGAAAGAGCCCGCGGACCTCAAGCCTGCCGTAAGTAACGCCAATCACTCAACCGCAGCTATCAAACCTGGGCTCAATCAGGATCGGCCGAAAAAGAAAGCTCCGGCCCGAAACGCAAACAAAAAGCTCTCCCTATTCACGCAATTTTCACTCGCCGGCTTCAGGTCCGCGACAACGCCCATCTTCCGCCCGACCTCATGAGAAACTCGCACACCCTTCGTCGGTGGCTCTCCGCCACCGTGTTCGCAAGCACGCCGCTTGCCGCCCTCGCCCAGCTCGCGCCCACGCGTAATCAACCGGCGGCGGCCGAGGAACCCGTCGTCGAACTCGAGCGCTTCGTGACCGAGGAAACGCTCGAGGATCCCAACCGCGTCGTCCCCAACCAGCCCACGCAGACCGTCGTTGGTTTCGACCGCAAGGCCGTCGACACCCCGCGCGCATTCACCGTCATCAGCTCCGACCTGCTCGAGTCGATGTCCATCCGCAACTCCGAGGACATCGCCCGCATCGCGCCCAGCACCTACTCGAACTTCCGCTTCGGCCTGCAGGGCAACGTCAATGTCCGCAATCTCACCTCCGATTTCTACTTCCGCGGCATGCGGCGCATCGATCCGCAGGGCAACTTCCGCACGATCTTCGCCGCCAACGACTCCATCGAGATCGTCCGCGGCCTGCCCTCGCCGATCTTCGGCCTCGGCCGCATCGGCGGTTACCTCAATTTCAATCCCAAGACCGCCCGGCTGGCGAAGACCGGCAAGTACCTCGAGAAGCCGACCGGCAGCGTCCAGCTCACGCTCGGCTCCTGGGACAAGCGGATCCTCACCGCCGAGGTCGGCGGCCCCGTCCAGGTCGCCGGCAGGAACGGCGGGTATCATGTTTTTGGTTACCTGGAAAATTCCAGCAGCTACTACGACCTATCACCCAACGACGAGCACGAGGTCGTGCAGGCGACCCTCACCCTCGACGTGAGCGACAAGTGGCGCCTGGAGACCGGCGGCGTCGTCCAGTATTCCCGCGGCGGCCTGCCCGGCGGCATCAACCGCACCACCGCCCAGTTCCTCAACGACGGCCTCTACTGGAACGGCACCTTCGCCTACGACATGGACACCAACAACGACGGGCGCATATCCGACCGCGAGACGCTCGCCTCGTATTTCGGCGGCCTTTCCCAGAACCTCGGCCTCAGCAGCAGCACCGGCACCAACGCCAACATCGGCGCCAGCGCCAACTACGTCGGACAGATCAACTCGCCCTTCTACCGCCGCGTCCCCTGGCAGGGCGGCGCCGTCAACGGCGGCACGATCACCATCGACCAGTTCCGCGCGGGCTACACCGACACCTCCCCGACTCTCGTCGGCGGCCAACCCACGCAGCGCATGGGCTACCAGCTGATGGTGTATCCACTGCTCCCCAACGGCACGCCCAACACTGCCGCGGCCAAGGTGCCGTATTTCCTGCCCTACGCCTTCGATCTCGATCCCGACACGTTCGAGGCGGTGCCGTTCGACTACCAGAAGTCGTTCGGCGAGGACTTCTACGAGGCCGACGTGTTCACCGCCTTCGTCGACCTGATCGACGACAGCAATCCCGATCTCACCATCAAGGCGCAGTTCCTCGCCGACTACCACGACCAGATCAAACAGGGCCGCAACCCGTTCTCCCAGTTCCAGGAGGTCTTCACTGCGGAGGAGAAAATCACCGTCACCAAGACCTGGCACCCGGCCTGGGAGTGGCTCGAGGCGCAGACGCTCGCCTCGGCCAACTTCTTCTACTACGACGGCGGCCGCCTCACCGATCTCTCCGTCGACATCGATTTCCGCCGCAGCCTCATGAGCGGCTTCACGCCGCAGGACACGTTCACCGCCTTCACGGTCGACCGCAGTTTCGACGGGTCGCAGATGTCCGTCACCGAAAAGTCCGAGCACACCGTGGCCGGCCTCGGCTTCCTGCAGGACATGACGTTCTTCAAGCGTGTGAACGTGATGCTCGGCGGCCGCGTCGACCAGGTGAACGGCAACAGCTATCAGCCCGACGGCCTGTTCCTGCGCAACGGCAACGGCGGACGCTCCGTCGCCAGCAAGGTCGAGGGCTCCGACACCGGTTGGTCCTACTCGGCGAGCACGGTGTTTCTCCTGCCGTATGGACTTCGTCCCTACGTGAGCTACGCGAGCAATGCCGCCCTCCTGGTCAACGCCTCCACCGGCTCACTCGCGCAGGGCAACCTCCGCCGCGGTGCGCTGGCCGAGGCCGAGCTCCAGGAGGCCGGGCTCAAGGGCTCGCTCTTCAAGGACGCGCTCTTTTTCGCGTTCGCGGCCTATGAGCAGTCGCGCACGAGCTTCGACCCGCTCGACGGCGACGGCTCGATCAGCGCCACGATCGGCCGTGGCTTCGAGTTCGAGATGCGTTGGGTCGTCAACAAGCGCCTCAACCTCATCGGCGGCGCCAACTGGAATAAGACCAACAACCTCGTGGCCGGCAACGTGAGCGTCGACGCCCGCTTTCTCGGTTATCCCGACGTGGTCGACAGCACCGGCCAGATCGTGATCCCGGCCGAGGCCTTCGGCTGGGGCGGCCGGCTGCAGACGACGATTCCCGAAGCCCAGGCGGGCGACTACGCGGAGGTGGAGGGCTTCCCGCATCGCGTGCTCAACCTCACCGCCACCTATGCGCTGACAAAGAACCTCCAGGCCCGCTGGACGGTGTATCATCAGGGTTCCTACGCCACCGACCGCCTGAAGACGATCATCGTGCCCGAGGCGACGGCGCATGACGCCGGCCTCAGCTACGCGTGGGGCGACTGGTTCGTCCGCCTGAACATCACCAACGTCTTCGACAAGCTCTACTTCAACAAGGGCGCCTTCAACTGGGTGCACCCCCGCGTGCCGCGCAGCTGGGAGCTCGCCGTAACGCGCCACTTCTGAAACCGCGTCTCGCTCGTCCTCGTTCTCATTCTCTTACTCGTTCTCGAAAGCTGGCGCCCTCCCGCACCCGCCTCCTCCGCCGCTCCCTCGGCCGCGCGCTTGCCGCCCTCGTCCTTGGCCATTGCGCCTTCGCCTTGTCAGCCGGGTCGCACGCCGCACAGCTCGACCTGGCCACCGCCACGATCGCCGACCTGCAGGCGGCGAT
>DASWVO010000074.1:0-5376 GCA_036406235.1 Opitutaceae bacterium
CAGCGACTCGTGCAGCGGGCGCTCCTCCCCCGCCCCGGTCCAGACGGGGAGCGCCTCGAGCCGGCCGAGCATCCGCTCGGAGAAACCGGCGCGGCGGAGCATCCCCGGCAGGCTGCGATCGGCCGCCGCGCTTCCATTGCCGGCAAAACGGCGCGCCAGCGACGGTGGCACGGCGGACGTCGGCGGCAGAAACGGCGCGGGCGGCTCGGGCTCCGTCGCCGCGGCGGCGAGCGGCACCTCGGCAATCACTTCAAAGCGCGAGCGTCCGAACCAGCGGGCGAGGCCCGGCGCGGGAATCGAGCGCACGGAAAGCACGCGCGCCTCCGGACCGAGTTGGGTCGAAATCACATGCACCGCCTCCTCGGCGGAGCGCACGACGAAGCGAAACGTGGTGGGGATTTTCGATTCTCGATTTGTCATGCTGTCGGCCTGCGGCCTCGGTACGATTTTCGAATTCACGGAAAGGTGGCGTCGAGGGTGGTGCGAACAGGGCGCGTCGGTTGGGAATCGAAATTCGAAAATCGAAAATTCCCTTAGGCCGCCTGGCGGGCGAGCGCGGCGGGCAGCGTGACGATGCCGGCGTTTTCAATCTCGGTGCTGGCCGGCAGCTCCTGATACGCGAGCAGGTTGAGGCGCGGGAACGACGGCTCGAGGAAGCGCTTGATCGGCAGGCGCAGCTCCGCGCCGACGATCACGATTGCCGGCTGACCGGCCTCCGTGAGCGCGGCCGTGCGCGTCGAAATCTCCGTGAGCACGTGCCGGCCGAGCATGGGGTCGAGCGCGAGCCCGACCTCGCCCGGCGATCGGTGCACCTTTGTGCCCAGCAGCTGCTCGAGCCGCGGATCCATGGTGACGCCGCGCACGACACCGGGCCGCGTCTCGTATTCGGGGACAAAATACAGGCCGAGCTTCCGGCGCACCAGTTCGCTCAGGTCATCGGGATTCTTCGTGAGCGATGCGTAATCGCCGATGCCCTCGAGGATGAGCGGCAGGTTGAGGATCGGCACGCCCTCGCGCAGCAGGTTCTGCAGCACGCGCTGAATGATGCCGAGATTCACGAGGTCGGGCAGAAGCTCGGCCACGAGCGCCGGATGCGTTTCCTTCACGTGATCGACCAGCGTCTGCACGTCCTGGCGGCCGAGGAGGTGGTGCGCGGCGCCCTTGAGCACCTCGGAAAGGTGCGTGATGACGACCGACGCGGCGTCGACGACCGTGTAGCCGTTCACCTCGGCGGTCTTGCGCTCGCCCTCTTCGATCCACACGGCGTCGAGGCCGAAGACCGGCTCCTTGCACGGCACGCCGCGCAGCTTCACACGGCTGCCGCTCACGTTCATCGCCATCCAGCGGCCGGCGGAAACTGTGCCGCGGGCGAGCGTCTTGCCGCGCAGGAGGAAACGATAGTCGTTGGTCTCGAGCTCGAGGTTGTCGCGCACGGAGATGGGCGGGACGATCACGCCGCGCTCGCGGGCGAGGGTCTTGCGCACGCCGGTGATGCGGGCGAGCAAATCGCCGCCCTGCTTGGCGTCGGCGAGCGGGAGCAGGCTGTAGCCCACTTCGACCGCGAAGACATCGAGATCGATCATGCGGCGGATGTCCTCGGGCACGCTGCCCTTCGTCGCGGCGCCACCGGCGCCGGGCGCCGCCTCCTTGCCCGCCGCGGCGGTGCCCTTCCCTGCAGGCGCCTTCGGATCCGGCACGGACGCGGCCGCGTCCTCGGCGGCATGCGCGTCGAGATTTCGGCCGATGTAGTAGAGCAGGCCGCCGAGGGCCGCAAAGGGCACGAGGGGCATGCCGGGCATCACGCCGAAAACGCCGAGCATGCCGCCCACGACCTTCAGAGCGCGCGGATAACGCAGCAGCTGCCGGCCGACCTGGGTGCCGAGATTGGCGTTTTCCGACGCGCGCGTGACGAGCAAACCGGCGGCGACCGAAACGATCAGCGCCGGAATCTGCCCCACCAAGCCGTCGCCGATCGACAGGAGCGTGAATTTCGTGAGCGACTCCGACAGGGACAGGCCCATCTGAAAGACTCCGATCGCGAAGCCGCCGATGACGTTGACCAGCGTGATGAGGATGCCGGCGACCGCATCGCCACGCACGAATTTGGAGGCACCGTCCATCGCGCCGTAGAAATCGGCCTCCTTCTGCACCTTTACGCGACGCGCGGTCGCGGCGACCTCGTCGATGATGCCCGCATTGAGCTCGGCATCGATGGCCATCTGTTTGCCGGGCAGCGCGTCGAGCGTGAAGCGCGCGCTCACCTCGGCGATGCGGCCGGCGCCCTTGGTGATCACGACGAAGTTGATCACCACCAGAATCAGAAACACCACGAAGCCGACGATGTAGTTGCCCTGAATGACAAAATTACCGAATGACTCGATGATGCCGCCGGCGTGACCCTTCGTGAGGATGAGGCGCGTTGAGCAGATGTTCAGAGCGAGGCGGTAGAGCGTGAGGCCGAGCAGGATCGTGGGAAAGCCGGAGAACTCCGGCGGATCTTTCACGTAGATGATCACCAGCAGCACCAGCAGCGAGAGGCCGATGCTCAGCGCCAGCAACGTGTCCAAAATGAACGGCGGCACCGGCACGATCAGCAGCAGCACCGTGCCGAAGAGCGCGGCGGTGAAAATCAGGTCGGCGCGGCGCAGAAGCGCGTTGCCCGGAGCGATGGAGACGGCGGTGCTCACGACTCAGGCCCGGCCCTCCCCCGCCGCCCGGCGCGACTTGAGCCGGAAAAAGTAGTAGCGATGCGTCCGATACACGAAAGCGAGGATCTCCGCGACCGCCTGAAAGAGCTCCGCGGGGATCGGTTCGCCGACCTTGCCGGCCGAAAACAGAAAACGCGCGACCGGACGATTCTCCACCATCGGCACGCCGTGCTCGGCACCGATCGCCTTGATGCGTTTCGCGAGGCGGTTGTCGCCCTTCGCCAGCACGACCGGGGCTTTGTCGACGCCGCGTTCATATTTGAGCGCAACCGCATAGTGGGTCGGGTTGGTCACGATCACGTCGGCCGTCGGCACCGCCGCGAGCATCTGCTTTTGCATCAGCCGGCGCGCCATGCGACGCATGGCCGATTTCACGAAGGCATCGCCCTCCGCCTGCTTGTGCTCATCCTTCACCTGCTGGCGCGTCATCATGAGCTCGCGCGCGTTCTTGTAGTACTCGTAGGCGTAGCTGAGGGTCGCGATCACCCCGAGGGCGAAGAGCAGGCGCGCAAACAAGGCGAGCGAGCTGCGGTGCAGGAACTGGCCGAGGTAGGCCGTCTCGACGGGTGCCTGAAACAACGGATCGTGCAGGAGCGTGCGGGCGGCGAGCCACAGGCTGACGCCGATCGCGAGCAACTTGAGCAAATCCACGCCACCGTGCACGAGCGACCGCTGCGAAAAGACGCGGCCAAAGCCCGCGATCGGGTCGAGCCGCTCGGGTTTGAAGCCCAGCACCTTCGGCGTGAATTGAAACCCGCTCTGCAGCCCGCCGGACAACAGCGCCGCGACCACGCTCGCCGCGAGCACCGGCGCGAGCGCCCCGGCAAACACGAGCCCGGCGCCCGCGAGGGGCTCCGGCACCACGCCCGCATTGAATCGCACCGCGTGCAGTTGCGAAAACATCCCGGCCGCAAACTCCGCGACCCCGCGCGAAACGTCCTCGGCCGCCATCGCGAAGGCGCCAAAACCCGCCGCCAGCATGAAAACCACGCCGAGCTCCGGCGAACGCGCAAACTGGCCGCGCTCGTGCGCCTCGTTGAGGTGCTTCTCCGAAGGCTGCTCGGTTTTTTGGTCGTTGTCTTGGTCGGACATGCTTCGCCGTCGACCGCTTTGCACGCCTGATGCCAACGCCATCGTTGGCCACGCAAGCCATTGTTTTACAACCGCTAAAAAATGCGTCCGCGCTCGTCCGCCACACACGCGGCGCCGGGGGCAAGCTCCGCGCGGGCGCCGCGGCAGAATTTGCCGCCCGCCGCGCGTGGCGGCGAATGACCATGCGTTCCGCGTCGCCTCCGTGGGGCGGTCAGCCGCGGGCGACGAGTTCCAGCATCCGCCAGGGCAGTCCCTCGGCCGCCATCCACAGGTAGCGGCCGATCAGCCCGCCGGCGCCGGCCAGTAGTGAAAAACCAATGACGGTGCGCACGGGATAGCTGGCGATGAAGACGTTCATGCGCGGCACCGCGCGCCCAAGGATGGCGAATGCGAGCGTGATCACGAAATTCAGCGCAATGAACGGCGCCGCAATCCGCAGGCCGAGTTCGATCACGTACCCGGTCGCGCTCACAAGCGCGCTCGCCGCCTGGGGCCCAAAGGCCGCCGCTCCCGCCGGGGCAAGATCGAAGCTGCGCGCAAACGCAGCGATCGCGCCTTCATGTCCACCGATCAGAAAAAACAGCAGCGCCGCAAACGCCGCGACAAACGTGGGCAGCGGTTCCTGCGCAGGCGTGGGCACATCGAAACCCGGCGCGGCGGTGAGACCAAGTTCGTTCGCAATCAGCCGCCCGGCCAGCTCCGCGCCCGCGAACACGGTGCGCCCCACGAATCCGAGCGCGAGGCCGAGCACCATTTCGCGCGAGGCCGCGACCGCCATCAGGCCCCAGGCGCCGTCCGGCGGCATCGGCGCATGCGGCACGATGCCGGCGAGCACGGTCGCCATGAGAAACGCCAGCGCCGCGCGCAGCGTCGGCGGCAAAGGACGGCCGCCCGGAGTCGGCAGCAGCACCGCCACGCCGAGCGAGCGCAGGCCGATCATCAACCACGCGTAGAGCAGGTCGAGCGGCATGGTGTATCAGATGACCGGTGACAGATGGCGGACGATAGTGCCAAACGAAATACCGCAGGCTTCGCCGCCCGAAATCATCGGCGTTCCCATTCCGCAATCCACATTCCCGACTCCGCGTTCATTACAGTCCCACATTGCCCATTCGCGAAAGGCAGCTGATCGCAAATTCGCTCAGGGAACGCAGCAACCAAGGCGCCAGCACCACCAGCAGCGCGGCCAGCGCGAGCAACTTCGGCGCAAACGTGAGCGTTTGCTCCTGAATACTGGTTACCGACTGCACCAGACTCGTCACGAGACCGATCACCAGCATCACGACGAGAAACGGCGACACGATATAGAGCGCGAACACCACCACCTGCTTGAGCAGATCGATCGCCGCCTCCGTGCTCATTCCGCCCCCCCTTCCGCGATCGCGCCACCCCGAATCTTGTCACTTAATAGGTGACAAGACTCGGCACCCGCGCGGCGCGCGGCCAGACGGGTTTGTGACCCATTGAGTAACAAGAGAGCGGGTTCGGGGGTCATGCCTGGAAACTGTCGACGAGGCTTTTCACGACGAGGTGCCAGCCGTCGACGAGCACGAAGAGGAGGAGCTTGAACGGGAGC
>DASWVO010000075.1:0-7512 GCA_036406235.1 Opitutaceae bacterium
GGTGGGACGGTGGCCGTCGCCGGTCGTGACGAATTCCGAGCCGTTGTCGCTTGCGAAGACGACGAGGGTGTTGTCCGCGAGCCCGTGGCGTTCCAGCGCGGCGAACACGCGCCCGACGTGATGGTCCAGGGCGTGCACGTAGTCGCCGTAATCGCCGGCGCGCGTGCGGCCTTTGAAGGCATCCGGCACGGCGAGGGGGACGTGCGGGACGTAGGGCGAGCAATACAGGAAAAACGGCCGGCCCGCGCGCGCGTCGGCCGCGCGCGCATCGATGAACGCGAGGCTCCGGTCGGTGACGACGTCGAGGTAGGAC
Organism: Opitutaceae bacterium; assembly: GCA_036406235.1. Taxonomy (GTDB): domain Bacteria; phylum Verrucomicrobiota; class Verrucomicrobiia; order Opitutales; family Opitutaceae; genus DASWVO01. The sequence continues at coordinate 314 of DASWVO010000075.1, forward strand.
GAGAGTGGGATCGCCGGCAGCCGGTCCGCGCCCGCCGCGAGTGGCGCAGGATACACATCGATCAGGCCGACAGGCTGGCGCCCCTCGTAGACCAGGCTTTCGCTCGTGCAGATGAAGCCGTACCACGCGTCGAAACCGCGGTCTAGCGGACCGCCGGCGAGCGGTTGGGCGAGATCGAGGTTGGCACCGTTGCGGGGATGGCGGTGCGCTCCCTGGCCCTCCGGCGCACGGCCGTCGGTCGTTGGGAATTCGGCGCCGATGTGCCATTTGCCGAAACCACCGGTCGTGTAGCCGGCGCGCTGGAGCAGCGCGGGCAGCGTCAGCCGGCCCTCCTCGATGAGGGGTTTTTCCCAGTTCCCTTGCACGCCGGCTTTGTGCACGCTGCGCCACGAGTAGCGCCCCGACATCAACGCATAGCGACTGGGGGTGCAGACGGCGTCCGGACAATATGCATTCGTGAAACGGATACCGTCGCGGGCGAGCTTGTCGAGGTGGGGCGTTGGGACTTTTGAGTCGGGGTTGAAACAACCAAGGTCTCCGGCGCCGAGATCATCGGCGAGGATGAAGACGATGTTGGGGGGCGGCGGAGCCTTCTTCTCGGGTTGAGCAGCGACGGCCCGGTGGCCCAACCAGACGCACAACAGCGCCGTGGCGACGACGGGGGCCGCGTTCATCGACCGGCGGCGGCGGAGGCGGCGGGGTGCCATTCGAGCTTCTGCTTGTCCTGCAACAGGCGCGCCCGCAGCGCGGAGTAGTCGACTTTTTGCACCGAGGTTTTGGCGTCCAAGGCGAGGGAGGCCGCGGTGGCGGCGCTCTGCCCGAGCAGCATGAACACCGGCTCCATGCGGATGCTGCCGAAGGCGATGTGGCTGGCCGACAGCGCGACCGGCACGAGCAGGTTTTCGCATTCACGCTCCCGCGGCACGATGGCGCGATAGCTGACCGGATAGGGGTGCGGCGTGTGTTGCTCGACGTTGCCCTCGGCCGTAACGACGCCGTCGACGACGACGCGCGAGGTGTGGTGCGAGTCCATCGTGTAGCTGGCGAGCCCCACGCTGTCGGGGGGAGTGCCACGCCCAAGGCAATTATGCTCGGTGATGACGTAGTCGGAGATCATCCGCCGGCCTTCGCGCACGTATAGCTCGTGCGGCCAGCCGTCGGTTTCCTCGAACTGGTCGCGGGGCAGTCCGAAGGTCTTCACATGGGCGCGCATGGCCTCCGGGACCGCGGTGTCGTTGGCGAGAAACCACATCATGCCCTGCTGGTAGGTGACGTGCGCCTGAAAGATTCGCTCGCGCGTCGGGTAGTCGCCTTCCGGCCACTCGTTGCTGCCGCCGATGAAGTCGGTGGAGATCGGGCCGGCGTTGTTGCAATCGCCGACGTTCAATTTCACCGGCCCGTGCCGGTATGTCCAATCCCACTCGAAGCCGGCGGGCGCCGACTGGATGTAACGCAGGAGCAGCGCGTAATCGTCGCGATTATAGCCGGCGGGTTTGGGATACGGCCGGCCCTCGGCGGCCGTCGTGAGCCACATGCGGAAATTGTAGGCCTGGATCCAGTTGTCGCCGGAGCCGCGTTCGCGGGGCGGCTCGGAAGAGATGCCGGGCAACAGCCCGCTCTTCGGGTCTCCAGGAATCCGATACGGGTCGACCGGGAAGCGGAACTGGTGTTTGTCGGCGAGGAAGTAGCCGTTGTATTCCTCGCCGTAGGTGGAGTTGTCCTCGCGCCCGACGTGGTAGGAAACGCCGGCGCGGGCGAGCAGGTCGCCCTCGTAGGTGGCATCGATGAACATCCCGGCTTCGATCCGGTCGCCATTTTCGAAAACCAGCGCCGTGATGCGGGCGCCCTCCTTTTCCACGCGGTCAAGGCGGTGCTCGAACCACACCGGCACGCCTGCTTCGTCGAGCATCGCGCGGAAGTTCTTTTCTGCGTCGGCGGCGCGGAACTCGGTCCACACGCCCATCCGGTCGAGAAATTCCGCGGCGATGCCGCCGATCGATTCGGCCTTGCCGAGGTCGACGGACGTGAGGCCGGCGGCGGTCATGCCGCCGACATGCCGCCGGAAAACGGCGAGCGCGGACGTTTTGCCCATCCGGCGCGCCTGCACCGCGGCACCGACGCCGCCGGGCGTGCCGCCGTAAACGCAGACGTCGACGCGCAGCGTCTGGGGTTTTTCGGCTTTCGGGAGCGGATAATAATAACGCAGGCCGGGATTGGGCGTGGCCGGTCCGGCGGCTGCGGGCCGGTTGGCGGCCAGGAGGGCGGGCAATAGCGACAGCAGGACGAGGCAGCCGAGGAGGGGAAGGACTTTGAGCATAAGGGGAAGGGCTTGGGGGCGAGCGGCGATCGCTCATCGGCCGCCGGCCGAGAACGGGTGGGGCTCCAAAAGCCAGCGGATTCGGCCCGCATCGACGGCGAAATGCCAGCCGGCAGGGTTGCGCGGATTTTTCCAGAAGTTGCGCGTTTTTGTCATGACGAGCCGCGCGGGCGGTGGGATGAACCGCCGTTGACGCCGTCGGCTCGCGTCGTAAAAGGGTCGCCGCCCCATGTGTTGTGCCCGACACCTCCTCGGTATGCGCGTGACCGGTGTGCTTTTCGCTGCCGCCTCGGTGGCCGGTGCGCTGGCCCGCCGGAGTCCCACTCGGCTCCGACTGGTGATCGGCGAACGACGTCGCAGTCCCCGGGCCAATAGGAAGGCGCTTGAGGGACGCCATCCACTCCCGAGGCAGCGCGAATTTGCCGCCGTGACGTCGTGAGCAGGCTCGTCCCACAAACTCAGTTGTCCGATTGGGCGCACCTGCACGCACATGTGGTGTGGGTCTACGAAGGTGCGGTGAATCCGGTGTGGCGCGACCTGTCGGTGAACACGCCAAATCATGCCGCCTGGCTGATGCGCGCGGGTTCGGTCGAGGTGATCAAAGGGGCGCGGACCTGGCGTGCCGGGCCGGGGGAATGGATGTTTCCGCCGCATCGGGACCGTACGCAGCGTTTTTCTCCGGATGCGCGCATCCTTTCGGTGCGTTTTCGCGCGGTCTGGCCCACGGGGGAGGATTTGTTCGACGAAGGACTGCCCGTGGTCCTGCCGGCGCAGCGCTTTCCGACCCTGGGGCGCACGGCGGCCAAGCTCGCGCGCTTTGTCGACCGGCACTTTCCCGCGACGACGGTGGATCTGATGCAGGCGTCCGCCTCGCTTTCGACGAGTCTTCGGCTGCAGATGCTGTTCAGCCAGTGGTTCGAAGCCGCCGTGACGACACTTCTGGCGAGCGGGCTGGTGCCGTCGCGTATTGGGAAAATGGACACCCGCCTGATTCGTGCGGTGAAGATCCTGGACCGGCAGTCGATCTCCACGCCGATACCCGAGGCGGTGCTCGCCGGGCTGGTCGGGCTGAGCGTGAGCCAGTTGAACCGGCTCTTCGTGCGGCAGTTCGGCCTCAGTTCACGAGCCTATTTTGAACGTCGCCGCCACCAGCACGCGTCGGCCGCTCTCGCGAGTTCGCCGCTCACGATCAAGGAAGTCGCCTACGAGCTGGGCTTTTCGTCTCTCTCGCATTTTTCGGCTTGGTTCGGGCGGCGGCAGGGCGAGTCGCCGCGCCGCTTTCGCAATCAGCGACCGGGCCGCGACGGTCCCGGCGTGGGCGAAAGTGGGCGTCCGCCTGCGCCATGATTCGGATGGTTGCTCATCGCTTCGCGGTTTCTCTGATGGGGTGGTGAGGCGCGTCCCGGATGGCGACCACCGCCGCGCCGGCGGTATCCTTGCTGTATGACGCGGGAAAACACCCATCCGGAAGCTGCCGCCGATCGGGTGCGCCGCGAAGCGGCGCACGGCGAGATTGCCCGACGCGCGCGTGAGCTTTGGGAGCAGGAAGGACGCCCCGTCGGCCGTGACGAGGAGATCTGGCTGGAGGCGGAGCGGCAGTTGCGCGGAATCAACGCCACCGAGTCGCCGTTGCCGGCTGACGACTCGCGCCGGTGAGCGAACGACATCGCCGGCTTTGCCCCGCCGCCCTCGGACGGCGCAGCGCAGGGTCGCGCTCGCGCGGGGGCGGTATCGCGCCGAAACGCCCGCCGGCCCGCTCACGGCTCCGAGGGCTCCGCGTCCACCTTCGGCAGCGGACTCTCGAGCTCAACCGGGCGCGGGTGGTTGCGCTTGTCCTTCCGCAAGCCGTGTCGGCGGCGCAATAACTGATCGAGCTTGCCGACCAGCGCATCGATCACGTCGTAGGCGGCTTTGCCTTCAACGGAGGCGATAAGGTCGGGACCGCCGATCTCGATCCGCCCCGTCGCGGTGTAGTGATGCTCGTGGCCCAACTGCTGGTCCTTGTGCAGCCGAAAGTGGATACGCACGATCCAGGGATTGTGACGGAAGAGAACGGCGAAACGTTCGCGGATCGCGGCCTGCAGCGCATCAGTCAATTCGACGTGGATGCCCTGCATGATAAGCGAGCTATCGGTATGGTCGGGTGACTTCATAACGCGCGAGAGACCCGGAGCCGTCGCATGAGTTGCCCGGGGGCAGGCCTCTTCTCCGCGCCGGACGACGGTGCTGCGGAGGGAGGCTCTGCGACCGGACCGGTGATGCGACGGGGCCCGATGGGATCGAGATCTGTGGCGGTGGGTGGGTGGCGTTCGTCGCCGTGGGGTGCCGATCTTGTCGTAAAGCATCTGTGAAGACGCGTCGGTGAAAAGTTTCGCTGGACACTACGCAGATTCGCGCCAAGGTTTCGGCCAGTCACCGCCCGTTGCATCCCCCGAAGTCAGCCGTCCGGGGTGACGCGTGGAGGGTGAAGTTATTTGTACCCTACCCAATTTCTGTGGATTTGCCCGCGGAGGACGCGAAGGAATGAAAAGCAAAATGCATAGGGGATGTAATTAGCTTTTTGAACGTAGCGTTTTCCGCGGGCTTTCTCTTTTCCAACGCTCATGGAGCGGAATGTGGACCGTGTCCCGGCACGGTGCGGCCTGCGTCGGGCACCGCCGCCTCACGGGCAGGACAGCTTGGCACGCCTGCTGGCTCATCGGCGTGACATTGAGACAGACGCGCTTTACCGAGGCGGTTCGGCTGCGAGGGAACGGGCCGCGCAATCGGCTGGCGCGCCGTGTGCGAAGGAGTTCTCCAGTATGGATCCGCAAACCCTCACCCAGATGTCGCGCACTGCGCTCGCAGAAGCCCAGGCGGAGGCGCGTCGCCGCTCGCACCACGAGGTGGACAGCTGGCACTTGTTGCACGCCTTGCTTGCCCAGGAAAACGGCATCGTGCCGGCTCTCGTCGACAAGCTTGGACTCACCGTCAGCGCCCTTCAGCTTGCCGCCGAGCGCGAACTCGACCGCCTGCCGCGCGTGACCGGCAGCGTCGATACCTCCAAGATCTACGTTACCCAATCCGTCAACGACGCCTTGACGCGGGCCGAAACGGAGGCCGAAAAACTCAAAGACGAGTTCGTGTCCACCGAGCATATTTTCCTCGGGCTGGTGGAGGTGGCGAAGCCCGACTCGTTTGCAAAATACCTCAAGAGCTTCGGGCTCGACCGCGCCCGCGTGCTCAACGCTCTGAAAGAGCTCCGCGGCGCCCAACGTGTCACGACCGACAACCCGGAGGCGACCTACAACGCCCTCCAGAAATACGGCATCGACCTCGTCGCGCAGGCGAAGAAGGGCAAGATGGATCCGGTTATCGGCCGCGATGAGGAGATCCGCCGGGCGATCCGTATCCTCTCCCGCAAGACCAAGAACAATCCTGTGCTCATCGGCGAACCCGGCGTCGGCAAGACCGCCATCGTCGAGGGCCTCGCGCAGCGCATCGTGCGCGGCGACGTACCCGAGGGGCTCAAGGACAAGACCATCTTTGCCCTCGACATGGGCGCGCTCATCGCCGGCGCAAAATACCGCGGCGAATTCGAGGAACGCCTGAAGGCCGTTCTCGCGGAGATCAAACAGAGCGAGGGCCGCATCCTGCTCTTCATCGACGAGCTCCACACGATCGTCGGCGCCGGCAAGACCGAGGGCGCGATGGATGCGGGTAACCTCCTCAAGCCGATGCTCGCCCGCGGCGAGCTGCACTGCATCGGCGCGACCACTCTCGACGAATACCGCAAGCACATCGAAAAGGACGCCGCGCTTGAGCGTCGCTTCCAGCCTGTGCTCGTCGAGCCCCCCTCCGTGGAGGACGCGATTTCGATCCTGCGCGGCCTGCGCGAGCGCTTCGAACTGCACCACGGGGTGCGGATCCAGGACAATGCGCTCGTTTCGGCCGTCACCCTTTCCAACCGCTACATCAGCGACCGCTTCCTGCCCGACAAGGCCATCGATCTCGTCGATGAAGCCTGCGCCATGATACGCACCGAGATGGACAGCGCGCCGCAGGAACTCGATGCGCTCCAGCGTCGCGTGCTTCAGCTCGAGATCGAGGAGGCCGCGCTCAAACTCGAGAAAGACGAAGCCTCTCGTCACCGCCTCGAGGCGCTGCAAAAGGAACTCGGCGACGCGCGTTCGCAGGCGACCGCCCTTCGCGCGAAGTGGGAAAAGGAAAAGTCCGCCGTCGAGCGCGTGCGCAAGGTGCGCGAGGAGCTCGACGAAACGCGCATCGCCATGGAAAAAGCCGAGCGCGCCTACGATCTTAGCAAACTCGCCGAGCTCCGCCACGGCAAGATCCCGCAGCTCGAGGCCGAGCTGAAGAAACTGGAAACGACCTCGGCCCAGACGGAGCTCTTCAAGGAGGAGGTTTCCGCTGAGGAGGTCGCCGAGATCGTGGCCAAGTGGACGGGCATCCCGGTGACGCGCCTGGTTGAGAGCGAAAAAGAAAAACTCCTCCGGCTCGGCGAGGCGCTGCATCAGCGCGTCGTCGGTCAGGACGAGGCGGTGCAGTTGACGAGCGATGCCATCCTGCGCGCGCGCGCCGGCATCAAGGATCCGCGCCGTCCCGTGGGCAGTTTTCTGTTCCTCGGCCCGACGGGCGTCGGCAAGACCGAACTCGCGAAGACTCTCGCGGAGACGCTCTTCGACAGCGATTCGGCGATGATCCGCATCGACATGTCGGAGTACATGGAGAAGCACAGCGTCGCCCGCCTGATCGGCGCACCCCCCGGATACATCGGCTACGACGAGGGCGGCCAGCTCACCGAGGCCGTGCGCCGCAAGCCCTACGCCGTCGTGCTGTTCGACGAGGTCGAAAAAGCGCACCCCGACGTATTCAATGTGCTCCT
>DASWVO010000076.1:0-8165 GCA_036406235.1 Opitutaceae bacterium
TCGAGGTTGCGCCCGTAGGTGCGGGCGGGCGGGGGCGGCGTCATTCTTTGGCGGCGAAGAGAACGAGGGACACGCATTCGCGGGAGCCAGACTTTGGCAGGGCGCGCGCTGGCAGAACGGGCGGGGCGTGACTGTCGTTACGCCGTTTCGCTCGCGGTGGAGAGTCCGCAAAGCAGGGACAGTCCGACCGCGAGATGTTTACAGCGAAGGGGGCGCGGGTGGGGCGTGGCGATCCCCGCACTCCCGCGAACCGATAGCACGGCCGGACGCGGGTGCGATGTAATGAAGACGTCAATACCGTCCGCCTGCAGTGACCCGATGATGCGGGCCAGCATCTCGTCCGTACCGTGTCGCTCATCTCTGCGGCAAGCGCTCTCTGGAGGCGACGGCGCCTGCAGGACCGCTCGGGCGTGAGCCAGGCGGTCCTCATCGGGGACGCCATCCCCGCTGTCCGGGTGCCCCTTGCATTCGCGGACGTTCGCGTTACCGTGAAAACTCTAAAATCCACCGCGCGGCCCGGCGTTACCCCAATCCCCGCCGGACCGCGCATTACCCCAAGACACAAGCTCCGAAATGGAGGAATTATGTCCTACCAACTGGAAGGTCGGCTTCTGGAAGTATGCACTTGCAACGTTCTGTGTCCGTGCTGGGTCGGCGAAGATCCCGACGGCGGAACCTGTGATGGGACGCTCGCGTGGCATGTCGACAAAGGCAGCGTCGATGGCGTGGACGTTTCCGGACGCACCATCGTCATCCTCTGTCACATCCCCGGGAACATCCTGAAGGGAAACTGGAACGTTCGCATCTATGTCGACGACCAGGCAAATACGGCGCAGAAGGATGCGCTGGTGAACGTCTGGACAGGCAAGCTCGGCGGGCCCGTCGCGGACCTCGCCCAACTGGTGGGCACAGTCGACGCCATCGAGCAGGCGCCGGTCACCTTCCAGGTCGAAGGCGTGAAGGGCATCTTGAAGGTCGGCAAGGCGATCGAAGCGGGCCTAGAGCCGTTCAAAGGCGCGACGGGCAAGGAAACCGCCCTGCACGACAGCATCTTCACGACCATCCCCGGCTCGCCGGCTTACGTCGGCAAGGCGGCCCACTATCGGGCCACCGCCCCCGGATTCGATGTCGCTTTGGAGAACCACAACGCGGTGTCGGGCTCCTTCCGGTTCGCCAGCTAGTTGGCGCGTGCCATGCGCTTTTCCGAACGCCCTCCCGTAGCGCGGTGTGTCCGCCCGCGCTGCCTGGGTCGGTCGCTGGGCAAGGTTTACAACCACCTCCAGCAAGCACGCGTTCGTGCCGCCGTTGGCGCCGCCGGCGCACACGGCGGAGCGCGTGCGCCAGCCAGTCCTCCATGAGCGCGTTTCGCATCGCGGTGCCGGCCGTCGTCGAGCGCACCGTTCTGGTTGCAGCCGTTTCCCTGCTTGCCGCCGCGTCGTGGGTGGTGCTGTGGGTTTCCGATCTGAACTTCCACCATCTGCAAGGACGACCGGAGTGGACGGCGCTCCTGCGGCCCTCGCTGTGGTTCGTGTCCGCCGCGGCTTGGACGGTCATGTGCGTGGCAATGATGCTGCCGACGAGCCTTCCGGTCCTGGCCGCGTTGCACACGCTGGCGGCGGTGCGTCGCGATCGCGGGCTGCTCGTGTTCCTGACCGGGCTCGGCTACCTCGCGGCGTGGGGCGTGTTTGGCGCCTTGGTGGCGCCGCTGAGCCTCGGATTGCAGACGGCGGTGGCGACCTGGAGCGGGCCGGACGTGCTTGTTCGCGTGCTGGCGCCCGGGCTGCTGCTGACGGCGGGGTTGTTTCAGTTTAGCTCGCTGAAATTCCGCTGCCTCGATCGCTGCCGGTCGCCGCTGAGCGTGGTGCTGTCCCACTGGCACGGGCGTCACCAGCGCTGGCAGGCGCTGCGCCTTGGTTGGGCGAGCGGAGTGTTCTGCGTCGGCTGCTGCTGGGCCCTCATGCTCCTGATGTTTCTATCCGGTGTCGGTCATCTCGCGTGGATGCTTGGACTCGGTGTCGTGATGGCGCTCGAGAAGAACGCTCGCTGGGGACGGCGCCTCAGCACGCCGGTCGGCGTGGCGTTGATTCTCGGCGCGGTTATCGTGCTGCTGACGGGAACGGGGCCATTGCTGGTTTCCGGGACGGCGGCGGCAGAGCTCTGCGCGCCGGGCAGCCGGCTCCCCTAGCGCGTCGCCGAGGCGTCGCCAGCGGGGTGGGCCCGCCGATGCCGGAGCTGTTCTCGACCCCGAAGCGCCAGCCCGACGCCGCCAAGTATCAACAAACCGGAGACAAGAAGTCGAACCGTGACATGTTCGCCGAGAAGGACGACTCCGGCCGCCGCCGCGAGCACGGGGACGGTCAGCTGTACGACGGCGGCCCGCGTGGCCGTGAGCCCTCGCAGGGCCGCATACCAGGCGACGTAACCCAGCGCCGAGGCCATCGACCCGGAGACGATGGCAAGCAGCAGTCCGGCGCCGGTCAGGTGAAACCTCGGGATCGCGACGAGGCTCACCCCCAGAACCAACGGCACGGAGCGAATGAAGTTGCTGGCCGTGTCGAGGAGAGGGTCGGCGGTCCGCCGGCCGAGCAGCGAGTAGAGCCCCCAGGCGATCCCGGCGATCACCATCAACGTCGTGCCCAGCAGCGGTGGCGCGGTGAGACCGGGGAGCACCAGATTGACGAGGCCGGCGATGGCGATGAGCAGACCGAGCCACTGCGAAGGGTGGGGCCGTTCGCCGGCGAGGATGGCGGACAGCATCATGGTCGATTGCACCGAGCCGAAGAGAACGAGCGCGCCGGTTCCCGTGCTGAGGCTCAGGTAGGCGAAACTGAAGGGAACGGCGTAGAGGAAGAGCGCCGCCGCCGAGTCCCATCGCCCGCCAAGCCGGAAGCGACCTCGCTTGGCGGCGAGGGTGATCACTGTGAGCGCGAGGGCTCCGGAAACCAGGCGCACGCTCGAGAAACTCGCGGCGTCGATCGCGGCGGGTCCGAGCGCCAGGCGGCAGAGCACGGAATTCGCCGCGAAGGCGACGAGGGCAAAAAGCGTAAAGGCGAACGTTCGCACGCGGCGTAGTCGCTGTCGTGGCGGTCCAGCGAGGGCCTCACACGCTAGCCAACTTTTGCCGCAGTGCGAGAGAACGGGCCAGGGGACGTTGTGCTAGCGAGCCATTGCCGCGCGGGGCGCTGCAGTCCGCGGACCGGCGGCGCAGGCTCATTGGTAGCGGTAGAGCTTTACGCGCTGGAGCGTTGGTCCGTCGGGACCGAAAAGGAGCCCGCTGCCGGACTGGCGGTTGGCCGCGGCTCCGGCGAGATCGTAGTTCAGGAGAATGTCGTCGCCATTCATTTTCCGGCCCGGCTGCCAGCGGCTTCCGCGAACAACGCCTGTCTCCGCGTCGGCGATACCAGCGATGGATGGCCCCGGCGTGCGCGGAGTAAACACGACCTGCACGTCGTTGCCGGCGATCAGGTATTCGTCCGGACCGAGCGCGATGATCAGGGCGAAGCCAAGCTCGGCCAGAGCCGCACCGGTGCGCCGGTTCTTGCGGAGCTCGAACTGCAGCGTGTGGTCGCCGAGAGCGACGGCCTGAGTGGGCTGGTCCTTGGTGAGCCACGCGGCGGCGATTGTGCCCTTCGACTGATGCTCGAGAACGAGCGGCGCGAGGTCGCGCAACACGGCGTAGCCGCGGGCAAGCGGTGTGGATTCAAGTTCGTCCGGGGCCGGCGTGCCGGGCGCGGGCCGGAGTGCGAAGAGGCGCGCGGTGTTGTCGATGCCGAAGGGCGAATAGCCGAGCGAGGCGTGGGCGCCGATGCAGTAGAAGGCATTGGCCACGCCGGCCGCGTCGCCGCGCGACTCCGGCACGAACAGCGGATTGTCGGGCCGGTGGAAGGCGGCGACGTGTTCGTCGAAGTTCGGCAGGTAGATGTCGGGCGCATTCAGGTCGATCGAGGGCGCGCCGGCTTTCCAGAGGTCGAGGGAAAGCGGTTGCGGACCGCCGCTCGGGTAGTCGCCCGGGCCGCGGTCCTCGGGCTGCACGATCCACGTGTTGGTGAACACCGGGAGCGGATAGGCGGCCTTGCCGGCGGCCGCCATGGCCTCGAGGTACACGGCGTAGTGCCACGCCATGAACAGCTCGTCGGTGGCCGGGCTGTCGCCGAAGACCTCCGCCCACGAGCCGGCCGGCTTCCCGCCGGCGTCCGCCCACTGCCGCGCAAGGCCGGCGGAGAGAGCGGGGCGATGCGCGGCGAGATGCGCCATGAGCCTGGCCGGCACGGGGGCGGCGAAAGCGTCGTCCGCGGCGTAGCTGCGATCGCGCGAATCGCCGAGCACGCCGACTTCATTCTGTAGTTGAATCATCAGGACAGTGCGCTGCGGATCGACCTTCGCGAGATGCTCCAGGAATTTCACGTAAGCGCGCTGGTCGGCGGCGAGGGACCCGGCCGAGAGGGGCGAAAGGATTTCCACCGGGCGGCCGGAGCGGATCCGGACGCGCGGGAAGCGCGACTGATCGGATTTGACCCACGCGGGCGCGAAGCTCGAGAGGCCGTTCTTCCAACTGCCGAACCACAGGAAAACCAGGCGCTGCCGGTTGCGGCGCGCGCCTTCGAGAATCCCGTCGACGAGCGAAAAATCGAAGCGGCCCTCCTCGGGCTCGACCCACGCCCAGGCGACGGCGACGAGCACAGTGTTGAGATTGAGCCGCGTCAGCTTCGGCCAGACGGTTTCCAGGTAGGGCAGGCTCGACGAGGCCGTGTTGGCGAGCTCGCCGCCGCGGATGAGCCAGGGCTGGCCGTCGACGATGAGCTGCGTCGCCTCCCCGCGACGTTCAAGCGACGGGATCGGCGCGGCGGTGAGAGGCAGGCCGGCAAGGAGGACGAAGAGGGAGAGAAGGGCGGTTTTCATGGGGGCAAGTGGGGCGGAACGGCGTGGAGCCGGCGGGAGGGCCGGACGCTTGCGGCTACTTGAGCTGCACGTCCCAGACCTTTGAGCGGCGCGACGTGCCGTCGGGGCCGGCCACCTCGAGAACGACGACGTAATTGCCCGGTTTTGCGTAGGCATGCATCGGATACTGTTCGGTGGAGGTTGAGGCGTCGCCGAAATCCCACTTCCAGCCCGTCACGGTGCCGACCGACTCGTCCTTGAACGCGACGAGGCGGCGGTCCATGTCGACGACCTTCCAGCTCCATTGCGCGGCGAGCTTGGGCCGGAGCGACGGCTCCAGCGGCATGAGGCGGAACGCACAGAGTTCGGACGCATGGCCGTACATGGAGTGCTTCGGTGAGAGATTCCAGAATCCGTTCTGTCCGCGGCTCGCGACGTCGTCGTAATCGATGATGGCCCACGCGAGGCCGATGATCTTGTTCTCGGTGAGCACGGACTCGACGGCGCGCGCGGGACCCTCGGGACCGGCGTAGTCGAACGGCGTGACCCAGAACTCGAGCACGAGTCGGCCGGATTCGCCGGGCTTGAAGGCGAACGAGGTCGCGGCGTTGGCCCAGGGCAGCTCCTTTGTCCACGTGGGAGCCCCCCACGCGAGGGTCCAGTCCTTGCCGACGGCCGGCGTGAAGATGTGATAGTTCTGGGCGTGGACGCCGTGGATCGCCCAGTGCGCGTCGTCCGCGCTGATGCGCTCGTCCGCGGCCGCGGCGGACTCGCCCAAGCGCTCGGGTTTCCAGAATTCCTTGTGGCCCTTATCGATCAAGGGTCCGCCCGAGGCGTCGCCATCGACGACAATCTCGAACGTGTCGTTGTGGAGGTCGGGCAGCGAGAAATCCCAGTAGTTGTCGTAGGCTTCGTAGAGAAAATACAGGCGGTTGAGCCCCTTCACCCAGCCGACGCGCACGCGCACGTCGAGCGTCTTCGGGTCGGGCGCGGCGTGACGGCGGGAGTCATCCTTGAGTTGATCGGTGCCGACCACGTAGCTCGCGGGAACCATTTCCCAGTCGGACGCGTCGCCGTCGATGCGCGGGATCTTGTCGGCGGGGAATTGGAAAACCTGATACGTGACTTCGGGCCTCTCGAGGGCGCGCGAGGGCATCGTGAGCGCGAGCGCCCCGAAACAGGCGAGGGAGACGGACAGTGGCTTCATGCTCGGCGATTTTTCGCAGCGCGGTGGTGTGCGGAGGAGGGCATGGCACGCTAGTGCCGCGAAGGGGACGGGGCGAACTGGACCGAAGCATCGTTGACGTTGGCCTGAATGCCCTTGCCCTGGCGCAGCGTGATCATCTCGGCGCCGGCGAGCAGGACCGGGCCGTATCCGTGAGCAGCATACGGACTTACCGGACGGTGATAGTAGAAGGCGGGATCGAAACCCATGCCCGTGCCGACGCAGGTGTTTTCGACCTGGCCGTGTTCGTTGATCTGCTTGGTCACCGCGTTCCAACCGAGGGAGACGGCCGGGCCATAGGCGAGGCGATCGAGCCAGCCGCGATTGATGCCGCGGGCGAGCGCGTAGACGAACATGGCGGTGGCGGACGTTTCCGGATACGAGTCGACGCGGTCGAGCAGTTGATGCCAGAGTCCGGCGCCACCCTGGCAGGCGGCGAGGCCGCGCGCATGGTCGCGGTAAATGGCGATAACCGCGGCCCGCTGCGGATGATCCTCAGGCAGCACGCTGAGCAGCTCCGCCGTGGCGACGATGGCCCAGCCGTTCGCGCGCGCCCAGTGAAAGGCCGGGTGCGGCTCCATGTCCTGGATCCAGCCGTGCATGAAAAGTCGCTTCTCTTTCACGAACATCCGCTGGTGGAACTGCACGATTTGCTTCGCCGCGTCGTCAAAGTAGCGGCGGTCGCCGGTGAGCGCGCCCATCTGCGCGAGGGCGGGGACGCTCATGTACAGATCGTCGAGCCAGAGCGCGTTGTGCAGGGGGCGGTTGCGCGCGAGCGTGCCGTCGGAGAGCCGCATCTGCCCGCTGGAGATCCACGTGAGATAGCGATCAATGAAGGGACGCAGCGCGTCCGGATGGAGGCCGGCGCGGGCGGCTTTGATGAAGGCCGCGGCCATCGCACCCGAGTCGTCGAGCGACCGGGGCGCATTCACGGAGCGAAACAGGAGCGCGGCGGGGCGCGGACCGCTGGGAACCGGAGCGGGCGGCGTCGCCGTCGCGCGTTGGGGAAAATGCGGCGCGCTGTCGGCGATGAACTTGAGGCGCGTCGCTGCGTAGTCGGCGTAACGGCGGTCGCCGGTCGCCTCGGCGGCGTGCAGCATGCCGGCGTAGGTGACGCCCCACTCATAGCTGACGAGCAGGAAGTCGCCGCGTGCGAGCGTGACGTTTTCGCCCGCGGCGGCGGGGTCGGCGATTTCCCGTTGCGTGTCACGTTCGACGAGCTTTGCGGGCGTGACGGCATCCAGATATGACCGGACGCGCTCCAGCACGGCGGAGATCTCCGTGACCGACATCGGCTCGTAGGGCATCGGGTAACTGGCCTGAAACCGACGCGGGCCCGCGTCCGCGGTCCGGGTGGCGGGCGGCGTGGGGGCGGGGGACTGGGTCAGCGCGGCCGAGGCGACGACAAGCGGAACAAAGAAGAACCAAGGGTATTTCATTTCGGGGCGGAGCGAGCGCCGTCGACAGGCGACGGACGGCGGGTGGAGAGGGTGACAAGAGTTTGCGCCGTTGTGACGGCGACGGGCAGCCTGCAGTTGCCTGTGCGCCGCGCCCGGTAGCCGGACAGTCAGGCCCCCGCGGGGAGGGAGGCGACGCAGGTGCGCCTGCTGCGGGCAACACCGAAGCGGCTTCGACTCGGTGTGGAGCGCTCCTTACGACAAATCTGCGTTTCGCCGGTGCGCTGCACCGGACCCCGTCGTTCAACCCCGAACCCGAATCGTTACCCATGTTCCTGAATCGAGTCTGTGCCGTGTTCCCCCATTCCTCGCGCTTTCCTGCGCGAGCTTTGCCGCGGCCGCGACCGTGAGCATCGCCGAGCCGCGCTGCGAGGTGCTGCAGGAGGCGTCGCAAGTCGATACGCCCTCGCCGCGTTTCTCCTGGTGGCTGGCCTCGGAGGCGCGGGACGTCCGCCAGACCGCCTACCAGCTGCGGGAGACGGAGGTTGACGGAGACGGACGACGGACGCGTCGCCGGCGATGTGCAGACATCCTACCTCCTTGCGCTCACCTTTGATCTTGTGCCGGCGGAGCTGCGCGACCGCGTGGCCGGCCAGAAGAAGGAG
>DASWVO010000077.1:0-2585 GCA_036406235.1 Opitutaceae bacterium
CGATGCGCCACGATTTCCAGAACGCTACGCAAAGCCCGCCACCGTCGCCCCACGCCCCGAATCCTCGAATCCGCGAGCGTTTGAAACGAATCGCCCATCCGAACCACGGAAATCCGATCGCCGGGTCCGCAAAGAACTTGATCGGCCATTTCATCGCGCGTTCTCCTGGATACCGTTACCGGCCAGCCGAGACCTCTTCATCAACCGCGATCACCGCCGGCTCCCTCGTCACAACCGCCGCGGCTACCTGCGGCTCGCACGACAGGAGGTCGAATGTAGTTTGGTGCCACGCTTGGCCCCAGACGTCCATGATCCGTGATTCGGCCTCATGGGAGTTACCATCCCCGCCGGCGATGCCGGCGAGTATCGCGGCGAGCGCGGGATCATCGGTTGGAACCGGCCCACGGCCCGCCTTCGCTGCGGCAGTGCCCGCCGCCGCGGCTGCGATCAAGTTTACTTCGAGGGTCACGTTGGGAGAGCTCATCACGCTAAAGATAGCCCGACGAACCGCCTACCAACCATCAGCAATCATTTCCTCCGCCGCATGTTCACGCGCGTAGCGGAGCTGAATCTCGATGTCGTCCACCAGTTGATCAAGATGCGCTCGCCCCGCGACCGTCAGCCGGCGAGCCCATCGATCCATCGCGCCGGGCACAACCTCAACCAGCCCCCGCGATGTGAGTGTGCGGATCGCTCCCGTCGACCATGGCGCCGACACAAACACATGTGTTGGACCGAAAGCGTCTTCAACGAACTCGTGCTTGTCCTGCGGTGTCCAGTAGCGTCCGCCAAGGCTGGACCGGGAGGCGATCAAGCGGAGCATCTCGATCGCGTGAGGCTGAAGCGGACCACGTTTCATCGCAATCAGGTGGTTACGCGGCCACCGCATGGAGGGAACAGCCTCGATAAGCCCGGCGCCAGTCACCCCGTTCCATCTGCGCTGCGTCGTAGAGGTCTGCCAACGCACGGCATTCGGCGGCGTCCAGCGGGAGTTTGCCGTGCTCCGTGATGGTCGGGCGGTAGTGCCCAGGTGCCGTCAGCAGTTCCTCGAAGCTCGCGAATGCGGTATGACGCCGAACTAGAAGATCGGCGACCCGCGTCTCCGCACTCACGACGTCCGCGCATCGCTCCATTGCGCGAAGGCGAACGCGACAGCACAACAGCGCATGTTCGACCTCGGTTTGGCCCCACGTCTTCAAATCCCCCATGCCCTTGCCGCATATCTGCGACCAAACGTGCGCCGCGACAGCAGTCAGCATGTAGCTGTCATCC
Organism: Opitutaceae bacterium; assembly: GCA_036406235.1. Lineage (GTDB taxonomy): Bacteria > Verrucomicrobiota > Verrucomicrobiia > Opitutales > Opitutaceae > DASWVO01. Next base: position 1,273 of record DASWVO010000077.1, read on the forward strand.
GCGAAACCGAAGTATGTGCACAGCGCGGTTTCGACGACTTCGACGTTGTTCCGGTAGCCGATATTCGGGTGATTTGTGGTGACGGTCTTCATGCGAGAAAGATAGGTGAGCCGGTCGCGCGGACCCCGGTCCTGTTGCGTGGATCGGCGAGTCAACTCATGCGCGCGGAGTCGTCGCAGGCTGAAGCCAGCCGGAGAAGGTAGAGAGTTGCTCGGCCGTGAACCTGTCGGCGAGCGTCGAGGCGAGGCTGTTTACCATCTCGCTGTCATCGAATAGCTCCTCAGCGATCGACAGGGATTGGGCCAAGCGAGCCCGTCGCGCTGCCTCGGCCTGAGCCCACAAACCTGCGCACTGCTCCTGGTATTTCTTGGCGAGACCAATGATCTCTGCGCTTGCGCTGATGTAGAACAGCGGTCCGTAGATGTGGATCTTCGTCTTGCCCGTCCGATGAAAGACCCCCGCCGCCCCGCAGCGGATAGTGTCGTCGATGACCTCAGTGACTCGCAGCACGGAATCGGTCCAGCACGACGATCCTCCCACCCACACGAGGGCAACCTCGTCGCCAACCTGCGCAGCCTGGATAGGCCCCAAGTCGAACGAGTTTACAGTCGGGAGTGCTGGCCTCTCGGTTTTCATGGGCGAAAGATAGGCACCCACGCCCCGGCCCCAATCAGGCCAATTGCATCTCAGATTGCTCGGCCCTGCTTCCGACCGTGCACCGATGGATTTCGTCGATTCGAAGGGAGATGCCGCACGCCTGCTCCCGCGCCGCATCCAGCTGCTCGGTCACTCGCATCACATCGGGGTCGTTGCTGAAGAGTGGCTGCTCGGATCCTACGTCAGCCCACGCGCGTTCGTGACACTCGCTGACTGTGAGCGGCCAACCAATATCCTGGTCCTGCGGCCCGAGTAGCGCATATGCCTGCTCCGTCCCAAGGGTTTCCTTCAGAGGATGCAGCTTGTAGCCGTCGGGAAGCTTGCGGAGAAACGCGTCCACCGCGCCCGCGAACTCCTGCTCCAGAAGCTGGATCTTGCGGTTCGTGGCCCCGAGTTCGGCGAAGTCGCGCGTTGCGCGAATCTGAAACCGTTGTTCCGGGGTGATGAGCGGCTGTGGGTATTGAGGATCGAGACGATTGCGTTTCACGCCGGAAAGATAGGGCGTTGCCTACGCTCCGGTTGATCGAGCCCACGCCATGAGGGGCGCGTCAGCGACCGGCGGATCCTCGAAAATTCGTAACGAACAACTGGAGCTGCTCGGCGAGCGCGATCGAGAGACGAAAGGTGCTCTTCTCCGTAAAATTCCGCAGCGAAAT
>DASWVO010000078.1:0-4926 GCA_036406235.1 Opitutaceae bacterium
TGGAACCTGGAGACCTCCTACCGCGTGACGAAGAACTTCCGGGTGTTCTGCAACTTCTCCAATCTCGGCGAGTACACCAACGCCTCCTATCAGTCGCCGCCGAGCAACGGGTATCCGGAAGACACCTACTGGCACAAGATGCGCATCTCCTTCGGCGTGAAGGGCAATTTCTAGGCCAACTCTCGTTTCGCCATAGCCACACACGGGCGGGTCCACCGGGGCCCGCCCTTTTTCGTTTGCCGGTGGCTCGGGGTTTTCAGCGACGCTCAAGTGAAGAAACGTCATCCGAGTAGGTCCGGTCTGTGACCGGACATTGTCGCCTGTCTTCCGGGCTCCGGGCTCTGGGCTCTGGGCTCTGGGCTCTGGGCTCTGGGCCGCCGCCTCTCAACTCTCAACCCTCAACTCTCAACTCATCCCCCCGCCCCCTTACCCAAATCGTCATCAGCATCCGCACCGTTTCTTCACACAACGGCGCTAGGCTCGACCGCATGTTCGCCGCCCCGCCCACCGCCGCCGTATCCGCCGCTCAACACGCCATCGCCGAAGCCGACCGGCTCGCCGGCTTCCACCGCCTGCGCGCCCGCACCACGCCACTCGAGCTGGCGCAGCTCCGCGCCCAATTTCGTGCGCTGCTCAGCAAGCTCATCGGCGAAGCCGGCCTCTACGCTCCCGAACACGCCGCCCTCGCCCTCAAACAAACCGAGGGAGAGATCCACGAGGCCGTGATCGTACTGCGCGCCTTCCGGCAAACGCTCACGCGCCGCTACACTTCGGGCGTGGTCGATACGCGCGGGATGTTCGTCCAGCGCCGCATCTCGTCCGCGTTTCGCGAAATCCCCGGCGGCCAGATCCTCGGCCCGACCCTCGACTACTCACAGCGACTCCTCGAGGTCGCGCTCGCCAGCGAAACGCCCGACACGATCGACGCGTTTCTCACCGACTTCTCCGGCAGGCTCGAGCGCTCGCACCTGCGCGACGTGCGCACCTTCGGAAAAGTCACCGACCTCCTCCGCAACGAGGGACTCCTCCGTCCCGCCACCGACCACGAAGATCAGCGCGTGCAGGACATCACCCGCGAGCCGATCCAGTTTCCCGCCCCGCGCTCCGCCCGCCTCCAGGCTCTCGCCCGCGCCGAGACCGGCGCGATCATGGCCCTCGCCTACTCCGGCATGCGCGGACAGGGCGGCGACCATCCGACGATCGGCGAGGTGCGCGTCGGCCGCGTCGCCGTGCGCGTGACCGACGCCCGCGGACGCAGCCGCTACCTCGGCTCGCTTCAGGTCACCGAGGCCGAGAACATTTCCAAGATCAAGGTGAAGAAGAAGGATCCCGTGCCGTATTTGTCCCTCGGTTACGGGCTGTGCTTCGGTCAGAACGAGACCAAGGCCATCTGCATGGGCATGCTCGACCGCTCGATGCGCATCGGCGGCGACGCCGCGCCGGCAATCAGCCAGGAGTTTGTGATGTATCACACCGAAGGGGCCGACGCCTGGGGCGCGCTCCACAGCCTGAAGCTCCCCGCGCACGTCGACTTCGCCGCCGAGCTGTCCCTCCTCCGCGCCGCCGTCGCGCGGCGACCGAAAGCCTCCTCGAGCTCCACGCCCCGCACCGACGAAACCCCGCGCACCACCAACACCACCAGCGACCTGCCCGAACAGGAGATCAATCCGTAGCCTCCGGGCAGGGCCCGCGGGTGGCTGCCGCTTTCCGAGCGGCAGTGCTGGAGACGAGAGCCAACGCATGCACGTCACACTCCGCCCAGTCCACCACGCCGACGCCGCCGACATCCAACGCTTTGCTTCCAACGCCGCACCCGTCGCCACGTGGCAGGGGCGTCCCCGCCCGTGAACGACGCTCCGCGCCGCCAACATAGCCAAGATACCCAAGCCCCCACGGGCAGCATGCCCGTGCCACGGCTCGCCGAACGCGGGCTGGCCCGGTGAAGGGATTCCGAGACGATCCATGCCTTCCATCGGCGACAACACCGTCACCTTTCAAACCCTGCGAGTGATCCTCATCGGAGGCACTTCGCACGCCGGAAAGTCCACGCTCGCCCAATCCCTCGCATCGCAACTCGGCTGGGCCTGTCGCTCCACGGACACACTCGCGAAACACCCGGGGCGTCCGTGGCGCACACCGCCGAAGACCGTTCCCGAGCACGTCGCGACGCACTACCTCTCGCTGTCAACCGACGAGCTCGTCGTGGACGTCCGGCGACACTATCGAGACGTCGTCTGGCCGCTGATCGCAGAGATCGTCACCCGTCACGCGACGGACACTTCCCGCGATCGACTGGTACTGGAAGGATCCGCGATTATGCCCGAGTTGGCGGTAACGATAAAGATCGAGAACGTCGCCGCCCTTTGGCTCACCGCCAGCGACGAGCTGCTCGTTCATCGAATCCTGCAGGCCAGTGAATTGGAAAGCAGGTCTTCCACCGAGCGGACGATGATCGATCGATTCGTGTATCGGACGATTCGCTACAATGAGCAGATCATCGAAACGGCAGGCCGTCTTGGCCTGGCGCAGCTGGATGTCGGGAACTTCTCCGCCCCGGAGACACTTGTAGCCGCGTGCCTTTCTCAACTAGCGGGCGGCGTGCCGGAAGAATTCACACCGCCTTAACGTCCGCTTAACGCCCCGGCCCTAAGCCCCACGCCAGCCATGCCGCCGCCGGCAGCTGCCGGTTGGACATTCGCGCCCCGAGCGCAGTCGGCGCACACCGCCAGGCTTCGACGCTCCATCCTTCATGTTCCGCGCCCTCCAGCATCCCAACTTCCGCCGCTTTCTTTCCGCGCAAGTGGAGGATGACCGCGCCGATCTGCCCAACGCCATCGCGCTCAACTCCACCTTCATGGCGTCCCTGCCAGTGGGCCAACTCGTCTTCGGCGCCGCCTGGGATAGTTGTGGCGTCGGCCGCGTCGTGCTCGCCGGCGCCGTCCTCTGCGTGCTGGGAAACCTCTGGCTTCACCGTCGCCGCAGCATCGTGGCGCTGGAGCGCCCCCCCATGTCCGAACCGCTGTTGAGCAAAGGAAAAAAAGGCCGCTCAGGCCCCGGCTCCTTCCGCGACGGCGGTCGCGTTTGCGTCCGGCGCTTCCGGCTCGACGGGCACCGGCGCCTTCCCGCGGCGGCCGATGACCGTGCGGGCGGTGTGATAACGAAGCCAGCCTTCCGGGTCGGTCTTGCGCACGAGCTCCACCAACCGATCCAGATCGAACTCCAGCAGGTCCGTCAGCTCGCGGAAGAGCGTCGCCAGCATTATCGTCGCCACCTTCCGGTTGATGATCGTCAGGCGCGGGAGCGCGTGACTCGCGTTGACCGCGTCGATCTTGCTCCGCAGGTCGGCGAGCATCTCCGCCGTCACGCCCCTCTCCTCGATCTGCGGAAACACCGATTGCGCGGCGTCGTGCACCTGCTGCATCAGCGTGGCCCGCAGCGCGAGACGCGTCCGGACAAACGTGCTGGGCCAGACCGTCACTTTCACCACGACATCATCCAGCCTCTGCGCCCGCGCATAGCCGAGGACCAGACCCGCCACGAGGAGCGTCGCCTCGGTCGCGGCGGCCAGCACCTGGTCGCGGGTCTCCGTCACCCCGATCACCGGCAACGCCTGGGTCGCGATGTGCGTTTGGATCTCGGCGAGCTTGGCGTTCAGCCGCTCGTGACCGGCCCGGAGAACCGGGAGCGCATGGCGCTCGACGAGGGCGGTGAGCTCCACGGAGACCGCGCGGCTCATGTTGAGGACGTTGGTTTGTTTCGCATTCATGATGGCTGGCAGGATTGATGACAGGGGCGATGGACGCCCGACGCGGGCGACTTGATCGCGAGCCGATCTTAGCAGCTGCGGCAGACACCGGCTGTCCGACCTCGAAATTCCTTCAAGATCCTACATTTAGGTCGTTTACATAGCTCCGATCGCGCAAAAAACACCCTTAACCGCAACCCAACGCGCTCCGAACGCCGCCCTGCGCTCCCTGAACGCCGCCCCGCGCCCTCCGAATCCCGCCCCACGGTCTCTGCACGAACGATGCCCCGTCCTGAACGGAGGCAGCCCTTCTCTGCGCGGCTGACCGTCACGCCTGATCGACCGAACGCGGTTCCTGAACGGAGAAACCCGTGGTCGGAACGAGCGACCGCAACCGCGGAACCGGCGACAGCTGGGTCTGAACCAGCGACCACGACTCTTGACCCGGAGCACACGGCTCTTGAGTCGCAGTACACGCGTCCTGACGCGTGTCCATCATCGCCTGAACGGTCGTCCGTGGCTCCTGAACGACCGCACGTGAGTCCTGAACGAAGAAACACCGCGCATGAAAAGAGACCACCCGTGCCCGACTCAAAGCCCCGTCGCCCCCACCCGCCACCCCGCCCGCGTCGAGATCATCCCGTGGATTTTACCCGACCTTTATCCGCGCTTAACCGCCGCCGGGCAACGTGAGAGGCACGATGATGACCGAAACCACTTACCCCAAATCCGGGTACGAAACCGTCGCCGGCCTCGTCTTCTTCGGCCGCATGCTCGACAAGATCCGGTTGCACGCCGCCGGCCGGCTCCCCGCGGACTATAATCTCGGCAAGGGCCTCGACACCCGCATGTGCCGTTTTCTGCAGGTGAGCTACGACGCCGTCGCCGCGAAGGCGCTGACGGAAACCGACGATGCCGCCGTGCTCGAGTGGTGCTTCGCGCAAGGCCGCCGTCCGTCCGAGGACGACGTGCTCACCTTCAACGCCTACATGACGAAGCGGGGGTGGCGCGACGACGCAACGGAGAGGCTCAAAGAGTCGAAAGCGAAACGCGGCTGGTCGCACCGCGACGACCTCCAGACAACCTTCGACCTGCAGGATGCGGACGAGGGGCGGAAATAGATCGTCGCCCGGCCCCCAGTCCCCCGAGCCGGACACCCAATGAACAGCGGCGCAGACGTT
>DASWVO010000079.1:0-3225 GCA_036406235.1 Opitutaceae bacterium
AGGCAAACCGTATTCGGACTGCATCGGCGTCGGTGCGTCGTCTCTATCCTCGTTCTCTGATTGCGGCGCATGGGAACGCACGACTGTTGCCGGCAAGTCAAGACGTGGGATGGGCGGGACGCCATCACGTTTCAGGCGGTCCACTTCACTGGCTGGAATGCGCCAGCGATTCCCGGCGGTTAGTTCCGCGTGAATCATTCTGACCTCGCATAGCCGGCGAATCTGGTGCGAGGACACGTTTAAAATGTGAGCTGCCTGCCCGGTTCGATACGTCGCTTTATCCATGACACGTCCTCCGTTCGTCTTCTTTTCACAAAAATTGGACAAACCCTCGGGGGACACCCAAAACCGGCCAATGAGGGACACCTGAAAACCGGCCAACGGAATAGGGCAGGACATTGAATCGCGAGCGGAGGGATACCCTCCCTCGACGTGAGCAATGTCTTGAGCGACGACAAGCGACAGCAGGTGATCGCGCTGGGCCGACTCGGTTGGCCGTTGCGGCGCATTCAGAAAGAGACAGGCGTTCGGCGCGAAACCGCCGGGGCATACCTGAAGGCCGCCGGCATCGCCGTCCGGCCCGCAGGCGCTTGGGGGCGCCGCCCGCCGTCAAAAGCGGCCAATGAGGTGTCCCCCGACTCTGCCGAGACGGCAAAACCGGCCAACGAGGTGTCCCCCGACCCCGAGACGTCAGCGGCCAGCCGGCCACCGACCGCCAGCCGGTGCGAGCCGTTCCTCGACTTCATCGAGGTCTCGTTCAGCAAGGGTCGCAATGCCAAGGCCATCTGGCAGGACCTTGTCGACGATCACGGCTTCACCGGACGATACGCCAGCGTCAAACGGTTTGTCCGCAAGCTGCGCGGCAGCGCCTCCGTGGAAGTTCGCGCGGTCATCGTGACTCCGCCCGGCGAGGAATCGCAGGTCGACTACGGCGCCGGCCCAATGGTGCGCGACGAGTCTACCGGCCGGTATCGGCGAACCCGGTTGTTCGTGCTCACCTTGGGTTACAGCCGAAAAGCCGTCCGCCTGCTCGTCTGGCGCTCGAGCGCGCGCGTCTGGGCCGAACTGCACGAGCGCGCCTTCCGCCGCCTCGGCGGCGCGACGCGCCTGGTCATCCTCGACAACCTCGGCGAAGGCGTTCTCAAACCCGACATTTACGACCCGACCGCCAATCCGCTCTACGCCGATGTGTTGGCCCACTACGGCGCGTCGGCGATCCCCTGTCGCGTCGGCGACCCGGACCGCAAGGGCAAGGTCGAGCGCAGCGTCGGACATGCCAAGCAGACTCCATTGAAAGGCCTGCGCTTTGAAAGCCTCAAGGAAGCTCAAGACTATCTCGACCGCTGGGAGGAACGATGGGCCGACACCCGGATCCATGGCACGACCAAACGCCAGGTCGCGGCCATGTTCGCCGAAGAGAAGCCAACGCTGCTGCCGCTTCCGATTGAGCCGTTTCGCTTTTACCAGTTCGGAGAGCGCGGCGTAAATCTGGACGGCTGCGTAGAAGTCGACGCTGCTTACTACAGCGCGCCGCCGGGGTGGATCGGACGCGACGTGAAAGTGCAGTGGGACGAGCGCACGGTCCGGCTTCTCGATCCGCGCACCGGGCAGTTGCTGCGCGAGCACCTGCGCCAGGAGCGCGGCCGCCACCGTATCCCGGACGAGGACAAGCCCGCTCACATGCTGCCCTCCACCACGCGCCTGCTGGCCCGCTGTGAAGCCGCCGGATCGCACATCGGCGCGCTTTGCCAGCGCATGTATCGCGACGAAGGAGTTGTGGCTATCCGGCGGATTCAAGGCATCCTGTCGCTGGCCAAACAGCACGGCGCAGCGCTGGCCGACGACGGCTGCGCCGCCGCCCTGGAGAGCGGCGTCCCGTCCAATCCCTACCACTTCCTTCGGCGCTGGCTGGAACGCCGACCGCAGCTCACGCTGCGCCAAGTGGACCCCATGATCCGCCAGCTCACTCTCTACCGCGATCTGATCGCCGAAAAAACACAGGAGAATCCGTCATGAACCTCATCGAACTGCAACGCGCCATGCGCCAGCTTCGGCTGGGCGGGATGGCCGCCGTCCTGGAGACGCGTTTACGTCACGCCCAAGCCGAACCGATGGCTCCCATCGACCTGATCTCGTGTCTCGTCTCCGATGAGCTGGCGCGGCGCGCCGACCGTCTGCTGGAGCGTCGCCGCAAACACGCCGGCTTTCGCGACGCCAACAAGACGCTGGACAACTTTGATTTCACTTTCAATCCGAAGCTGAATCGCAGTCTGGTGTTTGACCTCGCCACAGCCGGATTCATCCAGCGTCGCGAAGACGCGCTGTTTCTCGGCCCGGGCGGCACGGGCAAGAGCCATCTCGCACAAGCCATCGGCATGGCGGCGATCCAGCAGGGTCACAAGGTGCTCTATCGTGAGACGCACATCCTGTTGGAGGAGCTCGCCGACGCCGCTCTCGATGGCGGCCGCAAGCTATACATGGAGCGGGTCTCGACGGTCCCGCTGCTGATCATCGACGACTTCGGCATGCGCAAACTCCCAGCCAGCGCGGGTGAAGACCTCTTGGAAATCGTGATGCGCCGCTACGAGCGCGCCAGCACCTTGCTCACCTCCAATCGGCCCGTCGAAGACTGGGGCAAGCTGTTGGGAGACACCGCCGCGGTCGGCTCCATGCTCGACCGCCTCCTGCATCACGGACATGTTCTCAAGTGCGGTCCGCGAAGCTGGCGCACCAAGACTGCGGCCGCCGAATGACTCTGCGGCCTTGCGAGGGCTCTGCCCTCGCGCTCCCGGGATTTAGCGCTGTTTGGGCCAGAATGGTTGCGGGACGGGGCGGCGTTGCCGCCCCGCATTCCGGCGCCTGGGTCGATGCTCAGGTCGCATCCCTGCGTTGCCTTATCCCCCGCCCAGGTGCGGATAGTATAGGACTCATCGATGCAGAAAGTAAAAAGAAATTTGCCGGCGAGAACACCGGCAGTGTATAACTGGACCTGTCCTGCCTAACATTCGTTGGCCGGTTTTGAGGTGTCCCTCATTGGCCGGTTTTCAGGTGTCCCCCGAGGATCACCAGTTGCAAGCAATCCGGACGTCCGTCGCGGCTGTAGCCACGCCGGGCTTTGGGATTCTGCTCCATCTCCCCTTCAAAGTACGTGCTGGTCAGATCGTAGAGCAGCACTTCGAAATCGGCTCCGAACAGATCGGCCCATTTCTGCTTTAGGTAAACGAA
>DASWVO010000080.1:0-8512 GCA_036406235.1 Opitutaceae bacterium
CCAAACCCGGTCCATTGACCTGCGCGGTGGCGGCCGACGCCGCGCGAAGTGCCGACCCACAGCGCCCCTTCGCGATCCACCGCAAGCTTCAGCACCATCGCGTTCTCCAACATCGGGGCCTCAAGCGACGTCACGACCGTGAACCGCAGCCCATCGAAACGCACCAGACTGCGAAACGTTCCGATCCACAAATACCCGTCGGCCGTTTGCGCGAAGCTCGTGCCGGCGATGTGCGGGAATCCCTCGTCGGTCTCCCACGCGCGGACGAGATAATCCGCAGACAGGCGCGCCGGCTCCACCGCGGTGTTGCCTGCGAAGCACCCCAGCGGCAGCTGGAGAAGTACGGCAATGCTCCAAAGGGCTGGAAGGCCTCGCACACGCAGCGGCATCGATGCAGCGCAACTCAACTGCCTCTTTGTGACAAGTGCGCTGTAGGCCGCTCTTTCCCGGCGTCCCCGGACCGGCAGCGCACAAGCGCAACGCGCTCGACGGCCCCCGGGGATGCCGGAGGAACGCCCGGGGCCGACACATTTTACTAGCGCCGCCAGCGCGAGTGCTGACAATAGCACTTTTTCCGATCGTGAACGCCCAGCCCGCCTCCGACCTTCCGCAACTCGTCGCCCTCCTCGCCTTCAACGCGAGCAATCAGCTCGCCGTCCGCAAGCTGGGGTCGAAGGCCGGCCTGCCCTTTACCGGCACCGATCTCGCCATGGCGACCCAGCGCCTCGAGAGCTCTTTTCGCGAACACACCTCTCCGGCGCAGTATTTCGCGCTGACCGCCGCCGGCCGCGCCTACCGCGTGTTTTTCGTCCAGACGACCGGCACCCCCGCCGACAGCGAAGTCGAGTTCTGGTCCGTCGAAAAACTGCAGGCCAGTCCCGACGCCCTTGCGCCTTCGCTGGCCGCGATCGTCGCCGCGCTCGAACCGCACCTGATCGAGATTCCCTACCTGCACCTCGGGGAGAACGACTTTATCTACAAGTTCCGCCCGGAGAAGGAGCGCAATGCCGGTATTTACGGAATAGATACGGAGGCCAGCTCGCTCTACCAGTCGCAGCTCTGCGCCGCGATCAAGGCGCTCGCCCGGTCCCACGAGCGCACCGCCGGCGCGTCCGTCTCGCTCGATTTCGGCGCCGTCGAATACGTCATCCCCAGCCATTTCGGTTTCTGCCTCGGCGTGAAGAACGCCATCGAGCGCGCCTACGAGACGCTCGCCGCCAATCCCGGCCGGCGCGTTTTCATGCTCTCGGAGCTGATTCACAATCCGTTCGTCAACGAGGATCTCTTGCGCCGGGGGCTGAAATATCTGCAGACCGACAAGGGCGAGCCGTACACGATCGACGGCCGGAAAGCCTCCGCCGCCCCCGGCCTGCACCTGCTTTGGGACACGCTTACGCCCGACGATATCGTGATCATCCCCGCCTTTGGAGCGACCGACGACGACAAGGCGCGACTCGTGCGCAAGGGCATCGCCGTCTGCCAATATGACGCCACCTGCATGCTGGTGGAAAAAGTCTGGAAGGCCGCCCGGGCGTATGGGCGTGAGGGATACACGGTGATCATCCACGGCAAGAGCGAGCACGAGGAGACCAAGGCCACCTTCTCCAACACCCGCCGCTACGCCCCGGCGGTGATCGTCCGCAACCTCGAGGAGGTGCACGAGCTCGGCGAGATCATCGCCGCCGTCCCCACGGACGCGGCCGGGGCGCAGGCTCGCTTCGAGGCGCGCTTCTCCGGCAAGCACACCCCGGGATTCGATGTCACGCGGCACCTCGAGCACGTTGCGGTCGTAAACCAGACGACGCTGCTGATGAACGAGACGCTGGAGATCATCAAGCACCTCAAGGCCGTCTATGGCGCCAGGTTCGGCGCCGCCGAGGCGGGCGTGCGAGTCGGTGGCGGCGCGCGCCGCGACACGCTTTGCTACGCCACGCAGGTCAATCAGGACGCACTCAGCCGCGCCCTGGCCCAGCCCCTCGACGCCGCGTTCGTGATCGGAGGGAAAAATTCATCGAACACGTTTCAGCTTTACCGTCTCTGCGAGCAGAAGCTCGGCTCGCGCGCGTTTTTCATCCAAAGCGAGGCCAACATCCGCTCGCGCGAAGCCGTGGAGCACTACGTATTTCCGGCGAAAGGCACGACCCACACCGGCCACGTCGAAGTCCATCCGCTCTGGCCCAATGACCCCGCCAAAAAACGCGTGCTGATCACCGGCGGCGCGTCGTGTCCCGACGGACTCATCCAGCAGGTCATCGCGCGAATCAACAGCCTCTGGCCGGCCGACGCGCTGCGCCCGATCGAAGCGGTCTTGGCGGATCTGGAGAGCGCGTGACCGGCGACGTTGTGGGGCGGGCGCTACGCCCGACACGATGGACTTACGCCAGCCTCAGATGTCGGGCATAAGGCCCGACCCACGAGCGAATTCGCGAGCCTACTCAAACCGAAACACCAGCGTCCCCTCGTAGCGTCCGCTCGCTTCCGCCCACTGGCTCGCCGGACCAAGTTCGCCGGGCGGTTTGAACTTCGTGCCGATCGGCGGGACCGCGTGCAGAAACGACAGGTTCCCCGCCGGAAATTCCGGCGACGTGTGCTTGTGATCGAGTCGTGGCGTGCCCACCCGCAAAAAGACGTCGGGGCGCAAGCTCGTCACGGTGATATCGCCGCCGGCCGTGCGCAGGCGCGCCCAACGCAGTCCTGCATAGTAACCGGCGAACTCCGGATACGGCCAGGCCTCTCCCGGCTGAAACACGCGCCGCTCGGTGCGATGCACGCCGAGCCAGCCCCCGCGCATCCGATTTTTCCATACACGGTAGGGCCCCTGCCCCAGCCACGTGAGATCGAGCATGGCCTCTTCCGGTTGATCGAAGGTCACGCCGTGATAGACCGCCGGGCCCTCCAGCTCGTAACGATAGTCGAGCCGCAGGGCGCCTTCGCGCTGCAGAGTCCAACGGACCCGGGACAGACCTCCCGCCCCCGGGGCGTCGATCCAGGCTTCCATCGCCCCCGTCTCCGGGTTGCGTCCGCTGCCAGACGTGACGCGCACGGCGGCCGGCTGCCCGGGAAATCGCGCGTTCGCGTAGCCGATCCGGACCTCGCGAACACGTAGGGCACTCTCGTCCGCGGTGCGAGGCGCGGAGATCCGCACCGCGGCCACTCGCTGCGGCGGAAAAGGATAGCGCTCGCCGTCCGCCTGGCGACGGCTGCCAGCGTAGAGAGTCGTCCAATGTTGCTCATCCGCGGAGATCTCGAGCGTGAAGCCGGCCCATCCCAGCCCCGCGTGATAGTCGAGATCGACCTCGATCTCGTTTGCCAGCTGCGCGGTGGCGAACCGCCCGACAAGTACAGCTTCTTCTGCCGGCGCCGACCAGACCGTCTGGGCGTCGCCGTCGAAGGCCGCTATGACCGCCGCGGCCGCCGGTTGCAGCTCGATCCACTGCGGATCCTCCGACGGCGGACGCGCCCAGGCGAGTCGCGGGCCGTTGGTAAGCGAATAGGTGCGGTCGCCGCGCCTCACGGTGCGCAGCAAGCCTGTCGACGCCTCAAAGGCCGCCGTGAGATTCCCGGCCTGCAGTTCGAACACGCCCTCGCGCGCCAGCACCTTTGGCTCCGGCCCGCCCTCCGCGGGACGCGCGGCGAGGCGCGTGGCGAGAGCCGGGGCCGGCCAGACCCAGGTCCAAAGCTCCTCTCCTGCAGGGTCGAGGACGGTCAGCGCAAGCGCATCGGCTTGCCGCCAGGTTTGCGGCAGGGTCAGGGCCAGTTTGCCCGTCCCACCCGGAACGATCGCCGGAGACTCCGCCGCGCCCTCAGCGAGGATTTTCGGTTTCGTCTCCATGGTGAAACGCTGCAAGGCCCACGTGAAACGACACGCCGCCAGGGAAGTGAACGCGTAGTGATTCTTCACGGACAACGTGCCATCAAAGCGCTCGTCAAGCGTCGGGGCCTCGATCTCCACGGGCGACCAGAGATCGCGGATGGTGTGGAAACTGGCCTCGCGTTCCAGGTTCGGCCCGAGGATGCCGTCCGGCGCATAGGTGCTGAAGGCATCGAGTCGGCCGTCCCGATCGGCGCGCCGCACCGCCTCGTCCGCATAGACCCAGAGGAATCCGCCTGCGCCGACGCGCGACGCGGTGAGCGCCCGCCAGTAATCCTCGAGGCCTGCGCCATGCCCCCCGTCGTAGAGGCCGTGCAGGAATTCCGTCGGCATGAAAAGATGAGGGCCGCGGAGCCGTTCGGTGAACAACGCGTAGTTGGGATAGTGCTTCGTGTCGACGCCGTTGAAGAGCTCCCACGGGTGGAGCACCACGCGACCCTGCGGATCGTAACGAGCGAACTCGCCGTCGAGGTCGCGGTTCCAGCCGCCCTCGTTGCCGTTGTCCCAGAACAGAATGCTCGGATGGTTCACGTCGCGCTGCACCATCGCGCGCACGAGCCTGCGACCGACCTCGGTGCCATAGGGCTCGCGCTGCCAGCCGGCGAGCTCGTCCAGCACGTAAAGGCCGAGTTCGTCGCAGGCTTCGAGGAACGCCTCGTCGGGCGGATAGTGCGACATGCGTACGGCGTTCATGTTCATCGCCTTGATCGTCCGCGCATCCTCGTAACAGTCGTCACGGTCGAGCGCTCGTCCCGTGGCAGGCCGAAAGCTGTGGCGGTTGACGCCCTTCAGCAGGATGCGCGTTCCGTTGAGGAACAGCCCCTCCCCTGGACGCACTTCGAATGTGCGAAAGCCAAACCGCTCGGTCCGCGTATGCAGGATTTCACTACCCTTGAGCAATCTCAGTTGCACACGATAAAGATGCGGCGTCTCGGCCGTCCAGAGCCTCGGAGCCTCGATGCGAGTGGCGAGTTTCACCCGACCACTTCCGCCGGCGGGGACCGGGGCGCTGAAACGGGCGCCCACTGGCGCGCCATCGACGGTCTCGACCTGGGCCTCCACGCGATCGGCGGTGCGCACGGCGTCGAGCTCGACGTCGATCGCCAGCGCGCCGTCGGCGCGCGCGTCGAGCGCGGCGTGGGCGATCGCCTCCGCCGGAACGGCCTCGAGATACACCGGGCGAAAGATGCCACCAAAGGTCCAGTAGTCGGCACGCCGCTCGGCATCGTCGACCAGCGGATCGGCGGACGCTTTGGCGACCTCCACTTCGAGCAGATTCTCGTCGTCGAATTTTACGAGCGCCGTGATGTCGTGGCTGAAACGGTAGAAGCCGCCCTGGTGCAGCGGACCGGACGGGCGTCCGTTCACCTTCACCGCGGCATCGGTCATCACGCCTTCGAACACGAGCCGCACACGGCGATCCCTCCACGCGGACGGCACCGTGAAGCGGGTGCGATAAAGCCCGCGCTCGTCGGTCCGCCGGTCGCCTTCGCCGTAGGTGTATCCACCAAAGCCCTGCAGTTCCCATTGCGACGGCACCGGGATCGTCGTCCAGCGCCCGCTGTTGCGTCCGACCGTGCAGAAAAACTCCCACGGAACCGCGTCGGACGGGCCGTGGCCGGACACATACTGCCGGAGTGTCTCGACCGCCCGCGTTTTTGGAGCCGCGGAAAAAATGCAGCACAGGAGGGCGACAGGGACCGCCGCGCGGCGTATCCACGGGGGAACAACAGGAAGGGCGGGCATAAGAAGCGTGCCGCCGAGCAAACACGATCCTCAGCCGAAGGGAATCCCCTTGCGCCGCGGACAGACCGGAGCTTCCGAAAAAATGCCGCCTGCGTCGCCGACGAGCAACGCGCGGCCCGGAGAAGATCGGGCCAACCTTGCGGTCGGCCCGATCAACAACCACCTCTCAGCGCCGGGCTCACGCCCGCTTGGCGCGCCGGCGGCGTGTTTGCGCCGCCTTTTTCGCGCCACGCGAACGCGTCGGCGAAGTTTTGGCCCGCCCCTGTCCCTTTTCGTAGTCGCGGCGTGCCTTGCGTCGGGTGCCCGCGGATGCCTTGCCCTTGGGCGGCGGCGGCAGCTTCACCCCGGCGCGGCGGGCTTTGGACAGGCCGATCGCGACCGCCTGACGGGGTGAAGAGACCTCGGCCTCTCCCTGGTGGAGCTTGTGCATTTCCTCGCGCACAAATGCGCCGGCCTGCGTGGTTGGTTTCTTTCCCTCGCGGGCGGCTTTGTGCGCTCGTTGTGTGGCAGCTTTCGTAGGCATGGGATCAGGTGCGGGCTCCCACGGTTGCCCGCCGTTGGCCCGCGTGGATTCCTTCCGCAAACTCCTCGATCATCTTGTCGTTGAAGTGCGGGATGTCGTCGGGCCGGCGACTGGTCACCAAGCCCTGGTCAGTGACAACCTCAGCGTCACGCCAGCGGGCGCCGGCATTCTCGAGGTCTTTCTTGATCGAGGGGAAGGAAGTGAGTTCGCGGCCGCGCACAACATCGGCCTCGATGAGCAACTGCGGGCCGTGGCAGATCGCCGCGACGGGTTTTCCCGTGGTGAAGAAACGCTTCACAAACGCCACCGCCGCGGGCTGCAGACGCAGCTTGTCGGGGTTCATCACCCCGCCAGGCAGCAGCAATGCGTCGTAATCGTCGGGCCGGGCCTGGTTCAAATTCACGTCGACGACGAAGCTGTCGCCGAATTTGTCGTCCGCCCAGGCGCGAACCTGGTCGCCCTGCGGTGAAACGATCTGGGTGGTCGCGCCCGCCTGCTGGAGCGCTGTGCGCGGGCCTTCGAGCTCACTCTGCTCAAAACCTTCGGCGACCAGAATCGCCACTTTTTTTCCGTCGAGTCTCTGATTCATGGAGGGTCCGTCCTTTCGTCAGGATTTTGTTGGCCGCGGAACCGGTCTTCGGTCGCGACAGAATTGATACGCTCCTGCTGCGTAATCCGTGCCGAAACCCCGCAAAGCGGCTAACCTGCGATCAACGCGGAGGATTGCCTGCACAGAGGCTGCCGCCGGAACGGGCAGTGAACTCAAAACGCACGACTGCCGCGCACGAGGCGTTGCATTCTGCGTCGGTGAAAAAGCATGTGGGGAGCGGGGCGATGCAGCAGGAAGCCGATGCCCGTGGGTCCAAACTCCGGCAGGTCTCTAGGAGAACTGCCCACAGATCGGGACCCGCCTTCTAGCTAGCGACTAAGCCTCCGCGCGGCGCCGCCAGGCTTCGACGATCTGGCGGATCGTCTCCTCCAGCGACTGCGTGATGTCCCATCCCGGGTAATGCGCGCGCATTTTGCGCAGGTCGGAGTAGTAGCAGATGTGATCGCCGATGCGGTTCTGGTCCACGTAGCGGTACATCTGCTTCCTGCCGGTAAACCTTTCCGTGAGCGCAAAGGCCTCCATGATCGAAGTGCTGTTGGCCTTGCCGCCGCCGAGATTGTAGACCTCACCCGCGCGCGGCGCCGCGACAAACGCCGCCATGAAGCGTGCGACATCGAGCGAGTGGATGTTGTCGCGCACCTGCTTGCCCTTGTATCCGAAAACATTGTACTCGCGCCCCTCGAGATTGCATTTCACCAGATACGAGAGGAAGCCGTGCAGTTCGACGCCGGTGTGATTCGGGCCCGTGAGGCAGCCGCCGCGCAGGCAGCACGTGGGCATATTGAAATAGCGGCCGTACTCCTGCACCATCACGTCGGCCGCAACCTTCGAGGCGCCGAACAGCGAGTGCTTCGACTGGTCGATCGTGAAGGTCTCCGGGATGCCGTGCTCGTAGGCCGGGTCGGCGTAGTCCCAGCGCGTCTCCAGCTCCTGCAGCGCGATGCGGTTGGGCGCGTCGCCGTAAACTTTGTTGGTGCTCATGTGCACGAAGGGCGACTCCGGACACGCCCGGCGCGCGGCTTCGAGGAGGTTGAGCGTGCCGACAGCGTTGGTGTCGAAGTCGTCGAAGGGGATCGCGGCGGCGCGGTCGTGCGAGGGCTGCGCGGCGGTGTGCACGATGGCCGCAGGGCGCAGGGTCTTGACGAGGTCGAGCACCCCGGCGCGGTCGCGAATGTCGAGCTCGTGGTGCTGGAAGCCCGGGAGATCGTGCAGCAGGCGCGTTTGATTCCAGCGGGTGTCGCCCTGCGGGCCGAAGAAGACCGCGCGCTGGTTGTTGTCTACTCCGTGGACCGTGTAGCCTAGCTCGCGGGCGAAATAGGTGCACACTTCCGAGCCGATCAGGCCCGAGGATCCAGTGACGAGGAGGGTCTTGGACATGAAAAAGTATTGAGAACCGTCCGCCAGGGAAGCTGAAGACCAAATGTGACCAGCAGGACGCCCCCGCGGATCGCGGCGACCCCATTGCATTGAGGGGGCCGAAGATCGCAGCGGCGCACAGACGGCACCAGCCCAGACGCGGCGCCGGCAATGTCGGCCCAGTCAGTGACGGACCAAGTTCCGAAGGGACCGACCGGCCGGTGACAGACCGGCCCTTCGTTCAGACGGGACGGCCCCCCGGTCTACTTGCCGATGCCGAAGGCCTTGAAGCCGAGCTCGCGGAGCTTCGCGAGGTTCACGATGTTACGGCCGTCGAAGAGGAAGGCCGGCTTCATCATGCCCGCGTGGATACGTTCGTAATCGAGCGTCTTGAACTCGTCCCACT
>DASWVO010000081.1:0-33331 GCA_036406235.1 Opitutaceae bacterium
GCCTCATCGAGGGCATCGGTGAGACGATGGCGCTCGCGATCATCGAGCATTTCAACAACCCGAGGAACCGGGCGACGGTGAGCGAGCTGCTGCACCTCGGTGTCCGGCCCACGCCGCCGGCGCGAGTGGAGGCCGCCAGCACGGTGTTTGCCGGAAAAACCTTCGTGCTCACCGGCACGCTCCCCACCATGACCCGAGAGGAGGCGACCGTGAAAATCGAAGCGGCCGGCGGCAAGGTGAGCGGTAGCGTCAGCAAGAAAACGAGCTACGTGCTCGCCGGCGCCGAGGCCGGTTCGAAGCTCGAGAAGGCGCAGGCGCTGGGTGTGGCCGTGATCGACGAGGCCGGGTTTTTGCGGCTGCTCGGCGGCGAGTAGGGCCAAGCCTGTCGCCGGCCCACTCCGGTCGCGGACGGCGCCGGCTTACTGCCTCAATGCAACGCCTGCGGCGCGTGCGGGTGGCCGGAGACGGCGTCTTTGGTGTGCTCGCCGAAAATCACGTGGTCGAGCGACCAGCGTCCAGCGCCACTCACGAGCAGTACGCAGAGCAGGAACAAGACGAGCGCGGAGAATTCGAGCGATTGGCCCATCGCGAAGAGGCCATCGGGGCGGTGGACGATGAAGACGGCGCCCGCGAGGATTGGAATCTGGACGAGGGCGGCCAGCCGCGTGAGAAAGCCGACGGTCAGTAGCGCACCTCCGACAAAATGGGCGAGCGCGACATAGTGTAACATCGCGGCGGTGACGGCCCATGATTGGTCGTTGCGCTGCATCAGGTCCACGATGAAGCCGGTCGATGTATTGGTGATGAGGAGCAGGCCGCGGGCGAAGAGCCCCAGGCCGAGATAAATGCGGACGCAATCGAGCCAGTTTTCGCGATGCGAATCCGCCCAGGACATTAAATCGTGCCATTTGCGCATGATGGCCTCCGTGGGATGAAGTGGGGTTTGGAGACGGTGACAGCGGAAAACCATAACCGGCCTCGATCCCCCGTCAAACGGTGTGGGCCGGCGATCCGGTGGGCGTGGCAACCGGTCAGAGCAGCCGCTGCGCGGCGGACTTGGCGTTCTCGATCAACGTGGTGAATTCGCCGTAGGCGCCGGAGGGCAGGCGGGCTGAGATGACGCTGCCGTCGTCCTTCTCGGCGCTGAGGACCAGCGTGCCGGGCGTGCCGCCGTCGACTTCAAGATCGATGAAGAGCCCCCCATGGGTCACGACGCGGGCCACCGACGCGTCGACTCCGGTGGTGGCGGGAGCGGATTTCTCGTAGAGCGGCAGGTCGCGCAGGAGGCCCTGCAGTGCTTCGAATTCCGTAGCGTCGATGAAGAGCTGTAACTCTTCATTCAATACGATCCGGGCGCCGACTTGCGACGTCTTGCTCACGCGGTTGATGGCCCTCACGGCGGCAATGTCGACGGAGGCTCCGCGTGCACCGTCCAGTCGTCCGACCGGCTCGAAGTGGAATGCGACGACCGTGCCCGGCGCGCGCAGGAGGTTCTCGAGGGTGGTCGCCCGTCCCGACCGGGCGGTGGGGAGTTGCAGCACGGCCCCCAGGGCGGCGCTCGTAAAGAGCAGGCAGGCGGCCAGGATTTTCATGATCCGTAATAGACCGCCCCGGCGGCGGGTGGTGCCGCAGCACATGAGACGGCTTGTGACCGCACCGCATTTCGGAATTTCGAAAGACCTGGGCCGGTGGAGACCGGCAGTGCGCCGGACGCCTCAGACCACCTGCGGGTGGGGTTTTTCGAGGGCGGCGATGGCCGTCATGATGCGCTCGGAGGCGCGCTGGTAGCGCTCCTTGCCGGCCTTCGGGTCGTCGAATTCGTGCGGCTGCAACGGCCGGCCGAAGGTCACCGAGACGGGCGTGCCGAGGCGGAGTTTGCCGCTGCGGCCGAAGGCGGTATTCGAGTTAAAGATACGAACTGGCAGCACCGGCACCTGCGTTTTGCAGGCGATGAGACCGACACCGGCCTTTGGCGTCTGCAGGCGGCCGTCGGGCGAGCGTGTGCCTTCCGGGAAAAGGATGAGGGCGTTGCCGTTCTGCAGGGTGCGCAGGACATTCTTGATCGCGCTCACGTCGGAGCCCCCGTCGCGGTCGACCGGAATCGCGCCGACGGAGTCGAGCCACCAGCGCGCGAACCCGGGTTTCCAGAGGGTCTTGCGGGCGAAGAACGCCATCTGTCGCGGCACCTGGCTGCCGATGCAGGGGGGGTCGAGATGGCTGGCATGGTTCGCGGCGATGAGGAACGGCCCGCGGCGCGGGATGTTCTCCTGGCCGGTGACCTCGCCCCGGAAAAACGCGTCGTAGATGCAGCCGATCACGTAGTGACAGAATCCATACAGGGGCGACATCGCGACCTGGTCGTAGCGGTGGCTCATGGCGGCAGGGGTCAGGCGGTGGGCGTGAGCCGGGGGGTGATCAGCGACGCGAGTTTCTCCACGACCTCGTCGAGGGTGAGATACGTGCTGTCGACCACGGTGGCCCCCTGCGCACTCTCGTTGAGGCGCTTCATGTCGAGGGTATCGCGCTTCTCCACATGGTCGTGCAGTCCTTCCTGCTCGCGCCGGCGGGCGCGCTCCACCGGGTCGGCGAAGAGGAAAAAACGAAAGTCCGCGTCGGGAAAAATCTTCGAGCCGATATCGCGGCCCTCCATCACGAGTCCGCGGAAGCCGTGGTCGCGCGCGACCTGCGCCTGGCTGCGCTGGTAATCGAGCAGGGCGGCGCGAAGCTCGGGGATCGCGGCGAAATGCGCGACCTCGGCATTGACCGCGGGACTGCGGATTTCGCTCTCCGGCACGATGCGGCCACCGATCTCCATCTGCGCGCGCCGGCCTTCGACCCGCGTGCCCAGTGCAAGCTGCCCGAGCGCCGTGTGCACGCCCGCGGGGTCATCGGCTTTCAGCCCGCGCCGGATGAGCTCGGCTGTGAGGGCGCGGTAAAACGACCCGGTGTCAACGTGCATGAAGTGGAAACGCTCGCTGAGCGCACGCGACGTGGAGGATTTGCCGGAGGCGGCGCCGCCGTCGATGGCGACAATGAGAAAAGTGGAGCCCATCAGGCTTCGGAGGATTTTTCGCGGACGGCCTCCAGCAACTCAAAAAAGTGCGGGAAGGTTTTCGCGCAGCACGCCGGGTTGCGAATCGTGAGCCAGGGGCGGCCATCGCCATGCAGGTCGTGGCAGCCGAGAATGCCGAAGCTCATCGCGAAGCGGTGGTCGCCGTACGTTTCGATCGTTTCACCGGCCCGCAGCGGACGCGGATGAATTTCGAGGGCGTCTTCGGTCTCGATCACGTGCTGCCCGAGGCGCGTGAGCTCGCGCGCCATGCCGGCGACGCGGTCGGTCTCCTGTTTGCGCGAATGTGCGATGCCGGTGATGCGCGTGGGGCCGTTCAGCAGCGGGGCGATCGCCGCGAGCGTGAGAAACGTGTCGGAGATTTCGTGGAAGTTTTCGTCGAGCAACGCGCCCGGCGCGCGCGCGCGCACCCGCGTGAGCACCTCTGCAAACGCCGAATCGCCTTGCAGCCCGGCGCCGGGCGCACGCAGGCCGGGTAGCACGAGGGCGCCGCCGGTGACGAGCGGAAGCGCCTGGAAGTAACTCGCGGCGGTGGCGTCGGGCTCGATCGCGTAAGTGGCCGGCGGCACGTAGCGCGCGGGCGCGACGGCGAAATGCGTGACGTCGGCGGGGCGCGCGACCGCGATGCCGAATTCGGCCATGAGCCGCAGCGTCATTTCGACAAAGGTCCAGCGGACGCCGCTCACGAGGTTTACGTCGACGGGTGCGCGGGCCAGCGGTGCGACCATGAGCAGGGCGGAGAGCAACTGGCTGCTCTCGCTCGCATCGATGTTCACCGCGCCTCCGGGCAGTCCGCGCGCGTGGATTTCGAGTGGGAAAAAACCTTCTTCGCCGAGGCAGCGCACGTCCACGTCGAGGGCGCGCAGGGCGTCGAGCAGGCCCTTCATCGGGCGCTTGCGCATCTGCGGAACGCCGTCGAGCCGGTAAACGCCGCGGGGCGCGGACGCGCAGAGTGCAGTCAGGAAACGCGCCGCCGTGCCGGCCAGTCCCACAAAAAGGTCGATCGGATGCGCCCCGCGGAAGGCGTTGTCCTGGCCGGAGACGCGCAGCGTGTGACCTACCGCGTCGGCCTCCACCGTGAAGCCGAGCGCGCGCAACGCCGCCGCCATCAGCTCGGTGTCCTCGCTGAACAAGGCGCCGGTGATCGTGACCGGATGGTCGCCGAGCACGGCGAGCAGCAACGCGCGGTTGGTCAGACTCTTCGAGCCGGGCAATGTCACTTCGCCGCGCGCCGGGCGCGTGAAGGGCTTGATCGGAAGCAGGTCGGGCAGCGACATGGGAAGCGTCAGCACACGGTACCGCGGCGCAGCCGCCAAGCCCAGAAACGCCGGCCGGGAGGTAACTCCTTCGGCGGCATTGTCGAATCGAGGCGGGCCGAAGCTGGAGCGGGCCCGGCGGCCGCGAGGGCAGAGGTCAGGGCCGGAAGCCCTCTCGCCAGGTTTTGCCGCGCTCCAGACGCGTGCGGACCTCGGCCCAGTCGCAGTTGGCGAGCGCGGCTTGGAATCCCTCCAACTCGTCCTGCAACGGGCGCAGCGCGCGCAGGATCTCCTCGCGGTTGTGCTGGAAGATCTCGAGCCACATCGTCGGATCACTCGCCGCGATACGCGTGGTGTCGCGCAGGCCGCCGCCGGCGTAGTTGCGCCAGCCGGGATTCTTGCTGGCGAGGAAACAGCCGAGACTCGTCGCCACAAGCTGTGGGAGATGGCTGATGTGGGCCACGATTTCGTCGTGCTGATCGGGATGCACGCTGACGACTTCGCTGCCGAGCTGGTGCCAGAAGTTGACGACCGTTTCGACCGCCCGGGTATCGGTTTCGGCCAACGGCGTGACAAAACAGGTGCGCCGCTCGAACAGTGTGGGCGAGGCGTTTTCCCAGCCGGTCTTTTCGCTGCCGGCCATCGGGTGCGAGCCGACGAAATGTGCCGTTCGGGGGATCGCCGCCTGGCCGAGGCGGCAGATTTCGCCTTTGACGCTGCCGACATCGGTCACGATGGCGCCGGCGGGCAGGTGCGGCGCGATCGCGCGGCTGAGCTCGACGATCTTGTCCACCGGAGCGGCGACCACCACCAGGCTCGCCTCGCGTACGGCATCGGCCGGCGTATCCGCGACGGCGTCGCACCAGGACTGCTCGCGCAGCCTGAGCCGGGATTCGGGGCGCCGCGTCCACACGACGATGCGGCGGGCCAGGTCGCGGGCGCGGGCGGCCTGGGCGACGGAGCCGCCGAGCAGGCCCGGAGCGAGAATGACGAGCGTGTCGAGCACGTCTTGTGCAAACGCCATGCCGTGGCGCATGTCGAGCCGCAGCTACGCAAAATCCGTGCAGGTGGCGCATTGATTTTTCCGATCCGCCCCCTTTGCTCGTCGCACCCCTATGCCGTATGTGCGTTCGTTTTCCGGCCGGCTTGCCGATGCCTGGATGGTTGTCCGTCCGTGGGTGCTGAGCGTGCTCGGACTGGCGGCCCTCGCGGCACTGTGGTGGTGGCTGACGACGCTCGGTCCCCGGCGGGTTGATACGGGGGCGCCGGAAGTGCGGGCGTCGCTGGACCCGGCCGTGGAACGGCTTTCCGTCGAGATCGACGAGTTGGAGCGGCAGTACGGCCGGGCGGTCGAAGCCGGAGCGGTCACGCCCGCGGCGCGGTCCTGGCTGGCGGAGGCACTCGCCAAACAGCAGGAGCTGCTGAAGCTGGCGCCCGACGCTGGTTATGACCAGGGGGTGCGCCTGCAGCGACTGGAGGGCGAGCGCGACTCCCTCAAGGCCCGCGAGAACATCGTCCGGATCGAGCAACTCGAAGCGGCGGGGCAGGAGGCGCTGGCCGGCCGGCGCGGCGCCGAAGCGTCGGAGAAGCTCCGGCAGGCGCTGCAGTTGCAGCGCGAAATCAACGGCAGCAATGCGGGCGCGAGGTTCAAGAACTATGTGCGCGAGACCCAGCTCGTGCAGCAGCTTGCCGGACTCGAGGCGGAGCCGCTGGCGCGTGAACTAGAGGCGGCGCTGGCGGCCGCTCGCGCGGCGGCGGGCGAGCAGCGTTGGGCCGACGCCCTTGCCGCCTACGTGCAGGCCCGTGACATGCAGGCCCGCATCAATCGAGAGTATCCACGGACGCGCTACGCGAATCTTACCGGCGTCGACCGGCTCGAGGCCGAAATCGCGTCCCTCAACGCCGGCGGCATTGCGAACGCCATCGACACGCGTGAACTGGCGGGTGACACGGCTCTGGCCGCGGGTGACTACGCGACGGCGGCGCAGGCGTTTGCCGGGGCTCAGACGATGCAGCTCGAGATCAATCAGAAATTCGCGCGCAGCCGGTTCGTTTCCTCAGCGCGCATGGAGACCCTGGAGATCAAGCGCCAGACGGCGCTGAGCGTGCCGGCGGCCGACGCGCTCCAGGCGCTCGACGCGACGATTGCGGAGCACCTCCGGCGCCGGCAGGTGTTCACCGCGGTCGAAAAGGTTGCCCAAGCGGTGACGGCGGCTGATCGCTTGTTTGCCGAGTATCCGAAGAGCCGCCGTCTCGACGGCCGCCTCAAGATCAAGTTGTCGTACCTTCAACTCCGCCGCGACGACCTTCGCGCATTGCAGGATCAGGTTTACGATCAACTGCTCCCGCTGCCCGGCGTGAGCGAGCGCCTGATGCTTCGGACCGAGCTGTTGCAGCCGCTTTATCTGCTCGTGATGACCACCAATCCAAGCCGCAATCCCGGCCGCGCGCTCCCGGTGGATTCCGTCAGCTGGGCCGATGCGCAGGAGTTCTGCGAGCGCCTCGGCTGGATGCTCGGCACGCGCGTGCGTCTGCCGTCACCCGATGAATTTCGCATCGCGCTTGCCGATGCGGACCACGTGCAGGCGTGGTCGGCCGAGTCGGCCGAAGGTCACAGCCGCGAATCCGGCCGGCTGCCGGCAAACTCCGTTGGTTTCCACGATCTGACCGGCAATCTGGCGGAGTGGCTCGATGCGTCGGCGGAGGCCGCGACCGCGCCTCTCGGCGGCGGCAGCTATCTCGATGCGGGCGCGGTGCTCGCCAAGTTTCCGGTCGTGCCGCAGCCCAAGGGGGACCGCGCACGCCACATCGGCTTTCGCGTGGTGGTGGAGTTGCCGCTGGAATGAAAGGGACGGCGGGAAAGCCCTTCGGTGGGGACGGCGGCCTATCATCCCGGGCCGGCCCCGCTTGGCGGACGACGGGCGCGCCTGGACGGAGGGTGAGGGATAAGGCGCGCGGCCTCTTCAACGCCATCCAGGAGCGACGGGAGCAGTTACGCGCCGCCGAGCTTGAGGATGTGCGCGAATGTTTTGGGGGAAACCGGCATCACGGAAAGCCGGCTGTGGCGCAGTAGTGGAAGATCGACTACAGCTTTGTCGGCCTTGAGCTCCGCCAGCGTCACCGGACGCTTCAAGGCTTTGACGGGCTTCAATTCCACGGCGACCCAGGCGCCCTTTTCGCCCTCGGCGGTGGGGTCGGGAAACGCGGGGCGCGTGACCTCGGCGACGCCGACGATTTCCTTGGGCCCGCCGCTCGCGTAGAAAAGCACGCGATCGCCGCGCTGCATTGCCTTGAGATTATTGCGCGCCTGAAAATTGCGAACGCCGTCCCACACGGCGCGACCATCGTCGACTAACTGTGACCACGCGTACGCCTCGGGTTCGGATTTGGCGAGCCAGTATTGGGTTGTCATGCGGTGAGGGTTGGGTGCATTTCGTCTACATGAGTTTCATGCCGTCCGGAAAGTATAAAGCCGCGGGTTGCCGGGATTCCGGTGCCCGGGCGCGGAGTGAGCTGCGTCGGGCTGGCTGAGGGGCTCGGGGCGGCATGAACAGGACACTTCTGGCGATCCGGCTCGTTTTCGTCGCGCTGTGCACAGCGGCCGGCTGGCTCGTGTGCTTCACGATCCAGGATTGGGACGCTTATTGGCTGCTCGCCGCGTTCATGGGTTTTTCCATCGGTGTGCTGGTGGTGCTGGTGGATATCCTGCTCAAGGGCTTTTCGCTGCGCGGGCTCTCGGCCATCACATTCGGCCTCGGCGCGGGTACGTTGATCTCTTACCTGTTGAGCACCTCGCCGCTGCTCGAAGAGGGCGACCCGCAAATGATCTATCTCGTGCGGCTGGTCCTGTTCATCGTCGTCACATATTTGTGCACCGTCATCGCGTTGCGCGGGAAGGATGAGTTCAACCTGGTGATTCCCTACGTGCGTTTTGTGCCGCACGAGGTCGACGTTCCGCTCGTCGTGGTCGACACCAGCGCGCTGATCGACGGTCGGGTCGCGCGCATCTGCGAAACCGGCTTCCTGAGCTCGGCGCTCGTGATTCCTCGCTTCGTCCTCGACGAACTGCAACGCGTCGCCGACTCGCCCGAGCCGCAGCGCCAGGCGCGCGGCCGTCGCGGACTCGAGGTGCTCGCCGAGTTGCGCAAGATCAAGCACCTCGACCTGCGCATCCATGAGAGCGATGTGGCCAAGCGGTCGGAGGTCGACGCGAAGCTCGTCTTCCTCGCGCAGTCGATGCGGGCGAAACTGCTCACGACCGACTACAATCTGGCGAAGATGGCCGAGTTTCACGGTGTGGCGTGGCTCAACCTCAACACGCTTTCCAAGGCGCTGCGGCACGAACTGATCCTCGGCGAGACGATCGAGGTCGAGCTCGTGAAACCGGGTAAGGAGGAGGGGCAGGCGGTGGGCTACCTCGAGGACGGCTCGATGGTGGTCGTCAGCCAGGCGCGCAGCTTCCTCGGCCAGCGCGTCACGGCGGAAATCTCAAGCGTGCTTCCCTCGGCCGGCGGCAAGATGGTGTTTGCCCGTCTCACGGGCGAGGCGGAGTAGGGCCGCCTGCGGCGGGACAGGCTGACCGGTGGGGCGCTCAGGGGCGGCTTCTTGCGTCCCCGCAGAAATGGGATTATCGGGAGGCATGCGTGTCGCCCGGCAGGGCCTCCTTGTGCGCATGGCGCTGTGGCTGCTGTGGCTGCCAGCGGGGCTGGCGGCGGACGCGCGAGCGCAGGCAACGGAAGCCCGGGCGGTGGCCGCCGAAGGGGCGGAACGCCGGCGGGCGATGGTCGACGAACAGATAGAAGCCCGGGGCGTCACCGATCGCGCCGTGCTTCAGGCCATGCAGGCGGTGCCGCGCCACCGCTTCGTTCCCGACTCGTTGCAACGTCTGGCTTACGCGGATACGGCGCTGCCCATCGGACACGGACAGACCATCTCCCAGCCCTTCATCGTGGCGTTCATGACCGAGGCCCTCCGACCCGATCGCGACCTGAAGGTGCTCGAGATCGGGACGGGGTCGGGTTATCAGGCAGCGGTGCTGGCGGAACTCTGCGACGAGGTGTGGACGATTGAAATCGTTCCCGCTCTGGCGGAACGTGCGCGGCGCACATTGAGCGCGCTCGGCGCCAGCGGCGTGCACGTGCGCACGGGGGACGGTTACCACGGCTGGCCGGAAAATGCACCGTTCGACGCCATCATCGTGACCGCGGCTGCGGAGGCAATTCCGCCGCCTCTGATCGGCCAGCTCAAGGACGGCGGGCGCATGCTCATTCCGATCGGACCGCCGTTCGGCGCGCAAAACCTCGTACTCGTCACGAAGGAAGATGGGCGTATGCGCACGAAGACGCTGCTGCCCGTGCGTTTCGTGCCGCTGGTGCGAGGCCGGGAGGATTGAAGAGACGACGGACCGGGGACGCTTCCCGTCCTCCTGCTCGCGCCCGGGGCGCGAGAATGAAAATGAGGATGAAGAGCCAGACCGACGATCTTCTTGCCGTGACGGAGGCCCCGTCGCGCGACACGCGCCTGCGGCTTGCCGTCGGCTTGCTCTCGGCGGCGATCACCGCGCACCAGCTGGCGCTGATGCAGGTGCTGGCGTATGTGCACTGGCATCACTTCGCCTACATGGTGGTCGCGGTGGCGTTGCTGGGGTTCGGCGCCGCGGGCACCGTTCTCACATTTTTGCGCCACCGCCTGCTCGCGCACGCGACGGCGGTACTGCCGTGGTTCATGCTGGCGTGCGGCCTCGCCATGCCGGCGGGCGTATGGCTCTCGCAAGCCGCGATCTTTTCGTTCGACCTGTATCTGCTGTTTCTGGCACCGCGGCCGTGGTTCACCCTGGCCGCGGTCTACCTGCTGCTGCTGCCGCCATTCTTTCTCGGGGGCCTGGCGACAAGTCTCGTCCTCACGGCGCATGCGCGCCGCGCTGGGCGCTTCTACTTTGCCAGTCTTGCCGGAGCCGGCGCCGGCGGTGTAGCCGGTTTTCTAATACTCGACTGGATCGAGCCGCCGCGTCTGCCCGCCGCGGTCTCCCTTCTGGCCGTTGCGGCGGGCGCCTGCCTCTGGCGTGATGTCGCGCCGCGCTGGCGATGGCTGGCGGCCCTCTTCGTCATCTTGAACCTCGGCGCGCCTTTCCGGGCCGGAGACCTGCGGCCGTCCCAGTTCAAGCCGGTCAGCCGCGCCCTGGATCTGCCGGAGGCTCGGGTGATCGCGCACCGGCCGGCTGCACCCGGGTGGGTGCAGGTTGTGGCGGCGCCGGCGCTGCGGCCTGCGCCGCCGCTCAGTCTCAACTTCGCCGGTGACATCCCGATCCAGCCGGCTGTATTCATAAATGGATACGCCCATGGCGCGCTCCTGCCGGCGGCCGGGAAAACGGCTCCGGCCTGGCTGGACTTCACGACGGAAGCGGCGGCGCTTGCCGGAACCTCGCCGCGACGGGTCCTGCTGTTGGAGGCGGGGCCTGACGGCGCGGCGGCCCAGGCGCTTGCGGCGGGAGCCCGGCGGGTCGTGGTGATCGAGCCGCACCACGTACTGGCCCGGATGCTGACCGCAACCGCGAATGCGGGCAACGGGCCGCTCGCCCCGGAATGGACGCTGCCGGGCGTGGAAGTCGTCGCCGGAAGCGGGCGGCGCTTCCTGCGCGATGCGCGGGAGGAGTTTGACCTGATCCGGCTGCCCGGGACCGGCTCGGCGGCCGGGTCGGGGCTGACATCGACGACCGAGCAATTCCTGCTGACGCGCGAGGCGGTAAGCGATGCCTGGAGACGGCTCGCGCCCGGCGGCGCGCTGGCCGTGACGTGTCCGATGGATTTCCCGGTGCGGCATGCGCTGCGTGCGGCGGCGACGCTTGTCGAGGCGCTGGCCGACGCTGGCGTGCGGTCGCCGGCCGGGCACCTGGTCGCGGTGCGCGGCTGGACGACGGTAAGCTTTGTCGCGTACCGTGAGCCGGTCGACGAGAAGCGCGCGACGGCGGTCCGCGCCTGTTGTGCGGAACGCAGTTTCGATCCGTTGCTGCTGCCGGGCGCGCGGTCGGACGAGGAACGCAACACCTACAATCACTGGCCCGATCCCGGTTTCTTTGCGGACATGGACCGCGTCGTTACGGGCGACCGCCAGGCGTTTTACCGGACGTATCCGTTTCGCGTGGAGCCGGCGACCGATGAGAGGCCCTACTTCTCGCAGTTTCTGCGGTGGACGTCGCTGCGAGAGCTGAAGGCGGCGTTCGGTCAGCGCACGCTGCCGTTCTTCGAGTTGGGCACGCTGATGGTCGCGCTGACGTTTCTGCAGCTGCTCGGCCTCGCGATCATGTGCATTCTTCTACCGCTGGGCCGGCTCGGCGGACCGGAGAGGCGCCGGGTGCGGTTGCGCGAGACCGTGTTGTATTTTGCGGGTCTCGGTGCCGGCTACATGCTGGTCGAGGTCGGGCTGATGCTGCGGGTGCACGCCTGGCTGGGGCAGCCCCTGCTCGCCGCCGGCGTGGTGCTCGCCGGGTTGCTGTTTTTCTCCGGGCTGGGAAGCCTGTGCTCCGACCGCTGGCGGCCAGGCCGGCGTATCCGGATGGCGGTTACGCTGGCCTGCATGCTGGCGATTGGTCTGACCGCAGCATCGACTGCCTGGCTGGCGCCGCGCACCGATGGGTGGAACCTGCCGGCGCAAGTGGCGGCGGCGTTCGCGTTGATGGCGCCGGTCGGGTTTGTGCTCGGCCTGGCGTTTCCGCTGGGGCTGCGACACCTCGAGGCGAGGGCCCCGGCGCACGTCCCCTGGGCATGGGCCATCAACGGCTGCATCTCGGTCGCGACCCCGGCGGCGGCGATGCTCGTCGCGATCGAAGCGGGGAGGGCGGCGGTCTTCGGCCTCGCAACGGCTGCCTATGCGCTTGCGTGGTTTGGGGCGTGGAGCGGCGCAGCCGCCGACGACCGAGATGAAAGCCGCGGCTGATTCACCCTGCCGCGCCGCGTGCGATCTGCTTCACGGTAGCGTGGCGGCGAGAAATTCGACCTCCACCTTGGCGTCGTTCGCCAGCGCCTTCACGGGCAGGATGGTGACGGCCGGCTTGTGCTCACCGG
The DNA here is from genome assembly GCA_036406235.1 of Opitutaceae bacterium. Classification (GTDB taxonomy): domain Bacteria; phylum Verrucomicrobiota; class Verrucomicrobiia; order Opitutales; family Opitutaceae; genus DASWVO01. The sequence continues at coordinate 12,387 of DASWVO010000081.1, forward strand.
AGAAGGCGGCGTTATATGCGGCTTCGAATACACTCGCGCCCGCGACGCCGTCGACCACGTAGGCACGCAGTTGCACCACGTTGTCGAAGGTGGCGCTGGCAGCCGTCAACTTTTCCCTGGCGAGCGCAAATACGGCCTCGGCCTCCCTCTTCATGTCACCGCGCTCGCTGGCGATGATGCCGCTGACCCACGTCAGCGCCGCCTCTGGCGAAGTGGCGACGCCCGAGCTCAGGGGGGCTTTGGCGTCGCTGCGGAAGGCGAGCAGCGGCGTCTTTCCGCCGTCTGCCTTTGCGAATTTTCCGGTGACGTCGCCCGGATAGACGGCGTAGGTCTCGATCGCGATCAACTGGCCCTGCGTGGCGAAACCGGGCGCCGACATCACCGTGCGCGCGAGACGGTTGGGATTGTCGGCGTTGTTGTAGGTCTTGTGATAGGCTTCGTTGAAGCCGGCAAAGTCCATGCGACCGCCGTTCTTGGGATCTGGATACAGGATGTTGCGGCTGAAGAACGCGTCGGCGGGCGACAGGCCGGCCTCCTTCAATGCGGCGACCTGCTTCCGGAACACGGCTTCGGCCTGGGTGGCGACGTCGCCCTTGTACATGCGCATCTTCAGCGGCATCTCGGCCATTTTCGGCATCATCGGGTCGGGGAACAGCGCCGACTGAAAATACAGCGCGCTGCCGGCGGCGATTGCCTTGCCGGTGCTGAGCGCCCACGTCGGCCGGCCGTAGCTGCGCACGCGGTCGTTGGTCGTTGCGCGGTCGAGCCGGTCGTAGAGTCGGGCGAAGCGCGAGCCCTTCTCGAACGGGCCGCGGCCGGGCGGAATGGCGGCAATGAACTCGACCTCGGCGCGGTAGTCGGGGTGGAAAAGGCGCGAGATGCCGATCGTCGTGCGCGCGGGCTTGTGCGGGTTGGTCGCGTTGCCGAAAAACTCGGAAAACGCCTTGTTCCAGCCCGCCATGTCCAACTCGGGCTCGGCGACGAGATTCGCGCGCACGGCGATCACATCGCGCAACGACAGACCCGCTTCGCGGAGATCCTCGGTGAGCTGCGTCATGAGCGCACGCGCCTGGGCGTAGGTGTTGCCGTAACGCTCGCTGGAATCCGTCGTCTCTCCGCGGGCGATGGCCTTGGCGCGCGGCGAGGGGGTGACGCCCCAGGTGAAGAACAGCGCGGTGCCCGGCCTGACGGTGACGGAGTCGGCGAAATACGGGCTTTTGCCCGGGCGTGCGGTGAGGGCGGCGTTGGGCCGGGCGGCAAGGCGGAAGAAGACGAAGCCCGCGACACATACCGCGGCGAAGGCACCGAGGCCGATGAGCAGTGGCTTTTTGGATACAGTAAAGGACATGAGCGGAAAAGAGGGGGCGAGGCAGAGCGTTTTATATTCCCGAGCTTATCCTTCTCTCCGGAACAGAGGAGGAAGGACAGGGACGGAGGCGGATCCGCCGGTCATTTTGCGGTGATGATGTCGGGCGCGTAGGCCTCCTGTCCGTGTTCGCTGATGTCCAGGCCGGTGCGCTCCTGCTCGGCCGTCACGCGCACGCCGACGACGAGCTTGAGGGCGCCGAAGACCACGAAGGTGAAGACAAACGCGGCCAGGGCGTAGGCGAGCGCTCCGATCACCTGCCACTGCCAGTTCGCGCTGGCGAACACAGCGGGGACGAGCGCGCCCCACAACCCACCGATGCCGTGCACGGAGATGGCGCCGATCGGGTCGTCGATGTGCAGACGGTCGAACGCGACGACGGAGAGCACCACGAGTCCGCCGCCGACGGCGCCGGCGACGACTGCGTGATGCGGCAGGATGATGTCGGCGCAGCCGGTCACGGCCACGAGGCCGGTGAGCACGCCGTTGAGAGCCATCGACAGGTCGGGTTTCTTCAACAGCAGCGGCGTGAGCAGCATCGCCGCCAGACCGCCCGCGGCGCCGCCGAGCGATGTATTGGCTACGACCAGACCGAGCAGCTCCGGATGTGCGCTGCGGAGCGAACCGCCGTTGAAGCCGAGCCAGCCGAACCAGAGGGCGAACATGCCGATCGTTGCGAGCGGCATCGAGTGGCCGGGGATGGCGACCGGCCGGCCGGCGGCGTCGTATTTGCCGAGGCGCGCACCGAGCAGCAGCACGCACGCGAGCGCCGCGAAACCGCCGAAGACGTGCACGACGGAGGCGCCGGCGAAATCGACGAAGCCCTGGCGGAAGAGCCAGCCCTTGCCCCACGTCCACGCTCCAGCAACTGGATACGCAACGGCCGTGAGGAGCACGCCGTAGATGAGAAAGGGAATGAGCTTCGTCCGCTCTGCCACCGCGCCGGAGACGATGCTGATGGCCTTGGCGGCGATCATCGCCTGGAAGATGAAGTCGGTCCACCAACCGTAGGGATCGTAGCGCGGAGTCATCAGGTCGAAGTAGTCCTTGGTCGGGACGCCGGCCCAGCCGTGAAAGCTGAACCAGCCGTTGAACTCGCCGGGAAACATCGTGGTGAAACCGCAGACGGCGAACGCGACGATGCCGAGGCACACGACAAAGACGTTTTTGTAGAGTACGTTCACCACGTGTTTCGCGCGGGCGAGCCCGGCCTCGAGGGTGGCAAAGCCGAGGTGCATGAGGAAAACGAGCCCGGCGGCGATCACGCCCCAGAGGTTGCTCACGGGAAAGAACGACTCGTCATAGAGGACCTGGTCGAGATAGAGATCGTAGGACGGTGAATCGACCGGCCGGCCGGCGTGGAGCGCGGGCGCAAGGAGAAGCGCGAGCGGGAGGAGGCGGAGGAGGGAGCGCATGTGAGACGGGCGGGTAGGAGCGCGCTTGCGCGCGATGGGTTGGGTGATCGCGAGCGAGCTCGCTTTTCACAAAGCGCGCGCAGGCGCGCTCCTCCCTGTTAAGAGGACTTTTGGAAACTCAGGAGGTAGGCGGTGAGGGCAGTGGTGTCTTCGGCGGGCAGGACTTCGCCCCAGCCGGGCATGCCCTTATCCATGATGCCGCTGAGGACAGTGTGCTCGACCTCGGACGGTCTGGCGCCGTGATACCACTTCGCGTCGAACAGATTGCTTGGCGCGTCGCTGCTCTGGCCTTTTTCCTCACCGTGGCAGGACTTGCAGAAGCTCGCGTAGGCTTCGCGCCCCTGGTTCACGAGCGCGGTATCCTTTGACGCAGCGACGAGCTCGGCATCGCGGTTCCCGCCGGATGCCTCGTCCTTCGCCGTGGTGAACGCGACGGCGGTGAAGAGCAGCGCGGTCGCCGCTGCGGTGGAGAAACGGATCCTGCTCGTATTCATGCGGCCATGACGCGGGTGTGGAGGAGCTTCGTGACGTGGCGGGCGGATTCGAATGCGCCCGCCTGCCAACCGCCGAGGTGGCTGGCCCAGTCGCCGGCGAGATAAAGCGGGCCGTCGCCCTTGGTGATGAGCGGATACAGCGTCTTTACCAGCTTGTCGGGGAAATGGGAGAGGCATCCCTTGATGTGAGGGATCGTGTTCCAGTTGACGGAGAAACCGTTCTCGAACTCCGCGCGGTATTGCGGATGGATCTTCGCGCCCTGTGCGAGCGCATACTCGATGCGTTCGGCGGGCGTCTTCGCCGTCATCTCGTCGCTCGGCGGGCCGAACATGTAGTAGCCGATGAGAACGCCCTTCTTCTGGAGATAGCCGTGCGAGGGATAGTAAATCTCATTGATCGGCTGGTTCGTCCACGTAATGCCGCCGAAAATACGGTCGTCCTCCTCCCAGAAGCGGCGCTTGAACTGCAGGCCGATGCGCGCGCTGCCCTGGAAGGGCACGATGTTGATCGTGTTCTTCACGAGCGGTGCGAAGTCGTTGGGAATGCCGCGCAGGATCGTCGGCGGGATCGTGACGATGGCGAAGTCCGCGAGAAACTCCCTGGTCTCGCCGCCCTCGGTATAAACGATGCGCGCGCCCTGCGGCGTCTTGCGGATCTCCTTCGCTTCGCAGCCGAAGCGCACGACGTCTTTGACCTTGGTGAAGAGCGCCTTCGCCAGCATGTCCATGCCGCCGACCGGCTGGAAGAGGGCGGGTTGGTACTCGAACTCGTTGGCGCGGTGCAGGTGCGTGATGTAGCTGGCCTGGAGGAGCGCGAGCATCTCGTAGGCGGGATCCATCTCGCCCTTTGTGGCGACGTCGGGCCAGGTTTTGAAACCGCGGCGCGTCGAGCCCTCGTAGTGGAGGGAGTTGGGATTGAGGTCGCCTTCGCGGCGGAGGAAATCGAGGAGGCGCTCCTTGTCCTCGGCGGTAAATGCCTGCTCGAGCTTGTTCTGGTCGACCGCCTTGGCGAGGAGCTCGGCGGTGGCCCCGCGCAGGTCGGCCTTCGCCTCGCGCTGGCGCACGCGTTTGCCGGAGAGCGGGCCGGGCACGTTCTCGTTAAAGTAGAAGGCGTTCTCGTTGACGTTGACGAAGGGCTCGATCGCGACTCCGAGCTCGCGGCAGTAGTCCATCGTAACCTGCCATTGCGCGAACCGCGCCGGGCCGGCGTTGAAGTAGTGTCCGTCGTCGAACTCGCACGTCTGCTTGTGGCCGAGTGTGTCGGTGAGCGTATCGCCGCGGCGGATCGTGAGGCTGCGGCCGCCGGCGCGTTGCGAGGGTTCGAGGACCGTGCAGGCAAAGCCGAGTTTGCCGAGTTCGTAGGCGGCGGTCATGCCGGCGATGCCGGCGCCGAGGATGACGATCTTCGTGCCCGGTTTGCCGGTGACTGCGGGCAGGCCGTCGAGCACGGCGGCGTGGCCGGTGGAGCGGCTGAGCAAACCGAGGGCGGTCATCGCGGTGAACGTGGCTCCGCCGTAGCGGCCGGCTTTTTCCAGGAATTCGCGTCGTGTCATTGCGGGTGTGTGGGCAAAAACGAACAGTCGGACCTGCGCGGGGGAGGGACGCGGGTCACGCCGCGCGCCATGCAAGATGAATGCCAAGCATAGTCCGCGCGGCCCCGCCGGGCCACGCACGCTGCGGATGAAATCATTTCATCCGCGTGCCGTAGCGCTGTAGTGTCGTGGGCACGACGTGTGCTGGTTGACCATTTGTCTAGTCACCACCCATCCACCGCAACGAACCAACCCATCGCTCAATGCTTAGTTCGCTGAATCTGAACCGCCGCGACTGGCTCAAGTCGACCGGCACTGCCGTCGCCGGCCTCGCCCTCGCTTCGCAATTCACCCTTCGTTCGGCTCGCGCCCAACACGAGGCCGATCGCTCCGCCCGCAGCTCCGAGCCGGCGTTTCTCGGCGGCAATGAGAACCCATACGGTCCGTCGCAGATGGCCGTGATGGCGATGATGCAGAACATCGAGCGCGCCTTTCGTTATCCGCGCGCCGAGACGCAGAAACTCATCGAGCTGATCGCGGCGAAGGAGGGCGTGACGCCCGAGCACATCGTCATGGGAGTCGGCTCGGGTGAGGTGCTCGAGATTTACGGACTCTGGCTCGGCCAGCAAAAAGGCGAGGTGATCACTGCCCAGCCCGGCTACCTCCAGATGACCGCCACGATGGAGAAACTCGGGTCGAAGGTCGTTTACGTGCCGCTCGACAAGGATCTCGTGCAGGACCTCGACGCGATGGCCGCGAAGGTCGGGCCGAACACGAAGTGCGTTTACCTCTGCAACCCGAACAATCCGACCGGCACGGTCATCCCGGCGGAGAAGTTGAAGGCGTTCGCGATCGAGGTCTCGAAGAAGGTCCCGGTCTTCATCGACGAGGCCTACCTGGAGTGCTCCGACAACTACGCCGCGAACACGATGGTCGGCCTTGTCTCCGAGGGGCACAACGTGGCCGTCGCCCGCACGTTCTCGAAGATTTACGGCCTCGCCGGCCAGCGCATCGGCTACGGCGTCATGCAGCCCGCCACGGCGAAGGAGATCCGCAGCTACAGCACGGGCAGCCTCAACATGCTCGGCGTCGTCGCCGCCTCGGCGAGCCTCGAGGATTCGACGTATGTCGAAGAGACGCGCGTGAAGATCAAGACCGAGCGTGACAAGCTGTGCGCGCTCCTGAAGGAGCTCGGCAAGAAATACGCCGAGCCGCAGGGCAACTTCGTGTTCTTCCAGACCGGCATGCCGATCAAGACCTTCCAGGAAAAGATGAAGGCGGAAAACGTGATGGTCGCCCGTCCGTTCCCGCCGCTGCTCGACTGGTGCCGCATCTCGATCGGCTCGCCTGAGGAGATGGCGATGGCGCACGCCGCGCTGAAGAAAGTGTTTGCCGCCTAAAATCGCGCCACGATTTGGGTTGGTAGTTTGTAGGCGCCGCCTTTGCCCTCCGGTGAAGGCGGCGCTTCCTCTTTGGGGGGGCGGCCGGGCAAGTGCGCTCCTGCACAACCGTCCCGCTTGGCCCGCGCGCTGCTGAATGCGATTCATGCCTCGATCACGTTCGCTCCCGCCCCCGCTTTCCCGTCGCGACTGGCTGCGCACCGCCGGACTCGCCGCCCTGGGCGTCGGACTCGGCCCCCGCGCCGCGTTGCGCGCCGAGGAGCTCGAGCGTCCGCCGCCGGAGGGGAAGCACGTCAACCTGGCGGGCAACGAAAACCCGTTCGGGCCGTCGCCCGCGGTCATGCAGGCGATCGTGCGCGCCGCGTCGCAATCGTGCCGCTACCCGTTTCGCGAGGAATACGTGCTGAAGGAGCTGCTCGCGAAGAAAGAGGGCGTCTCCGTCGACCACATCGTGCTCGGCAACGGCTGCGACGAGATCCTCGCGCTGGCGGCGACGGCCTGTCTGAAAGCTGGCGACTGGCTCGTCGCGGCGAACCCCACGTATTTTCAAATCACCGACTACGCGCCGAAGCTCGGTGCCGAGGTGCGCTGGGTGCCGCACACGGACGCGATGCAGCATGATCTGCCCGCCATGGCGGCGGCGGTCGATGAGCGCACGCGGCTTGTCTACGTGTGCAACCCCGACAATCCGAGTGGCACGATGCTGCCGGCGGGCGAGATCGCGGCGTTCTGCCGGGAGGTCGCGCCGCGCGCGCCCGTGTTTCTCGACGAAGTCTACCTCGAACTCGTCGACGGCTTTGCGGAACAGACGCAGGTTCCGCTCGTGCGCGAGGGGCTGCCGGTGATCATCGGCCGCTCGTTTTCCAAGATGCACGGGCTCGCCGGTCATCGTATTGGCTATGCGGTGACAACGCCGAAGCTCGCCACCGCGCTCGCGCGCTACCAGATGTCGAGCATCAATTTCCTCGGCGTGGCCGCGGCGCGCGAGAGCGTGTTCGATGACAAGTTTCACGCGTGGAGCATCCGCAGGATCCGCGAGGGTCGCGCCCGCTACTGCGCGCTGCTCGATGAACGCGGCCTGCGCTACACGCCCTCGCACGGCAACTTCGTGTTTCACGACGTCGGCCGCCCGATGGAGGAGTTTCAAGCCGTGATGAAGGAGCGGGGCTTCCTCGTCGGCTGGCCGCACGCGCCCGTCGCGCAGCACCCGAACTGGTGCCGCGTCACGATCGGGACCGACGACGAGATGGCAAAGTTTGCGACGGCGATGCGCGAGGTGTTTGCGTAGGCGGGGAGGGGCGCCGCAGCACGGGCGCTAACTTTGAGGGCGTCGAAAATGGCTTCAATCAAGGGTAGCGGCCGTCGTCCCGACGGCCATTCCAGAGGTGGCGGTCGGGACGACCGCCGCTACCTGGATCGATCCTTCCAGCTTTTGGGACGCCCTCTTGGTGTTGATCACCCGAATCGGGCACCTGAGTTTTCTCGGGCTAAGCATGTGCGGGCAGCGGTTAGAACCCCGCTAACGTGCGTTCGAAGCCCGTTGACGGCCGCTAGACATGCGCTTTCGACCGTTAGAAGTCCGCGTGCGGCGGCTAAACATGCGCGTGCGGCGGTTAGAACTCCGCTTGCGAGTGTTAGAGGTCTGCATGCACGCGCTAGAAACGCGCTGACAGCCCCTGGACGTTCGCGAACGGATGTTAAAGGTGCGCGTGCACGTCCTGGATACGCGCTGACGGGTGCTAGAGATGCGCGAACGAGCACTAGAGGTGCGCTGCGCGGAGCTAGAACATCGCTGCCGAGCCTTGGGAATGCGCTGCCGAGCGTTAGAAGTCGGCGTGTGGCGGCTGGAAAGCCACGAACGGCGAGTGAATGTGCAGCTCGGTCGCGGGAACGCCGGGTTTGGGCGGGTGAACAGAATTGAGTTGAAATTTGCCCGCGGTCGCGGCTGTGTGCGGGGAAATTCGTTTAGGCGAACCCGGGGCGCCGGGCTGAGATTGGTGCACGATCCGCACCTAAAGTCTTCGAACCTGATGCGGTTTGCACCGCCGAAGGGAAGAACGTGAGCCTGCAGCGCCCCGGCGCGGCGGGTCCAAGGGACACCTGGAGGCCGAGCGGCCGCGAGCCTCAATCCCAGTCTCCCATGTCCCACACCGAATCCGCCGCTGTTTCCGCCGCTTCCGGGCATACGCTATTCCCGGCGTCCCGCCGCGTTTACCTTGAGGGCTCCCGCCCCGACCTGCGCGTGCCGATGCGCGAGATTGCGCTCTCGCCCACGCGCCTGCCCAATGGCGAGGAGGTGCCCAACGAGCCGGTGCGCGTCTACGATACCGCGGGCGCGTGGGGCGACCCGGCATTTCACGCCGATGCGACGCGCGGACTTCCTGCCGTGCGTGCGGCGTGGATACGGGAGCGCGGCGACATTGAGGCGATCGAGGGCCGTGCGGTGAAACCGATCGACGACGGCTATCTTTCCGAAACGCATCGCGCGCAGGCGGAGACGGAGGGACGACGCAATCCGATCCGGTTCTTCGACCGCTCCGCGCGGCCCGTTTTGCGGGCGCAACCCGGCAGGCGCGTCACGCAACTCCACTATGCGCGCGCTGGGACGATCACGCCGGAAATGGAGTTTATCGCCATCCGGGAGAACACGAAGCTGCAGCGTGCGCGCGACTTGCTCGAGATGAGCAGTGACGGTCCGCGCAACTCCCTCTGGCGGCAGCACCCGGGGCAGGGCTTCGGCGCCGCGATTCCCCGCGAGATCACGCCGGAGTTTGTGCGCGACGAAGTCGCCCGAGGCCGCGCGATCATCCCGGCCAACATCAACCATCCGGAGCTCGAGCCGATGATCATCGGCCGCAACTTCCTCGTGAAGATCAACACCAACATCGGCAACTCCGCCGTCGCTTCGTCGATCGAGGAGGAGGTGGAGAAGATGCGCTGGTCGGTGAAGTGGGGCGGCGACACCCTGATGGATCTCTCCACGGGCAGGAACATTCACCAGACCCGCGAATGGATTCTGCGCAACTGCCCGGTGCCGGTCGGGACCGTGCCGGTTTACCAGGCGCTCGAGAAGGTCGGCGGTCGTCCCGAGGCGCTCAGCTGGGAGGTTTTTCGCGACACGCTGATCGAGCAGGCGGAGCAGGGCGTCGACTACTTCACGATCCACGCGGGCGTATTGCTGCGCTACATACCGGCCACCGCGCGGCGCATGACCGGCATCGTGTCGCGCGGCGGCTCGATCCTGGCGAAGTGGTGTCTGGCGCACCACAAGGAGAACTTTCTCTACACGCACTGGGACGACATCTGCGAGATCATGGCGGCCTACGACGTGTCGTTTTCGATCGGCGACGGCCTGAGGCCGGGCTCGATCGCCGACGCCAACGACGACGCGCAGTTCGGCGAGCTCAAAACGCAGGGCGAACTCACCGAGCGCGCGTGGCGCCACGGGGTGCAGGTGATGTGCGAGGGGCCCGGCCACGTGCCGATGCACATGATCCCGGAAAACATGGAGAAGCAGCTCTCGTGGTGCCGCGAGGCGCCGTTCTACACGCTCGGCCCGCTCACGACCGACATCGCGCCCGGCTACGACCACATCACCAGCGCGATCGGCGCGACGATGATCGGCTGGCACGGCACGGCGATGCTCTGTTACGTGACGCCGAAGGAGCACCTTGGCCTGCCCGACCGTGACGATGTGCGCGCCGGCGTGATCGCCTACAAGATCGCGGCGCACGCCGCCGACCTCGCGAAAGGGCATCCGGCCGCCCAATACCGTGACAACGCGCTTTCGAAGGCACGCTTCGAGTTTCGCTGGGAGGACCAGTTCAACCTCTCGCTCGATCCCGAGCGCGCGCGGGAGTTCCACGATGCGACGCTGCCGCAGGAGAGCGCGAAGTCCGCGCATTTCTGTTCCATGTGCGGGCCCCAATTCTGCTCGATGAAGATCACCGACGACATCCGGCGTTACGCCGAGGAAAAAGGCCTGGACACCGCCGAGGCGATCGAGGCGGGCTTGCAGGCCAAGGCCGGCGAGTTTCGCGACGCCGGTGGCGAGCTCTACGTGGATGCGAAACCCTGACGAGCACCCGGCCATGATGATCAAACTAAACGATGAGCCGCGCAGCGTGGCTGAGTCCGTCACGCTGCTTGAACTGCTTCGCGAGCTGGCGCTGGCCGAGCGGCGCGGGATCGCGGTAGCGCTGAACGATAGCGTGGTCCCGCGTAGCGGCTGGGCGGGGCGCGTGCTCAACGAGAACGACCGCCTGCTCGTGATTCACGCGTCCCAAGGCGGATAGAGAATGTCGTGCACCTTGCGAAGGCCCTTCGAGTAGCGCAGAGCTCCAAGCCGCGCCCGGGAGCGCAACGAGCGCGGGCTGAAGCACCGCGCTATCTCTAGCAGTCCCGCACCTTATTGTCATGAAACTTGTCGTCTTTTCGCCCGAAGCGCCTGATCCACGCGAAATCGACGTGATCGCGGAGCTCTTTGCGCGTGGATTGGAGCGTTATCACGTGCGCAAACCTCACGAACCGCGGCCCGCGCTCGCGGCCTGGCTCACGGAGTTGCCGGCAGAGTGGCGCAAGCGCATGGTGCTGCACCAGCATCATGAGTTGGTGGATACGCTCGGGCTGGGTGGGCGGCATTTTCGCGCTGTGCCCGCGAGCGCGGGCGGCCCGCCCGCTCCGGATGCGGGCCAGCGGCCCGCGCTCCCTGGGATCACCAGCCGGTCGTGTCATGAGCTCGCGGCGTTGCGATCCGCGCTCGGGAGGTATGACGCCGTGTTTTTCGGCCCGGTGTTTCCGTCGATCTCGAAGCCGGGCTACGGACCGCGAGCGGAATTTTCCGCCAAGGATGTCGCGGCGCTGCTCGCGTCGCGCTCCGCGGACGAGCAGAGGCGAACCGATGTCCTGGCGCTTGGAGGCGTGACGTCGGAAAACATCGCGCAATGCCGCGCGCTCGGCTTCGACGGCGTCGCGGTACTCGGTGCGGTCTGGCATGCGTCCGATCCGGTTGCCGCGTTTGCGAACCTGCAAGAGGAGATCCTTACCCATGTCGATTGAAGCGAACGAGCGGTTTCCGATCATGTGTCTCACGCAGGACGGGCTGCCGCTGGACCACGTCGAACAGACCCGGCGGTTGTGCGCTGCAGGTGCGCGCTGGATACAGTTGCGGATGAAAGGGGCCGCCGCCGATGCCTGGCTGGCAACGGCGCGCGAGGTCGTGGCGGTCTGCCGGGCGCACGGGGCGCTGTGCATCGTGAACGACAGCGTGGAGGTCGCACTCGCTTCCGACGCGGACGGCGTACACTTGGGCAAATACGATCGGGATTGGCACGAAGCCCGGCGGCATCTTGGTTCGCGCCGGATCCTGGGCGGGACGGTGAACAATCTTCACGACGCGGCGCGGGCCGTAGCGTCATGCTGTCTCGACTACGTCGGTGTGGGCCCGTTGCGCTTTACCACGACCAAAAAGAACCTCGCTCCCGTGCTCGGGATCGACGGGGTGCGCGAGTTGATCGCGGCGCTCGGTCATCTGCCGGCGTGGGCGATCGGCGGTGTGCGCCCCGGAGATCTGCCGGGCGTGCAGGCCGCGGACGCCGCGGGCGTGGCGGTGAGCTCGTCGCTTTTTGCGGACGGCGACATCGGGCGCCATTTTCAATCCTATCTCGCGGCCTGGCCGCAAACGATCCTCCCATGAAGACTGCTCCGCTCCGACTTGGTGGCGTCACCTTCCACTCCCGCCTGTTCCTTGGCACTGGAAAATTCAGTTCCGGCCCAGCGATGGCCGAAAGCCTGGCGGCCTCCGGCACGGAGCTCGTCACCGTGGCGTTGCGACGAATCCGCACCGACGGCGCAGCGGACGACATGCTCGGGCACCTCGATCGCGAGCGTTATCGTCTGCTGCCGAACACCTCGGGCGTGCGCGATGCGAAGGAAGCCGTGCTCGCCGCGGAGCTCGCGCGCGAAGCCATCGAGACCCACTGGCTGAAGCTCGAGATTCATCCCGATCCGAAGTATCTCATGCCCGATGCCGTCGAGACCCTTGCGGCGACCCGCGAGCTCGTGAAGCGTGGCTTCATCGTGCTGCCCTACGTCCATGCCGATCCGGTGCTGTGCAAGCAGCTCGAGGACGCAGGGGCTGCGGCGGTGATGCCGCTCGGCGCTCCGATCGGCAGCAACCGCGGCCTCGAGTCGCGCACCTTCCTGGAGATCATCCTGGCGCAGGCGCGCGTGCCGGTGGTGATCGATGCGGGGCTTGGCGCGCCGTCGCACGCCGCGGCGGCGCTGGAGCTCGGCGCCGATGCGGTGCTGGTGAACACTGCGATCGCGGCGGCGGCCGATCCGGTCGGCATGGCGCGGGCATTCAGACTCGGCGTGGAGGCTGGGCGGGCGGCCTATGAAAGCGGGCTCGCGGCGAGGGCGGCCGTGCCGGAGGCCACGGCGACATCACCGCTGACGGCGTTCCTCGCGGAGGCCGGCGTATGAATTTTCTGGAGACATGGCGGGAACATGACTTTGAGGCGGTCGCCCGGCGGATCGCGGCGGCGTCGGATGCCGACGTGCAGCGGGCGTTGGGGCGGGTGCGCTCGGGCTTGTCGCTCGAAGATCTTGGCGCGCTGCTTTCACCGGCGGCAGCGCCCCGCCTGGAGGAGATGGCGGCACTGAGCCAGCGGCTGACGGTCGAGCGCTTTGGACGCACGATGCAGCTCTACGCGCCGCTTTATCTGACCAACGTGTGCGCGAATATCTGCACCTATTGCGGCTTCAGTGCCCAGAACCGCATCCGGCGAAAAGCGCTCAATGACGAGGAAATCCTCGCCGAGGCAGACGTGCTCGCGCGCTACGGTTTCGAGCATGTGTTGCTGGTGACCGGCGAATCGAGCCGCTACGGCGTGGGGTATCTGCAGAACGCGCTGCGGCTGCTCCGGCCGCGCTTTGCCAGCCTGTCGATCGAGGTGCAGCCGCTCGAGCAGGCGGGCTACGAGGCATTGATCACGGAGGGCCTGAGCACGGTGCTCGTTTACCAGGAGACGTATGAGCCGTCGACCTACCAGCGGCACCACCTGAGCGGTCCGAAGGCGGACATGTCCCACCGCCTCGAGACTCCCGACCGGCTCGGACGCGCCGGCGTGAAGAAGATCGGGCTGGGGGCGCTCTACGGCCTCGCGGACTGGCGGGCGGAGTCGTGGTTTGTCGGACTTCACCTGCGCCACCTCGAGAAAACGTATTGGCGGACGCGTTACAGCATCTCGTTTCCGAGACTGCGGCCGCACGAAGGCGGCGACATTGCGGTCTCGCCCTTTGGCGAACGCGATCTCGTGCAGGCGGCGTGCGCCTTCCGGTTGTTCAGCCCCGAGGTCGAGTTGTCGCTCTCGACGCGCGAAAGCGTGCGCTTTCGGAACCACGCCTTCCGGCTCGGATTCACGAGCATGAGCGCCGGCTCGAGGACGAACCCGGGAGGCTACGCAAGTGCGCCGGAGTCGCTGGAGCAGTTCGCGATCGACGACGATCGTTTGGCGGCGGAGGTGGCGTCGTTCCTGCGTGGGCAGGGATACGAACCGGTGTGGAAGGATTGGGATGCGACGTATGACGGACGGGTGGGGGCGAATCGGTTGGAAGCGTCAACGAACGCGAATGAACGCTGATCCGGAGCGAGGCTGTGCGGTCGGTGCGCGCTCGCGCGCGATCTGCTGGGAGCGCGGGACTCTGGCCCGCAATCCGACAGATGCGGGCGGGACGCCCGCGCTCCCAATCGCGCGCAAGCGCGCTCCCACCTGCGTCCTCACGATTGCCGGCTCCGACAGCGGCGCCGGCGCGGGCATACAGGCCGACATGCGGACGATTCACGCGCTCGGCGGATTTGCGTGCACCGCAATCACGGCGGTGACGGCGCAGAACACCCGGGGCGTGACGCGCTGGGTGGCGATGCCGCCACGCATGATCACCGCCCAGATCGAGGCCGTGTTGGCTGATCTGCCGATTACGGCGGTGAAGACCGGTCTGCTGCCCGGCACGCCGGCGGTGCTAGCTGTTGCTCGCGCGCTGGCGGACCGGCGGTTGCCGCTTGTGGTGGATCCGGTGATTGGCTCGACGAGTGGCACACGGTTTCTGGAGGACGCCGGTCTGCGTGCATTGCGACGCCACCTGCTACCCCTGGCGACCCTCGTTACGCCCAACCGTCCGGAGGCGGAGGCGCTCACCGGCCGTCGCGTGCGCTCTTTCGACGAGACGGAGGCGGCTGCGCGGGCGCTGAGCGACAAATGGGGCTGCGCTGTATTGATCAAAGGAGGACACGCGCCGGGAGCGGTCTGCCGCGATTGCCTCGTGTCGCCCGGGGGGCGGGGGCGCTGGTTCGAGAGCCCGCGCGTGGCGACGTCGAATACTCACGGCACCGGCTGCGTGCTCTCGGCGGCGATTGCGACAAAGCTCGCGCTGGGTGAGGACATCGCGACGGCCGTTCGCGGCGCGCGCGCGTTTCTGATGCGCGGTCTGCGTGCCGGCAAAAACGTGGGTTGGGGTGGAGCCGGGCCCGCATTTGCCGGGGATTAGGGCGCCTGCGCAATCTTCCTAGCGGTTTGCGGCGATAACTTCGAAGGGAATGGCGGGCGCGCTACTGAGCGGCACGCGTTGTCCACGCGCCTGTTTCTTCTGTGGACCGGCGTTCATCCGCTCGCCGGTGAATGTCGCGATCAGGTTTCCCTGCAACCCGGCTTGGGCTTTGGCTGCGTCGGCGACGAAAACGACTTCGGCGACGCCGTCACGGATAACGGTTTTCTGCACACTGATGCCGTCGGGCGGTTCGCTCAATTCGAACAACACGGCATCACGGTCACGCGCCGCCGGCGGCAGGGCGATTTTAAGGCTCGCGGTGCCGCCCGTTGGAATTTTCAGCGGCGTTCGTGAGAGAAGCCGGCAGCTTCCGCCGCGGCCGGACACATTGACGAGTAGTTCGCGGGCCGGGACGAGATGGTGATAGGCGAAGGCCTGCATCATGTCCTCGGCGGGGATCGCAACGTGTATGACGGAGCGATTGCCGATCGTTGCGGTGCCCACGAGAGTCAGGGGGGCGGGATCATCACGAAGTAACGGGGGAGCAAACAGCGTAAGGCGCACTTTGTCCTGGCCGGCGGGAATCCGTGCACCGCTCAGGTGGAAGCCGGGCGGCGCGTTGTGCAGGCCGAGCGCGATCTCGCCGCCGAAACCGTCGCGACGGAGTGCATACACGGTGAAGGGCACATGTGTGCCGGCGCGCGCATTGATGCTCGATGGCGTGACACGCAGTTCGAAATCGGGCCGGGGCGGGCCAATGTGGAGACGGTAGGCGTAGTCTTGACCGCTGTGGTGTTGCGCATCGGTTACTCGCACAAAATACGTGCCGTCTGCCGGGAGCCGCAGACTGACACGCGAGTCGGCGTGGTGTGTCGTGAGGCCGGAGCCTTTGTCTTCGTAGTCGTCGTTGCGGACGAGGGACTGCCCGGCGGCGTCCGTAAATTCGAGGATGGAATCGAGCGGCGAATCGAGGCGGCGCGCAAAAACCTCTGCTACGATTTCTTCGCCTTTGCGGCCTTCGAAACGGAAGACGTCGCAATCGTCGAGGTCGTCGATGCGGCCGTCGATCATCTGCGGAAGCGTGAGCTTTTGCGCCGTTCCGGTGTCATCATTTGGCTCTGCTTCAAAGCGGGCAGCTGAACCTTCGATGCGGAAAGGCACGGGATTGGATGCGTGCTCGCCGCCGCACAAGGTGAGCAGCAGAACGTCGGGACCGTGTTCCTTTGCGTCCATCAGCGCGTGCGACGCCGGCAGGTTCCAACCCTGCACTTCGACGCGCGTGCGCGTACGGGGCGCCGAGCCCAGCGGGAAAAGTCCCGTGATGAACGGCAGTTCGCCGATTGAGATGCGGTACACAAAGTCTTCCCGCCCGCGGTAAATTGAGTCCTTGATCTCGACGGTGTAGTCGCCGTCGGCAGGGATCGTGCAAGCGAGCACGGGGTCGGGATTGAAACGGAAGTCATCGCCATAGGCGACTTCGCGGCCCTTCGGGTCGTAGAGCGCGAGCGTCGCTTGGAACCAGCCGGGCACGGCGTCGGCGAGATAGGGGATCAACGCGCGTGCGCTGACGGCGATCGTGATCCTCTGGCCCTTGCGTGCGGAGAAACGAAAGCGGTCGACCTCGCCGGGCAGAATCTGGCCGTTGACCGTCGCGGGCAGCTTGATCTCCCTCGCGGACGGTTTCGGCCGGGCGGCGGTGCGCGGGTCGCCGCGCCGGTTCGGTCCGGGTATGAGCTCGCTTGTAGCGGTTACGACGGGATCGCTGAATTCGGGGAGTTCACCGACGAAGAAGGTAACCGGATTCGACAGGCCATGCGGTGCTTTCAGCCGGAGTTCGCGTTCGCCTGGAACGGCGTCGGGCGGAAGCGTGATTTCGAGCGTGACGGTCTCAGCGATCGCCGGGCTGCTGGCGCGATTGGGGCGCCTGGCAATAATCACGCGACGAACTTCCTCCTCGCGCTTTTCGTCCGCGGCTGTCCACACCGGACTTCCAGCGCCACCGGTGCCTTCGGTGTTGGCCACGGCTGACTGGCTGGCCGCGCGTTTCTCCCGGAGCCTTTGCGCCTCGTCGCGGAGTTCCGAGAGCTCTTTCTGCGTCAGCGGCCGACTGTAGCCGGTGATTTTGGCGTGGAGGGCCGGATCGGAAGAACACACGGCCGTGACGCCGTTCAGATTTTGTCCACACACTGAAACGGTTACCGTGGTGTTCCTCTGTGCGCCGGCGGGATAGGCGAAGCTGATGTGCGGTGCCGCGCGCTGCGCTTCGGCATTGGCGAACCCGACAGATACAAAGAAGGTGGCGATCAGCCGGCAAAAGTGGGCCTTCATAGCGTTTTCGGTTCACATGATTTCCGACAGGCGACCGTAGCGCGTCACGCCTTCGATTGTTGCGGGCATCGCGCGGACATCTGCGCCCTCGGGGTGCGGGAGCTTGGCGTCGCCGTCGATACCGAGCTGCTCGTAGACCCCGGCGATCAGATCGCAGGGGTGAACGGGCCGGTCGACCACCTCCTCGCCACGCGGATCGGTCCGGCCGAGCACATGGCCGCCCTTGAAACCGCCGCCGGCGACGAGAGTGGAGAACGCCTTCCCCCAGTGATTGCGGCCGCCGTTCCAGGGCGCCTCCCACAGGACCTTCGGCGTGCGACCGAATTCGCCGCCCGCCCACACGATCGTGCTGTCGAGCAGGCCGCGCTGGGCGAGGTCGTCGAGCAGCGTCGCGAGGCCGCGGTCGAGCTCGGGCAACTTGCGCCGCATGATCGGGAAGTGCTGCTTGTGGGTGTCCCAGCCTTTGTAGTTGATCGTCACATACGGAACGCCGCGCTCGACGAGGCGGCGCGCCATGAGGCAGGACTGGCCGAAGGTGTTCCGGCCGTAGCGGTCGCGCACGTCGTCCTTTTCCTGGGCCAGGTCGAAGACCTTGCCGGTGTCGCCGAGGATCATCTCGTAGGCGTCGTGCTCACACTGGCCGAGCGCCGCGAGTCGAGGGTCGCCGCTCTTGAACGCGCGCTCGAGGGTGTTGAGCTTGTGCAGGTATTCGCGCCGCGCGCGTTGCCGCTCGTCGCTGATGCCCTGCGCGACGACGCCCTCGACCAGGAACCGCTCCGCGCCGGGATCGCCGCCCGTCGCGAACGGTTTGTAGCGCGCGCCGAGAAAGCCCGCCTCGGAAAAGCGTCCCTGCAGCTCGGTGAGCACGATGTAGGGCGGGAGCATGCCCTTGTAGCCGGCGTCGTATCCCTTGAATAGCGACACGATGGCGCCGACGCCCGGAAACACATCGTGGCCGCCGGACGCACGGCCCGTCTGGGTCGTGTAAGAGGCGGTTTCGTGGCCGAAGATGCCGTGGCTCATGCTGCGGATGAGGGCATATTTGTCGGCCTGTTTCGCGAGCAAGGGCAGCGATGCACCGAGCTGAATGCCGGCGACGTTGGTTCCGATCGCGGAATTGAGTGGCCCGGTGTATTCGCTTCCCGCCTCGGGCTTGGGGTCAAAAGTGTCGATGTGGCAGGGTCCGCCCCACAGCCAGATTTGGATCACCGACTTGGCCTTCGGGGACGGCTTTCGCGGTGGCGACGCGGCGAGACCGAGCGCCGCACGGGCGTGAGGCGAGAGCGGGTCGTTGAGCAGCAGGCCGGCGGCGCCGAGCAGTCCCAAGCGCAGCATCCGGCGCCGGCTCATGGGCGCGCCATGCAGTCCGAACAACTGCAACTCGTGGTCGAGATTCCAAAGCCGGGGATTTTCGCTGTGGTGGAGGCTCATGGGAAATGGGGTTCAGGCCGGGGTGTGCGATGGCACTTTGCGTGGCGGGAGGTGTTCGAAAGAGCGCTAGTGGCGATAGAGGAACTCGGTGCTGTTCACCAAAGCCCAGGCGAGATCGATGCCGGCGGTCGCCGGATTCGTCTTTCGCGTGTAGGCGGCAATCGTTTCGCGTTCGGCCTCGGTGGGTGGACGCGAGAGGATGGTGAGGTAGAGCTCGTCGACGATTTCCCGCGGCGGCCGGTGCGAGCGGAGCAGCGCCTGTAGCTTTGGGCCCTGTTCGAGTTTGCGCTGGATGTGGGTGGAGTTGAGCAGATGCAGTCGCTGGCTGGCCGTGGCGGCGTTGTTGCGCTCCGATTCCAAGCCGGTGTCGCGCGAAGGCCGGCCGAAGGTTTCGAGAAACGAGCTCGTGATGCTGCCGTCGGGCAGCGCGATCGAACGATGATTCGGCGGAATGAACGTGAACGGCTCCGGAATTGCGCTCGAGTATTTCTCGGTCGTGCCGGTGATTTGGTTAAGCGCGTCGATGAGCACCTCGGCGTCGAGCCGGCGCAACGGATAGAATGCGAAATTCGCTTCTGCTTCAGGCCGGTCGCTGCGCGAGAGCGACGAGAGTTGATACGTTTGTGAGTTGAGGATCAGCCGGAAGAGCTGCTTCACGTCGTAATGCGAGGCAACGAACTCGCGTTCGAGGAGCGTGAGGAGCTCAGGGTTGACTGGCGGGTTGTCGGCCCGCAGGTCGTCGGGCTCGTGGACGATGCCGCGGCCGAGGAACCATGACCATGCCCGGTTGACGAGAGCGCGCGCGAACCACGGGTTCTGGGGATCGACCAACCAGTCGGCGAAGATTGCCCGGGGATCGTGGCCGACGGGGAGCTGCACCGTCGTGCCGTCGGGAAATCGCGCGGTGGGCGTCAGGTTGCCGGCCTTGGCGGGATCGAAGAAGACAATCTCTTCCTTCCACTCGAGTGTGGTCTTGTAGCCGATCTGAGCGAAGAAAGCGGTCATGCCGGAGAGGTGTTCGGCGGGCCACTTCTCGGCACGCGCTCCCATGAACGTAAGCGCGGTGATTCGCGCGAGGGCGGCGGGATCCTTGCTCTGCGTCGCGCGATAGAAGTTGACGGGCCCGTTGCGAAAATTGCTGCCGTTGGACGTGAGCAACGTACGCGCGAAACGATCGTAGGGCAGGTTGTCGCGAATCGCGGTGTATATCCACCGGTAATACGCCTGCGCTGCGTTGGGCCAGAGATTGATGGGGAACTCCGCTTTAACCCGCAGCAGCTCACTCCATTTCATCGCCCAATAGGCGGCGAACTCATCGCGCTGCAGGAGTCGGTCGATGAGCACACGGCGTTTGTCTGGCGTGCGGTCGTGGAGGAATCGTGTGGTTTCCCGCGGCGTAGGGAGCGTGCCGATCACGTCGAGATAAGCGCGCCGCACAAACACGGCATCCGAGCAGAGGTGGGCCGGCGTGATGCCCAATTGCCGCAAACGATCGAACACCCGTTCGTCGATCGGTCCGCGCGGGGTCGGCGTGTTCTTGCTCTCAAATTCAAACAGGCTGCGGATGTCGTACTCGCTCGCGGCGGCGGATACAGTGATCCCGCCTGGCTCTGCGGCGCGCGTCGTTCCGGTCCAGGCCAGGAAGCTGGTCATGCCGGCGCAAAGCAGCGTGAGCGAGCAAAGCGAGGCCATGGCGGGACGATCGGTGGCGCGCGAAGTCGGGGGTAGTGACCGAGGCATGAACTTCCAAGACGCGGACAGAACTCAGGCGCTACACCTTTCCGCGAACGACGAAATCGGTATCACGCCGCCTTATCTGCAAGATCACTGCTGACGAAGACTAAGTTGCAACCGCAAGGCGCATTATAGCATTGCTCGTAACTGAGTCGGCGCGCGTTCGTCTACGCGTACATGAGCGATTCTCATATTGCCTTGGAGCGCGGCCAAGCGAACCGATCCAGTCCGCGCCGGGACGAAATGCGGCCGATCGCGGGAGCGACGGACTTTGTGCTGACAGAGTGGATACAACCCGGAGACGATTTCGCCACGATGTTTGGCCGGCTGGCCCTCGCGCTCGCGGAGCACGAGGGGACTCTGCTCAGTATGATGGTTTTTGGAAACGTTTCGGCGCATACCGAGGCCATGCAGGCGATGGAAGCTGCGCTGGGTGTGCCGGTGTGGCCGGTGACGTGGGTCGAGGGCGCGAGTTGTGAGGGGGCGCCGCTGGCGGGCGTGCAGGCCTTTGCGGTCGCGGGTGCCGAGGTGCAGCGGCTCGTTCTCGGCGGGCGCGTGCTGGGCTCGATCTACGACGACGGAGCGGCGCGCCATTGCCTGCTTGGTGGATTGGGACCGACGGCCGTGGCGGGGATGGAACGCCCCGCGCAAGTGCAGCAGATGTTCGCCGCGCTGGAATCCGCGCTCGATCTCGCGGG
>DASWVO010000082.1:0-20978 GCA_036406235.1 Opitutaceae bacterium
ATGCCGTGGCCGATGGTGCCGTGCTGAACCCAGTCGTTGGGAAACGTCGCGCCCCACAGGCTGTTGATGTCCTGCCGTGCGCTCCAGGTCTGTCCGTTGTCGGTGGACGTTTTGTAGTGAAGAGTTTTCGTGCCGGTGTAGGTGCTGCTGTAGAAGAGATACGTCGTCGCGCCATCGACCACGAACGCGGGATTGGTCCAGCTCCAGCCGTCTCCGCCCTCGATCACGATGTCGCTGCTCCAGGTCGCGCCCTGGTCGGTGCTGCGTTTGACGAGCAGATACTTCGCGCCTCCGTCGCCGGAGTGGCTCAGGCGGCCCTCGCACGCGACGAGGACGGAGTCATCCCACGTCACGCCGATAGCATAGACGAAATGCGGTTCGGGGCCGTTGCTGAGATCGCCGTCGAGCTCCTGATCGGCCGGGGTCCAGACATCGGTGAGCGAGAATTGCGGGGCGGCGGAGGTGGAGAACGCTAGACACGACGCGAGCGAAACGAGCGTGAGGGCTCGAACGGGAAGACGGAGCGAGACGGAGGGGCCGGCGACCGGGCCGCCGACCAACGAAGGCGGAATTTTCATGGGGTGGGTGGGGTGGGGCGGCGTGCAACCGGGGTGGTTGCGGCGGTGTTCGCGCCGCCGAGGGCAGACTTGCGAGGCGGAGGCGACTGGAAAGCGCTTCGTGCTGGTCGCCTGCGGTGACCAGAGGGAGTTTTCGCGTGCTCATTCAGCTGACGCCTTCGGCGTCGAAAGCCGCAGTCGCCGGGAGGGAACCCGGCTACCGTAGCGGATGACACCTTCGGTGTCGCCCTTTGCCAGAATTGGCCAAGCTCCGACGAGAATCGCCCGCGCGCCCATAGGCGCTTCGAGAGCTACATTCGCAGTTCGATCTTTTTTGTGCCTTTTGGCGGACTGTCGCTGTGCTCGAGAGTGGCCAAAAAATCTTCGTGGTTTGCAGAGGATTCTGCGCGATAGCACTGCGGCGGAGGAGGCGGAGATCCAATAATTTCTCTGCGCTCTCAGCGTCCTCCGTGTTGAAATCTGATCTACGGCTGCAACGTCTGCAGCCAGGCGGCGAGGCGGTCGAAATTCTGTTCGTTGGCGGCGGCGAGAACGTCCTTCAGTTTCTCGTTTTCGGCGGTCTTCTCGAAATGCATGCGCCACGTGAGCCGCGTCTGGCCGCCGGCGACTTCGTCGTAGGTCATCGTCATGCGGAAATGGTGCATGGGCTGCAGGTGGTCGTAGACGATTTTTTTCGGCGCCACGACTTCGACGAACCTCGACACGTTCTCGAAGTCGGCGCCGTTGGGCCCGTGCATGATCAACCGCCACGTGCCGCCGGGGTGCAGGTCGAAGGTTTTGATCGTGTTCGTAAAGCCGTTCGGGCCCCACCAGCGCGCAAGCTGCGCCGGGTCGGCGAAGGCGTTGAAAACGGTCGGGCACGGGGCATCGAAGACGCGCGTATTGAAAATTTCGATGCCGGCAGCGCCGGACGACGAGGAGGAGGGAAGGCTCATGGATGAACGGGGAGGGTGCTTGCCATTTGGTCGAACGGCGCAGGGGTATTTCGACAGGGTGCGGGGAAAAATGCGACGACGGCAGGTATTCTCAAGGAGCGGCGGCACTCCTGGTTACGGGCAATCGCATGCACTTCCCGCAGGGCGGTGCTTTAGCCCGCACTCGCTGCGTCCCAAGCGCCGGCTAAAGCACCGCGCTGCGAGCTGAACTCACGCGAGTGCGTCTTTGTAGTGGCGGCGGCACATGGGGACGTAGCGTTCGTTGCCGCCGATCTCGACTTGCGCGCCTTCCTTCACGGCGCGGCCGTCGGGGCCGACGCGGAGATTCATCGTCGCCTTGCGGCCGCAATGGCAGATCGTTTTGAGCTCGATCAGGTCGTCGGCCCAGCCGAGCAGCGCGGCGCTGCCTTCGAAGAGGTTGCCCTGAAAATCCGTGCGCAGGCCGTAGCAGAGCACCGGGATCTCGAGGCGGTCGGCGACGTCGGTCAACTGCTCGACTTGCGGGCGCGTGAGGAACTGCGCCTCGTCGACCAGGACGCACGCCAGCGGCGCCGCGGCGTGCGCGGCGGTCACGCGCTGGAGGAGATTCTCGGCGGGCGTGAACGCATGGGCATCGGCGCTGAGTCCGATGCGCGAGGCGATGCGGCCGGGGCCGGAGCGCTGGTCGATCGCGGGGGCGAAGAGCATCGTGCGCATGCCGCGCTCCTGGTAATTGTAGCTCGACTGGAGCAGCACCGTGCTCTTACCGGCGTTCATCGCCGAGTAGTAGAAGTAGACCTTGGCCATCGCGGTTTTGGGCTAGAGGCGGTGATTCACGTTGTGCGGCGGATCCCAGGGTGGCGCGGTGCTTCAGCCCGCGCTTGGGCGCGCAACAAGCGCGGGCTAAAGCACCGCGCTCCGGGAGGGCGTTCGAAAAAGTCCATGGCACGCTCTAGGCGGGCGCGCGGGGCCGCGCAATGGGCGAAATCGATCCGCGTCGAGAGCGGCGGCAGGCGGGCCTCGGGGCCGTAAAATTCAGTTGAGAGCTGAGAGTTGAGAGCTGGGCGAGAGCCTGAACGTCGGCGCTTTGCGCCACCAGGCCGGGTGACAACTGGCACGGCGCTCGCTGCCCGGGCGGATAAATTTCGCCTTCCGCCCGTGCGGCTTGCACCCGGACCTTTCTTTTCTACCTTCGCCGCCGGATTTCCGAAAACACCGCATCGATCCATCCATGAACCACATGCCCTTTTCCGGCGCGGCCGCGATCCGCCTGTGCGCTTGTTGCCGCCGTGCGTGCGGGGGCGACGGGGAACCCGTCCGCGGCGAAACGGACCAAGGGCCGCATTCGCCGGCGGCTGGCTTGCTGGTTTCGGTGCGCCGGCTGCGCACCTCCCGTCCGACGAATTCTCTATGATCAAACTCCTCCGTTTGGAATTCATCCCATCCGCGACCGACTTCGCGCTGCTCATCCTGCGCGTCTGCCTTGGCGGGACGATGGTCTTTGCTCACGGCTGGCCCAAGCTCATGAAGCTCGTGCAGGGCAACGTGCAGTTCTCCGACCCGCTCGGTCTCGTCGGGCCGATGCCGGCGCTGGCGATCGCGGTCATCGGCGAGGCGATCTGCGCGGTGCTCATCGTGCTCGGCGCCTTCACGCGCATCGCCGCGGCGTGGCTCGGCGTGATCATGGGCGTCGCGTTCTTCGTGGTGCACAACGCCAAGCTGGTGGGCCAGGGCAACGGGGAGCTGGCCTTCGTTTACTTCGTCGGCTGCATCGTGCTGTTTCTCACCGGCGCCGGACGCTTCTCCGTCGACGGCAAGTCGGGCGGTGGCGGCTCGGGCAAGGTCAAGCCGGTGAAGTCGAGCTCGAAGGAGTAGGGGGGGCGGTCGGAGTTGGGAGATGAGAGATGAGAGTTGAGAGTTGAGAGTTGAGAGTCCGGAACTGAGAGCCCAAGGCTCAGAGCCCAGGGCCCAGAAGGCCAGTGAGTTGTCCCATCGCTAAGTTCATCGGCGCGAAGGCACCGGCTGGCCGGCTCTCAGCTCTGAGCTCTCCGCCACTCCTCCAAACCGGTTCAACCGATAGAGTCGGAAAACCATCGCATTAACGAAAAATCGGTTTGGCGCGCGGCGGGCGTTCGCGCCATGCTTGCGGGCTATGAATCGCACCGACCGCCTCGTCGCGATGGTGATGTTTCTCCAAGGGCGCCGGGTCGTCCGCGCCGAGGAGTTGGCGGCTCACTTTGAAATCAGCGTGCGCACGGTGTATCGCGATCTCGGCGCGCTCGCCGAGGCGGGCGTGCCGCTGATCGGCGAGGCGGGGGTGGGCTATACGCTGGTCAAAGGCTACCATCTTCCTCCCGTGATGTTCACCGCCGACGAGGCGATGGCCCTCGCGGTCGGAGAAAACCTCGTCAAGCAGTTCACCGACCGTTCGCTCGCGGCGCCGATGGCGCTGGCGCTTTTGAAGATCCGCTCGGTGCTGCCACGCGAGCGTCAGGACGATCTCGACCGGCTCGCGCGCTCGACGGCGATCGAGGGCCGGGCGCGCCTGCCTTCGGGGCTGGATCAAAAAATCCTTTTGCCCATCCAGCAGGCGATCGTCGCCCGGCGCCTGTTACGCATGACGTATCGCGCTCGCGCTGCGGCGGAGGACACGCAGCGCGAGGTGGAGCCGCTCGGCGTCACTTATTATGGCGACGCGTGGTATCTCGTGGCGTGGTGCCGGCTCCGGCAGGCCTACCGGCACTTCAAAGTCGAACGGTTGCGCGCGCTCGAGGTGTTGACCGAGCGCTTCGAGATGCGGCCCGATTTCTCGCTGAGCGATCACCTCGCGTCGTCGATGTCGCACGAGGACAAGATTCCCGTGCGGCTGTGGTTTTCCGAAGACGTGCTGGAGCGCGCCCGTCGCGAAAGCTACACTCCCTTCGTCGACGAACAACCCGTGCGCGACGGTCTGGAGCTCACGCTGCATACGTACTCGTTGGCGTGGCTGGCGCGCTGGGTCCTGTCGTTCGGCGAGCGGGCCGAGGTGATCGACCCGCCGGAACTGAAGCAGATGGTCATCGAGGAGGCGCAGCGCGTGCTCGAAAAATACGGCGCCGTCGTCTCCTGACATAGGGATGTCACGACCTGGTGGTACGTTGGGAGCCCGTTCGTTGGACAACCTTATCGTCTCGGCACACACACCATGATTCGCGTCAAAGAGATCGCATTTACCGGCTACCCTGTCACCGACGTCCCCCGCGCCCGCGGCTTTTATGAAGGCGTGCTCGGCTTGAAACCCTCGACCACGTTTGGCCACGACGGCGGCCATTGGATCGAGTACGATGTCGGCGCCGCCACACTCGCCATCACCAATATGTCGTCGGACTGGAAGCCCTCCAGCGACGGTCCGGCGGCCGCCCTCGAAGTGGAAGACTTCGACGGCACCGTGCGGGTACTCCGCGCCTGCGGCGCGCGCTTTACCGTCGAGCCGATGTCGGTCCCTACCTGCCGGCTCGCCGTTGTCTGCGATCCTGATGGCAACTCCATCGCGATCCATCACCGCAACGGCCACGCGCACGCCTGAACGGCGTAATAGTTAGTTGAGAGCTGAGAGTTGAGAGATGAGAGCCTGACAGCCGGCGCGTCGCGCCGAACACGAAAGAAAAATCGCGATTCGCCGAACCTCCTGCTCCGGGCTCCGCACTCTGAACGATCGGCTGCACGAACAAGACTTCGAACCTGCAAGGAGACGCCACACCCATGCCTTCCTCTCCCGTCCTTTCCCAGCTTCCCGCTTTTCCGCCCGCTGCGACCGGGCGTGCCTTCTACCCGGGAATCGTCACCGCACGCTTCTACGAAACCTGGGATTTCTATACGACCCACCTTGGCTTCCGCACGATGCTCGAGAGCGATTACTACGTGCAGTTGGTCCACGCCAGCGGCGCGCAGCTCGGCATCCTGCGTCAGGAGCTGGACGGTTCGCCCGCCGAACTCGTGAGCCCGACCGATGGGCGCGGCTTCTGGCTGGGCATCGACGTGGCGGATGCCGACGCCGAATGCGCCCGGCTGCGCGCTGCCGGCGTCGAGATCGTCCATCCGCCTGAAGACAAGCCGTGGGGCGAGCGCCACTGCGTGGTGCGCGACCCCAACGGGGTGCTCATCCTCATCGGCCATACGTGTTCCGCCTGACGCGGAGCCGCTCCGCACTTCCGCGGTCTATTCGGCGCCTCAAAGGTAGGGCGCGTTGTCCCTAACGCGCCTTAGCACCGACCGCACCTCCTCTCAATCCGGTGGCTTGGGGATAAGCCGCCCTTCCACCGAACGTTTTTTCGACGTCTTCTTTTCTCTCCCTTCCTTCGGCGTGGCATCGCCTCGCGCCACCCGCGTTACGCTCCCGCTGTGGTCCGGAGAAAAAAGGAGAGAGATTCTCGCCCAGCGAGTTGTCTCTCCGGACATCAACGATTTCCTCACCCAACTCTTTTTTTTATGAGCAGCTCAACGCTGATGGATTCCTCTTCGATGTTCGCCGCGCTCGCCGCGGCTGCCAACCAACCCAGCACCGTCCCCGCCGAGAAACTACGGCTCTTTGGCCAGTTCGTCGGCGTGTGGGCGATCGATGTCACCTATTTCGGTTCCGAAGGAGAACCCTGCCGGATCGAGGGCGAATGGCGCTTCCGGTGGACGCTCGACAACCGGGCCATCCATGACGTGTGGGTCGCGCCACGCCGCAACTCCGGCCCGATCGAGGAGGAGGCGTGCACCGATCTTGGTGCGATGCTGCGCTTCTATGATGCGAAGATCGACGCCTGGCGCGCGACGCCGCTCGGCCCGGCGCGCACGGGGGCGGAGTCGTTCGTCGCGCGCGAAGTCGAGGGCGACATCGTGATCGACGGCAACGGCGGTGGCGGTGCAGCCGCGCGCTGGATCTTTTCGGAGATCACGCCGCAGTCGTTTCGCTGGCGCGCGCTCGAATCGGGCGACGGCTGGCGGACGCACCGCTGCGTGCAGGAGATGCGCGCCCGGCGGACGGTGTAAGATCGGGCCTGAACCGTCGGCGCGTTCGCGTGCAGGCCGCAATCTAGCGTGCAGGCAGCAACTCCCTCACGTAGCGAGGATCGATCATAGCCGTGGGCTTCAGCCCACGGACATGCCTCGCGCGGACCAAGGCCCTCCGGGCATTGGCGCCGCGCTCGCGCCTTGCCCAAGATCAAAATCACTCGCCGCGCCATGCCTCCGGACCTTTTTAGACGCCCTCTTAGCCGGGACAATTCAGTTGAACCGCGTACCGAGCGAAGCGACAGCTCGGCCATGAACGCCAATGGACGCGAATGAAATCAGGGCTGGTTCCGCGCAAAGAGACGTCTCACTGAACGGTGAGCGTCGTGAGGGCACTTCGACGTCCATCCTCTCCTCCGTAATTCGCGTCCATTGGCGTCCATTCGCGGTTTTCTTCTGCATGAGTCCGGCTTAGCCGGAAAATTTAAGAAGGAGTTAACCACGAAATACACGAAAAACACGAAAGGAACGACTTAGCTCGAGTAGACGCGTACAAGATGGCTGCACCGAATGGTGATCAAGAAGTGGATACACCCGCTCACTGCATCTGATTCCTTTTTCGTGTCTTTCGTGTGTTGTCAGGCTTCTCGCTTCGCTCGGAACGTGGTTCATTAGGCCGGCTTAGCGACGCCTGACGCTCGCCATGGTCGTTCAAACGTCGCTGGTGCGACGCGTTGTGGTTTTCTCCTGAAGACCGCGGGCTTGAAGTCGACGGCTATGGCGTTTGGCCAAATCCGATCGGTAGCGCCAAAGGCGCGGCCTTATCACAGCCTGGCCAGCGGCCCAGGAAATGGGCCAACCATCAATGAAGGGCTGAAAGCCCGCGCCATCATAGCCCGGGCTTTCAGCCCTCGAATACCACCGGTCGCGCAGCCAGGGCCGCTGGCCCAGGCTGGTGATCGAACGGGCCTTCGGCCCTCGATCCGATGTGCGTTGCAAAACTGGCCAGACTCCAGGGCCGCGGGCTTGAGGTTTACCCGCCTTCGGCGGCGCCAGAGGCGACCAGGGCGCATGGCGATGCTCAATTCGCCGCTACGCGGCGGGACTGGACGTCGTGACGGCTTTCAGCGCGATCCGCGAAATCTACCGGTCAAAGGCCGGGGAGTGCCGGGCGGACGGGTTGCGGGTGCTGGCGAGGCGAGGACCGTGGGGTTCCTCAATCCTCAACCCACAACACCCATGGAATTCAGAAAACTCGGTAGCTCAGGTCTCAAGGTGCCCGCGCTCAGCCTCGGCACGGCAACGTTCGGAGGCAGAGGCGATTTCTTCGGCGCCTGGGGCGCGAGCGATGTCGCCGAGGCGACCCGGCTCGTCGACCTCTGTCTCGAGGCCGGCCTGACGATGTTCGACTCGGCCGACGTCTACTCCGACGGCGCGGCCGAGCAGATCCTCGGCGCGGCGATCAAGGGGCGGCGCGACCAGGTGCTCATCTCCACGAAAGGGGCGCTCCGCCACGGCGACGGACCGAACGACGTGGGCTCGTCGCGCTTTCACCTCACCCGTGCCGTTGAAGGCAGCCTGCGCCGCCTCGGGACCGACTACATCGACCTGTATCAACTTCACGGATTCGACGCGCACACGCCGGTCGAGGAGACGCTGGGCGCGCTGGACGATCTCGTGCGGGCCGGGAAGATCCGTTACATCGGCGTCTCGAACTTCTCCGGCTGGCAGTTGATGAAGTCGCTCGCCGTATCCGAAAAATACGGACTCGCCCGCTACGTCGCCCACCAGGCGTATTATTCGCTGATCGGGCGCGACTACGAAGGCGAATTGATGCCGCTCGGGGTCGACCAGGGTGTTGGGGCAATCGTCTGGAGCCCGCTTGGCTGGGGACGCCTTACGGGTAAAATCCGCCGCGGCCAGCCGCGGCCCGCCGGCACCCGGCTGAACACGCCGGTCGTCGTCGATCTCGGGCCGCCGGTGGACGACGCGTATCTCTACCGCGTCGTCGATGCGCTCGACGAAGTGGCGAAGGAAACCGGAAAGACCGTGCCGCAGATCGCGCTCAACTGGCTGCTGCAGCGTCCGACCGTGGCGAGCGTCATCATCGGCGCGCGCAACGAAGAGCAGCTGCGCCAGAACCTCGGGGCGGTGGGCTGGTCGCTGACGAAGGGGCAGGTGGCGAAACTCGACGCCGCGAGCGCGGCGCAGAAGGCGTATCCTTATTGGCCCTACGCGCTGCAGCCGGGCTTCGCGGAGTTGAGTCCGCCGCTCGTGTGAGCGGGGCGAGGGGCGACTTCGACGCCCGCTCGCGCCTACGGCCGGTTCGGTGGGGGCGGGCCGCTGCCGTCGTTGAGATCGGGGTCGAAGACCCGGGCGCGCTGATCGGCCGGATCATCCGCGGGAGCCCACAACTGGCGGACGTGCTCGGGCGAGAGCGAGGCGGTGGGGAGGAATTTCCCGCCGCCCATGTAGTCGAGCAGAGAGCGGCGGAGCTGCTTCGCGCCGGCCGTCGCGTCGCTCCGTTCGAAATCGATCGTCGAGACCAGCAGGCGGCCGGGGCCGACGTTGCACTCGAAGATCACGCCGAGCCGCCAGTTTCGGTTCCAGTCGTCGATTGTGGCCACGATCGGCTGCAGGTTCCGCGGCGCGCCGGTCAGGTTGACGGAGCGCACGCCGTCGATCAGCGGCGTCCACTGCCAGTCGCAGTTCGCCTCGGTGGGGAAGCCGGCGAGGGCGGGGTGCTTGGGGTCGCACAGCAGCCCGAGCATGCCATCGAACTTCGGCGTCGGGTTCCGCGGCGGGCGCACTGTCATCTGGATGTTCCAGAAAACCGGCGTGCGGCTCATCGCCGGGCTCTTTGCGGCGTCCAGCTCCTTCGCGGTCGGGATGAACAGCACCTTGCCGCCGCTCCCCAGCCGGCTCTCGGCCTCGGCCCAGTCGGAGGTGACCAGCACGTCGCGTGGCGCCTCCGCGGCGGCCGGCGCCGGGTAGACCCAGACGTTCCAATCGTTCTCGGCCGCGGTGCCGCCGATCCCGACCACAAGCTTGTATGCCGCCGGGGCGGGCAACGCCGCGAGCGCCACCGACACTCGGCCCAGCGGAAGATTTTTCCCGAGTGGGATATCGCGCGCGGCGAACTCGCCCTGCGCCACCACCTGGCCGGCGGTGACGGCGCCGCTGACGCCGACGAGCTTCCAATACGGCCGGGCTCCGGCGAGCGGTTGCGCGGCGAAATGGTACAGCTCGACGTCGGCCGTGAGCGTTTCGTCGGCGGTGAACGTCCGCTGCTCCAGCCGCGCGAGCGGCACGGTTTCGCTGTTGAAGCGGCGGAACTCCGCGGCCGTCGCGTAGCCCTTGGGCTCCCAGAACGCATCGAGCAGGCCGATCAGCGCCGTGCCCTGGCCGAGGTAGTCGTGCAGGTCGAGCATCTGGTAGCCGGCGAGCCCGGGCGTGCGGAGATTCGCCTCGATCTCCTCCTTGTAGTTCGCGAGTTGGAAGCGCCCCGACGCCCAGGCAAACCGATCGTTGAACTCGCGCACGCCCGTCTGCCCGGCGATGTATTCAAAAATATGATAGTTTCCCGGCTGCAAGTAGCCGGTGAATTTGCGGGTGACGTCGAAATCCGGATACGCGCACCACTGGCCGATCTCGTGGGCGAGCACCGGGATGTCGACGCCCTCGAGCGCGTCGCGGTAGTCGCGGCCGAACCAGCCGCGGGTGTTGCGCAGCGCGGTGCGGTTGAACGCCACCAGCGTCGCGAACTGCGCGCCGCCGGTGACCTGCGCCGGGGCGCCCCAGCCGGTGCCGGCGGAATAAAGCCGCCGCGGATCCTTTTCATACCACGCCGCCGCCCACTTCGGCGTGATCTCGGTGTATTTGCCGGCGGGCTCGTTGCCCGGAGCCAGCAGGACGAACGACGCATGATTGCCGTAGGCCTTCAGCAAGCGCGGCGTCTCCTGCTCGAGAAACCGGGTGTAGGGGCTGCCGGGATTGAACGGCGCCCACAGCCCGAGCTCCGGCTGGAGATAGAACCCCAGTTCGTCGGCGGCGGTGAATGCCGCCTCGGGCGGGCACCAGGAGTGGAAACGCATGCCGTTGAGTCCGTGCTCCTGGCACACGCGGAAGATCTCCTTCCACGATTCGACATCGGTTGCCGGATGACCCGTCAGCGGAAAATCGCCGCCGGAATGCGTCGTGCGCAGGTTCACGACGCGACCGTTCACCAGCAGATCCTTGCCGCGGTGGGTGACCTCGCGGAGGCCGAAGGTCACCGCTTGCGCGTGCGAAACGCCGCGGCCCAGGAGCGTGACGGTGAGGGTGTGAAGCGCGGGGTGAAACTCATCCCACGTCGCCGCGGACTCGCCGAGCGGCACCTCGAGCTCGGCCGCGCCGCCGTGCGCGTCCCACGTGACGGGCGCCGACACGTTGCCGGCGGAAAGCGTGCCCGAGCCCGGTTGCCCCGAGGCGTTGCCGAGCGCGACCTTCACGCGCGCCGACTTCTTCACGATGTTGGGAAACACCTGTACGTCGTCGAGCCACACCAGCGGGGTGGAGCGCAGTTCGATCCGGCCGACGATGCCGTTCCACGTGGCGCCGAGCGCATCGGATACGCTGTGCGCATCGCGCATGTGGCCGTCGTTGGCGGGGTCGCGGACGATCTGGCGGTTGTCCACGCGGATCGTCAGGCGGTGTTTGCCGGGCGAGAGGATGCCGAGATCGGTGACGTGCGGCGCGATCAGGCTGTTGTTCGCGGGGAAAGCCTTGTCGTCGACCCACACCGTCGTTTCCCAATGTGCGCGCTCGAGAAAGAGCACGAACCGGCGCGGCTGCGGCGAAGCGGGTACGTCGACGTCGCGCTGATACCAGGCCGCGCCGAGATAGTGTCGCGGCGGTTGCGCCAGGAACGGCACCTCGACCTTCCCGGGCTGCGAGAACTTCGCGCGCAGGCTTTCCGGCTGCAGCTTCCACCACGCGTCGCCGAGCGTCGTGACCCACGGCGTATCCGGGCGGATCTCGTCGCCGTAGCCCTGCGCCTGGAGGATTCCCGGCAGCGCGATCCGGTCGGCGAGCGCACGCTCGAACCAGCGCTCCGTCACCCCGGCGTCGGCGCGGTCGAGGGCGAAGCGCCACTGGCCGGCGAGCGATTCGGGGGCGGGTTTGGCCTTGGTCGTTGGCGCGGAACGCGAACCACTCGTGGAGCAGCCGGCGAACGGGAACGGGAGCAGGAGCAACGCGACCAGCAACGGAAAAACAGAGGGCAGGCGAGACGTCATAGGTGGAAGAGCTCTGGGTGGGGACTGGGGCGCGGCCGGAAGTGCGGGCAGCCGGCCAGGCGCGCGGCGGCGGGGGCGCAGGGCTGTCAGCAAGCGAGATGAAGGGCACTCGCCCGCAAGGCGCCAGCGATCCCTCGGCGGACGGTTCGACGCCCCGTCCGGCCGTCCGGCTTCAGTCTGAACCGCGTACCGAGCGAAGCGACAGCTCGATCACGACGGCCGCTAGTGCGTCACGGCGAGTCCCACCAAGCGGCGGCGGGTCTCGCTGGCGTCGCGTCGCGGCGGCGCGCCGAACAGCCGGCGGTATTCGCGGCTGAACTGCGAGGGACTTTCGTAGCCGACATCGAAGGCGACGCTGGCCGCGTCCGCACGCTCGGCCAGCAGGCGGCGGCGCGCTTCTTCGAGCCGCAGGCGTTTTTGAAACTGCAGCGGGCTCAGATTGGTGACCGCGCGGAAATGACGGTGAAGCGTCGGTGCGCTCATGCCGGCCACTCTGGCCACGCGCTCGATGCGCATCACCTCGCGGTAGTGTTCGCGAATCCAGTCGATCGCCCGCCGGACTTGCGAGAGCGGGCTGGCCGGCGCGCCCAGTTGGCGGATCGTGTCGGCGTGCGCTCCCTGCAGAAGGAGAAAAAGAATCTCCCGCTCGATCATCGGCGCCATGATCGGAACATGCTGCGGACGATCCAGCAGCCGGAGCAGTCGCGTCACGGCGTCAACCAGTTCCTCCTCTGCTTGCGCCACCGCCACGCCTTTGGAAGCGAACTTGCCCGCGTCGGTTTTGGGCAGGTTGAGGAGAACCTCGGCGATCACCTTGGGATCGAGCGCGAAGCTGAAACCCAGATACGGCGCCTCGACCACCTGCGCCGTCAGCGGCAGATCGGCGAAGGTGATGAGGTAGTCGCGCGGGCCATAGATGAAATCCTGCCGGCCGAGCCACACCCGCTTGCGCCCGCTCACCAGCATGCAGAAGAGCGGCGCGTAGCTCACCGCGGCCGGCTCGGTGACAACGTCGGAGCGCAGCAACGTCAGCTTGGAGATCGGGCTTGGCTGCGAAGGCGCGGTGCAGTGACGGCTCAGGATGTCCTTCGGTTCGCTCATCGGGGCCACGGTGGCTCGAGTGATCGATTTAGGCAAGAAGGCGAGAGCACCGGTCTACCGCTTGGCGGCGCGCTTCGGCTATCGTGGGCACCGTTCCACTTCTTCACCCAAAACAAAAAGAACTCCCATGAACACGAATTCGAAAGTCTGGATCATCACCGGCGCCGCTCGCGGCTTCGGTCTCGAAATCAGCCGTGCCGCCCTCGCTGCCGGCGATACCGTGGTGGCCACGGTCCGGAGCCGTCCGGAGGAACTCGCCGCCCAACTCGGCAATCCTCCGCGCCTGCACGTGGCGTTGCTGGACATCGGCGACGAAGCGCAGGCCCGGCAGGTTGCGGCCGACACCGTGGCGAAATTCGGCCGGATCGACGTGCTGGTGAACAATGCCGGTGCGGGTCTGCTGAGCGCGGTCGAGGAGGCCACCGATGAGGAGGTGCGGCGCAACTACGAGGTGAACGTCTTCGGTCTGTTGAAGGTTACCCGCGCCGTCCTGCCGCACCTGCGGCGTCAGCGCTCCGGGCACATCATCAATCTCTCCTCGGTGGGCGGTCTGGCTGCCTCGGCGGGGTGGGGACTCTACTGCTCGACGAAGTTTGCCGTCGAAGGCATCACCGAGGCGCTCGCGAGCGAACTCGCCCCGCTCGGGATTCATGCGACCACCGTCGAGCCCGGTTATTTCCGCACCAACTTCCTCGACCAGTCCTCGCTCACCCGCGCCGCGCAGACGATCCCCGACTATGCCGCGACCGCCGGGCGTATGCGGGAAGTGGCGACACAGGTCAGTTACCGTCAGCCCGGCGATCCGGCGAAACTCGCCGCCGCCATCGTGCGCCTCGCGGCCGCGCCGCAGCCGCCCGTGCACCTGCCGTTGGGCAGGGACACGCTGGCCAGCTACCGCCGCAAGGCGGAGGCCTTCGAGAAAGAAATCACCGAATGGCACGACGTCATCACCGGAACCGACCACGACGACGTCGCTGTCTCTGCGGGGTGAATACGGGCACGCGCGGGGGGGGCGAAAAGGCCGCGAGGTTCGAACCAGGTAGCGGCGGTCGTCCCGACCGCCACGTCTGAAAACGGCCGCCAGGAACGACGGACGCTGATCGCGGCGCCGCCGTGCGATCAACGAACGCGACGAGGGCGTCGCGTCTCCGCGCAACGGAAGCGTATTCGGTAAAAGGCATAAACATCCCCTGGGCAGCAGCTGCGCCGACCTGGAGCCGCGGCGCCCCCGCCGCGGCCGAGCGACCGGCGCTGGTCGGGCACGCCACATCCGCCGCTCGGCAGGCCCTACACGAACCGAGGATGGGGACCGTCGGTCGTCGTGCGATCAACGAACGCGACGAGGGCGTCGCGTCTCCATTGGAGCGTGCGGCCGAGCGACTCGCGCTGGTCGGCCACGCCACGGGTTGGGTGAGGCGCCGGTGCGCACCCGGCTTGAAAACATCGGGAGGCGTTTTCTGTCCGATTGGCAAAACCGGCGGGGACCTCATGGCGTTCGCGGTCGTGCGGGCGTATGTTTCGGGTGCATGGAACCGACGTTGCCCGCGCAGGACTGCGTAGCGCCAACCCAGCCGTTTGAATTGCCAGCCTCAAGGCAAGACGCTCGATGGTTCCCCTGCCGATGACGCCGCAGATCCTTCTCCTGTTTGGCATCCTCGTGGTCGCGCTCGCGCTGTTTTGGTCGGAGCGGATCTCGGCGGACGTCGTCGCGGTGGGCGTGATGCTCGCGGTCGGGTTCACGGGCCTGGTGCCGGCGGAGCGGATCTTTGCGGGCTTCGGGAGCGACACGGTGATCATGATCTTCGGCCTGCTCATCCTCACGGCCGCGCTCGAGCGCACGGGCGTGGTGGATCTGGCCGGTCAGGCCGGTCTGCGCCACGGCGGGAAAAGTCCCGAGCGGTTGTTATGGACGGTGATGATCGCCTCCGCGGTCATCGGCGCGTTCATCAGCAACACCGCCTCGACGGCGTTCTTCGTGCCGGTGGTTTTCGGGGTTGCGCGCAAGGCGGGACTGAGTGCGTCGAAACTGCTGATGCCGCTGGCGTTCTCGTCGATCCTCACGAGTTCGATCACGCTCGTGAGCACGTCGACGAACGTCGTGGTGAGCGGCATGCTGACGCAGCACGGCCTGGCCCCCATGGGCATGTTCGAGCTCGCGCCCGTCGGCGTGCCAATCGCGGTCGCAGGGCTCGTGTATATGTTTCTCGTGCGGCGCTTCGTACCTGACCGCGCGGCGCCGGCGGAGCTCACGGAAGAGTTCGGCATCCGCCCTTATCTGAGCGAGCTCGTGATCCTGCCGGATTCAAACCTCGCGGGCAAATCGCTGGGCGAAGCGGATCTGAACCGCCAGCTCGGCCTCGACGTGCTGCGCATTATCCGCGACGGAGAACACCACATCATGCCGCGTGCCGGGACGGTGCTCGAGACGGGCGACATCCTCATCGTCGCCGGAGGTGAAAGCGACATTCTCAAGATCAAGGACACGGCCGGACTGGAAATCGTCGCCGATGCGAAGCTCTCCGACCCGGCCCTCACAACGAAAGACATCGCGCTTGCCGAGGCGGTGCTGTTGCCGGGCTCGCCGTTGCTGGGGCGCACGCTGCGGCGCCAGCGTTTTCGCGAGCGTTACGGGCTTCAGGTGATCGGGGTCAACCACCAGGGCGTGAACGTCGTCGGCAAGCTGAGTGACTCGACGTTGCGCCTGGGGGATGTGCTGCTGCTGCAGGGCCCGCGCGAGAACATCGAGCGCCTGCACGCCGGCAACGTCGTGCGCGTGCTTCAACCGCTCGCGCCGATGGAGGAGAAACGTCCGCGCCGCGCGCACGCGCCGCTCGCGATCGCGATCTTCGTGGGCGTGCTGGCGCTGGCGACGTTCCGCGTGACGACGCTGCCGCTCGCGGTGATGCTGGGCGCCTTTCTCGTGTTCATCACGCGTTGCCTCACGCCGGCCGAGGCGTATGCCTCGCTCGAGTGGAAGGCGATCGTGCTGATCGGCAGCATGCTCAGTCTGGGCGCCGCCATGGAGCACACCGGCGCCGCCGGTTATATGGCGACGCAGCTTCTGGCGTTCGTCGACGCCGGGGAGCCGCGCTGGCTGCTGACCGTCTTTTTCGTGCTGACGGTACTCCTGACTCAACCGATGTCGAACCAGGCGGCCGCCATCGTGGTGCTGCCGATCGCGCTGCAAACCGCGGTGCAGAGCGAGCTGAACCCGCGCACGTTCGCGATGATGATCGCGGTGGCGGCGAGCTGTTCCTATCTCACGCCGCTGGAGCCCTCCTGTCTGATGGTCTACGGGCCGGGGCGATATCGTTTCACCGATTTTCTGAAGGTCGGCTCGGTGCTCACGCTCATCATTTACGGCATCGCGATCGCGCTGGTGCCGCAGGTCTGGCCCCTGAAGTGAAGGCGCGCCGGGTGGCGAGGCGGAGGCTGTGGCGGCCAAGTTGGGCGCTCTGTGCCGCTTGTCCCCCCCTGATGGATTCTACCCGCGCGCCTGCGCCGGATACCGGCGCAGGTCGAGCGTGTAGCGACCCTCCGGCGGAAAATCGATGCGTGGGATGAAACGCGTCTGCCCGAGCGTGTGGGGCCAGGGCTGCCAGCGTTCGGCGTGGCGTGTGGCGGCCTCGGCTGCGTCACGGGGACGATCGGGATAAGGTTCGTGTCGCGGGTTCCAGACGTGCCAGCGGGCGGCGGCGACGACGGTGAGCGATGTCTTGTCGATCCATTCGAGAAGCAGCGGCGCGTGCACTGGCACGTGGGGATGCAGGGCGGGCGTGAGATAGAAAGCGCGGAAGCGGATGCCGCACGCTGCACCGCCCGCCGCCGTCGGCCGGAACTCGCACGGCAGGCCGTTGACGAGGAGCACGCTTTGGTTGAGCACGGTGGCGTCGTCGACGAAGGCCTCGAGGCGGTCCATGCTGGCATCGACGGTGCGCGAGACGGTGCCGGCGTTGGGCGACTCGCCGAGCAGCGGCCAGGCCTCGAGCGCCTGACGGAACGTGACCGCGAACGTTTTCTTTTCCTCAGCCACGGCTTCGCCGGCGTGCGCCAGGGCGAATTCGCCCAGTTTGGGGAAACGCCATTCCCACAGCGGGCGCAGCCAGTCGCGGTCGAAGGCGAGCCCGTGCGCGTTCAGGTCGTCGCAGATCGCGCCAAGGTCCTCCCAGACGAAGGCGGGCAGGAAGAAGCGGTCGTGCAGTTCGCCGTTCCAGCGGATGAACGGCTCCTTGAATGGCGCGGTGCACAGTCGAGCCAGTATCGCGCGTATGAACAAAGCGGTGACGCTTTGCGCGGCGCGTTGCGGGTGGGTCTCGAAGGCGCGCAGCTCGACCAGGCCGAGACGGCCATTGCCGGCGAACGGATTCCAGAGCTTGTCCACGCTGATTTCGGCGCGATGGGTGTTGCCCGAGCGGTCCATCAGCAGGTCACGGAAGAGCAGATCGAAGAGCGGCAGGTTTTGCGGTGTGCCGGCTGATTCCGCGCCGGCGCAGGCGATCTCCAACTCGTAGAGCGCCTCGAACGTACTCTCGTCGATGCGCGGGGCCTGCGAGCTCGGGCCCAGATACTGACCGGTGAAGGCGTAGCTGAGAGCCGGGTGGTGTTGGAAATAGCGAATGAGCGAAGGCAGCAGCCCGGGAAACGCGAAGAACGGCGAGAGCAGGCCCTGCGGTCCGCCGAAGACGAGATGGGCGCCGCCACCAGTGCCGGTTTCGCGCCCGTTCAAGGCGAACTTGCGGGCGCAGAGTCCGACCTTCGCCGCGGCCGTGTAGAGCAGATTGAGCTGGCGGTCGTAGTCGGCCCACGTTGCGCAGGCAGCGAGGTTCACCTCGATCACGCCGGGATCCGATGCGAAGCCGATCGTCGGGAGCGCCGGGTCGAGCGGAGGTGCGTATCCGCCGAGCACGACATCAGACAGCGCGAGCGCGGCGAGTACCGTCTCGATCTGCGGCAACAGTTCGATGTAGGCAGGGAACGTGAGCGGTGGGATGAAGATCGTGACCGTGCCGTCGCGAATCTCGACCGTCAGCGCGCGCCGCAGGTTTTTTTCCGCCAGGCTGCCGAGCGGCAGCCGCAGGCCGGCGAGGCTGTCGCCGGCGAAGAGGGTGAGGGAATTTTCGATGTTCGATGTTCGATTTTCGAATTCCCAGCGGTCGGTGAGCCAGCGGTCGCCATCGTGGTCGAGCGGGAGAACGTAACCAGTCACTTTGGCCTCATCGTCTTGTTCGACGAGAGGGAGGACACAGCGGGTGTCGACCGCGAGTGCCGCGGCGAGGCGCTGGACGACGCGTTGCGCATCGGCCACCGCGTGTAAACCCGGCGTCAGGTCGGCTTTGAGTCGGGTAATGTCGCGCCAAAGCGGCGGGCCGTCCTTCGTCCATTGCACGAGCAGCGCCCAGCGCGGCAGCGGCTCGCCGGGATAATGTTTGCCGGCGGTCTCGAGGATCGCGGCGCCGGGCAGAGCGTCGGCGACGAGCTGGCGTGCGAAACGGCGGGCGTAGGCGAGCTTGGTGGGGCCGAGGGCGGCGGTCTGCCACTCGGCACCCTCGGGCACCACCGGCACAAACGTCGGTTCGCCGCCCATGGTGAGGAGCACGCCATCCCGGGCGAGCGAGGCTTCGACGGCCGCGCCGAAGTCCGTGATCTTTTTCCAAGCGCCGGCGTCGTAAGGCGCGGTCATGAGGGGATCAGCCGAGTTTTTCAACAATCACGTCCGTGTGCAGTTTTGATGCCACGGGCAGGGGGCTCGAGTAGGAGCCCTGCACGGGATTCACGTTTTCGGCCTGCGCGGCGTGGGCAACCGGGATGAAGGCGTCGTCGCACCAGATGCCGTGGGTCGGATCGAGACCCTTCCAACCGGCGCCGGGCAGGTAGATCTCGGCCCAGGCGTGCATTGCACCGGCCGTACGGTGGTCGTCGCCGGCGGGGGCGAATAGATAGCCGCTCACGAAGCGCGCGGCGAAGCCGAGCGTGCGGCAGAGCTCGACGAAGAGCACAGCGTAATCGCGACAGGCCCCGGCCCCGAGCTGGAGCGTCGTAGCGGACGGCTGGATACCGTGTTCCTCGCGCCGGCGGTACGTGAGCGTGCTGTAGATGAGTTGATTGAGCATCGAAAGCAACGCCACGGTTTCCGTCGGGCGGTCGACGAGATGCTCGTCGAGCCAGTTGCTCAGGGCGTTCTGCGTGGCGTCGAAGGGCGGGGCAAGGTACGGCGCAAGGGCGAACGCGAACACCGGCTCGTAGTCGAACGGAAAGGTCAGCGCGTAGGGCTTGAGAATGAAGTCGAACGGGTTCGTATCCAAGGTCTCGATCTCGAACTCGGTGCGAATGTTGAGCGCATCGGCCGGCTCCCAAAAATACGCCCACGTCAGCGGATTGTCGTGGGCATCGATGACCGAGCTGAGCTTGGCGAAAGGGGAGACGTTGAAGGTGAAATGGCGGAGGCGCAGCAGGGAGGTTTCGCGCGGGCGCAGGTAGATGATGTGCGGCGAGAACGAGACTTCGCGGTCGTATTGGTAGCGGGTGAGGTGGGAGACGCGGAGCTTCATGGTGCGGCTGGAGGCAGAGCAGTTAACGCGCCGCGGCGGGCGGGTGGAAAATCATCCCGGCGTAGCCGGCGGGCGCGAAGGCCGTCGCGACGAGCAGGCACGCGAGGCAGAAGGCGGGCAGTGTTTTCATCGGGCCAGCGCCGTGCGCAGGTCGGCGATGAAGGCGTCGAGGTCGGCGTCTTTCGTGTCCCACGAGCACATCAGGCGGTAGCCATGCGCGCCGATGAAATTGTAGAAATACCAGCCGCGGGCCTTGAGCGCCTCGGCCACGGCGGGCGGCAGTTCGACGAACACCGCGTTCACTTCCGGCTCGCCGATGAGCTTGACGCCCGGAAGCGCGCGCAGCGCGGCGGCAAGCTTGCGCGTCATCGCATTGGCGTGCGCGCCGTGGCGCAGCCAGGCGCCGTCCTGCAACATGCCGACCCACTGCGCGCTGAGGAAACGCATCTTCGACGCGAGCTGTCCGGCCTGCTTGCAGCGATAGTCGAATTCTTTCGCGAGGGCGGGATTGAAGAACACGACGGCCTCGGTCGTGTTCATCCCATTCTTCGTGCCGCCGAAGCACAGCACGTCGACCCCGGCACGCCACGTGAAGTCGGCCGGTGCGAGGCCGGCGCGTTCGCGGAGGGCGGCGGCGGCGTTGGCAAACCGCGCGCCGTCCATGTGCACCGCGAGTCCGTGTTTTTTGGCAACGTCGGTCAGCGCGCGAAGCTCGTCGAGCGTATGGACCGTGCCCCACTCGGTGGATTGCGTGAGCGAGAGGACGCGCGGCTTCGGGTAGTGGATATCGGTACGCTTGAGGATCAGGCGCTCGACCGCGTCGGGGGTGAGTTTGCCGTTTACGCCGGCGCCGGTGAGGATCTTGGTGCCGTTGGAGAAAAATTCCGGCGCGCCGCACTCGTCGGTCTCCACGTGCGCGGCCTCGTGGCAGATCACGCTGTGATAACTCTGGCACAATGACGCGAGCGCGAGTGAGTTGGCGGCGGTACCGTTGAAGACGAAGAACACTTCCGCGTCGGGCTTTTCGAAGAGACCGCGG
The DNA here is from genome assembly GCA_036406235.1 of Opitutaceae bacterium. Lineage (GTDB taxonomy): Bacteria > Verrucomicrobiota > Verrucomicrobiia > Opitutales > Opitutaceae > DASWVO01. Next base: position 20,434 of record DASWVO010000082.1, read on the forward strand.
ATGAGGTCGCACGCGCGATCGGTCCAGGGATCGGCGCCGTAGGACGGATGACGGCCCTGATTGGCCGCGGCGAGGGCGGCCCACGCTTCCGGGCAGATCCCGGAGGTGTTGTCGCTGGCAAAGTGGCAGTTAAGCGAAGCGCTGTCGGACATTTGCTGACGAGGAAACCAGCCTTCGGCGTGGAGGCTAGGCATTTTCCTGCGGTGGCGAGTCCCCGGGGTGGGGGCACCGGCGCGCCTCCGCGCGCACGATTCTGGTTTGGCAACGGCGACCGCGGCGCCTTTTGTTAGGTTTTTCACCCGCCATGCCGCCGCCTTCGCCGACCTCCGACGTCAATCTCTACCTCGTGGGCTTCATGGGGACGGGCAAGACGACCATCGGGCGAGCCGTGGCGCAGCGGCTGCAGTTCCAACTGCTCGACAGCGATCACGAGATCGAGCGGGAGCGCGGGAAGAGCATCCCCGAAATCTTCGCACAGGAGGGGGAACCGGCGTTTCGGGCGATGGAGCGGGCCTTCATCGAACACGGTCACCCGGCGAGGGGAT
>DASWVO010000083.1:0-4590 GCA_036406235.1 Opitutaceae bacterium
CTTCGAAGGTTTTGCCCGGCCGCTCGAAGGGGTGCGCGTGATCCTGCGCGTGCTCCTCGAGAAATACCGCGCAGCCGGCGGCGAGCGGCGCATGAAGTGCGGCGTGCGGCGGATCGTCGCACGCGAGGGCCGCGCCACGGCACTCGTGCTCGACAGCGGTGAAGAAGTCACCGCCGACCACGTGATCAGCTCGATCGGCGCGCCGGAGACAGCGGCGCTGTGCACCAGTGACTCTCAACTCTCAACTCTCAACCCTCAACTCTCTCCGACGGGCCGACTCTCCTTCGTCGAAACGATCACGGTGCTCGATCGTCAGCCCGCCGCGCTGGGCTGGGGCGACGACACGATCGTCTTTTTCAGCGACTCCGACCGCTTCTGCTACGAGCGGCCGGCCGATCAGGTCGACACCCGCAGCGGCGTAGTCTGCATCCCCAACAACTTCGACTTCGGCCCGGGCCGCGAGTTGCCCGAAGGGGTTTTCCGCTGCACCTGTCTCGCGCGCTACGACGCGTGGGCGGATTTATCCGACGAAACCTATCGCGCCGACAAACAGCGCTGGTTCAACGCGGTGCAGGCGAGCGCGCAACGGTTTCTGCCGCCGCTGCGGTCCGCCGACGCACTCGCGGACGCGACCGTGGCGACCGACATGTTCACGCCGCGCACGATCACCAAATTCACCGGCCACTTCGGCGGCGCGATCTACGGCTCGCCGGTCAAGCACCGCCAGGGCCGCACGGCGCTGGAGAACGTTTATCTCTGCGGCACCGATCAGGGTTTTCTCGGGATCGTGGGCGCGATGCTCAGCGGCATCTCGATGGCCAACTTTCACATCCTCCAGAAAGGCTGAACCTAAAGGGCGGGCACGGCGGCCCGCCCTCTACCTTCGCCCTTGCCCTCGGCTCCGCCGCCCGTTCACTCGACCGTTTCCATGGCTTACGACTGGTTGAAAGGTGTCGCCGATGAGTATGACGTGATCGTCATTGGCAGCGGCTTGGGCGGACTCACGGGGGCCAACGTGCTCGCGAAGGCCGGCCACAAGGTGCTGCTGCTCGAACACCACTACCAGTTCGGCGGCCTCGCCACGTGGTTCACGCGCAAGGGCGGCCACATCTTCGACATCTCGCTGCACGGTTTTCCGAGCGGTATGATCAAAAGCTGCCGCCGCTACTGGACGAAGGAGATCGCCGACTCGATCGTGCAGTTGAAGGACATCCGCTTCGTCAACCCGCAGATGGATGTGTGGACGACCTTCACGCGCGAGGACTACACACGCGTCCTCGTCGAACAGTTCAAGCTCCCGAGCGAGCAGGTTGAGGCATTCTACGACCACCTCCGGGCGATGAATTACTACGACAACAACCCGGAGACAACGGGCGAGATGCTCAACCGCTTCTTCCCGGGGCGCGGTGACGTGCACCGCCTGCTGATGGAGCCGATTTCCTACGCCAACGGATCCAACTTCGACGATCCCGCGATCACGTTCGGCATCGTGTTCTCGAACTTCATGGGCGCGGGCGTCTACACGTTCCGCGGCGGCTCGGATCTGCTCATCGAGAAGATGACCGACGAACTGCGCAAAAACGGCGTCGAACTCCGCAAGAAGGTCCTTGTCGACCGCATCCTCGTTGAAGAGCGCAACGGACAGAAGGTCGCCTGCGGCATCGTCGGCGGCAACGGGCGCGTGATCCGCGCCAAGGCCGTCCTCTCCAACGCCAACATCAAGAACACGATCTTCCATCTCGCCGGCGAAGAGAATTTCCCGGCGGACTTCGCCGAGGAGGCGCGTAAGGTCCGCATCAATACGAGCTCCTGCCAGGTCTACCTCGGCATCCGCAAAGGCGAGAGCATCCCCCATATCGGCGATCTCGTCTTCACCTCGGAAGCGCCACAGTACAGCAATCAGGAACTGACAGACCTGCACACGACGAGCCGCACGTTCTCCGTCTACTATCCCGACACGCGCCCCGGCTCCGACCGCTACACGGTCGTCGCCTCGCTCAACGGCCGCTATCCCGACTGGAAGCAGTTGAGCGACGAGGATTACGAGCGTCACAAGGAACGGCTCATCGAGGAGTCGATCACCGTGCTGGAGAAGTTCATCCCCGACGTGCGTGCGAAGATCGACTGGAAGGAAGCCGCCACCCCGCGCACGATCGAGCGCTACACCACGCACACCGGCGGCACCTCGTTCGGCACGAAATTCGAGGGCCTGCCGGTCTCGATGAACCTTTCCGAAAAACTTCCGGGCCTTTTCCACGCCGGCAGTGTCGGCATCATCATGTCGGGCTGGCTCGGCACGATCAATTACGGCGTCATTACCGCCAACAAGATCGACAAATACCTCTTTGGTCTGAAGCAGAACGCGAACGTGGCGACCGCACGCTGAGCCCGAATCGAGAATCGAAGTTCGAAAATCGAAAATTCAAATGCCACAGGTCACCGACCTCATCCCGCACCGTCCGCCGTTCCTCTTCGTCGACGAGATCGTCGCTGAAACCGCCGACGGCCTCGTCGCCAAGCGCACCTGGCGCGCCGAAGAAGATTTCTACAAGGGCCATTATCCCGGCGCGCCGATCACGCCCGGTGTGCTCCTGTGCGAAGCGGTGTTCCAGACCGGCGCACTGTTTCTCGCGCGCCAGGCCCAGGCGGCCGGCGCAAAGCCCGGCGAAGGCGTGCCGCTCCTTGCGAAAATCAGCGACGTGCGCTTCCGCAACCCCGTTTACCCGGGCGACGCGATCGTCATTGAAGTGAAGAAGAAGGACACGCTCGGCGGCTTCACGATGATGAGCGGCGCCATCAAGAAAGCCGACGGCACGCGCGTGCTCACGGTCGATTTCTCCGTCGCGTGGAGAACTCCCGAAGGCCAGAAGACCGCCTGAGCGATGAGCGACTTTCTTCAGCTCGCGGGCAAAACGTTCCTCGTCCTCGGCGTCGCCAACCGGAAGAGCGTCGCGTGGTTCATCGCCAAGGCGCTCGAGACGCAGGGCGCGAAGGTGCTCTACAGCGTGCGTTCCGAGGCGCGGAAAAAATCGCTCGAGACGCAGCTCGCCGGAAAGCCGGTTTTCCTGTGCGACGTGGAAGACGAGGGCGCGGCCGATCGGCTCGCCGCCGAGATCGCCGCCGCCGGCCACGCGCCGCTGCACGGCATCGTGCACTCGATCGCGTTCGCCAACTACAGCGAGGGCTTCAAGCCGTTCCACGAGACAAAGCGGAGGGATTACCTCCAGGCGACCGCCATCTCGTCGTTCTCGCTCATCGAGATCGCGCGGGCGTTCAAACCGCATCTCGTGAACAATGCATCGGTCGTCACCATCGGCATCTCGTCGCTGCTCGTGACGCCCGACAACTACGGCTACATGGGCCCGATCAAGGCCGCGCTCGAGTCCACGGCGCGTTTCCTCGCAAAGTCGTTCAGCGCCGACACCGAGGTGCGCTTCAACGTCGTCGGCGCCGGTCCGCTCAAGACGAGTGCCTCGGCCGGCATTCCGGGATATCTCGAGAGCTACCTCTATTCCGAGAAACTCACGTTCCGGAAGCGGAACCTCTCGACTGATGAAGTCGCCAATACCGCGCTCTTCCTGCTGAGCGAGCGCAGCAGCGGGCTCAACGGCACGACACTCGTCGTCGACGCCGGGCTCGGATGCAACTTCTACGACAAGGACATCGTCCGCCTCGCGATGCGGCCGGAGAGGTAGTTTCGTGCGCTTCCAAAACACCTGTATCGAATCGCTCGCGACAGCGCTGCCGGACGAAATTCTCACCTCCGCGGCGATCGAGGCCCGGCTGCGTCCGCTCTACGAGCGTCTGAAACTTCCCGAGGGCCGGCTCGAGCTCATGACGGGCATCCGCGAACGCCGCGTCTGGCCCGCCGGCACGCGTCCGTCGGACGCCAGCGCCGCCGCCGGGCGCGCCGTGCTCGCCAAGTCGGCCGTCCGCCCCGAACAGGTTGAGCTGTTCATTCACAGCGCCGTGTGCCGCGACATGCTTGAGCCGGCGACGGCGTCGTTCGCGCACCGCAAGATCGGCCTGCCCGCGACTGCGCAGGTTTTTGACGTCTCAAACGCCTGCCTCGGTTTCCTCAACTCGCTCACGATCGCCGCGGGCCTGATCGAGTCGGGCCAAATCCGCTGCGCGCTCGTCGCGTCCGGCGAGAACGGCGGCCCACTCGTCGAACACACGCTCAAGACGCTGCTCGAGCGCCCGCTCACGCGTAACGAGATCAAACCCTATTTCGCCAATCTCACGATTGGTTCCGGTGCCGTCGCCGCAATCGTGTGCCACCGCGATCTGCTGCCGGCGGGCGCGCGGCCACACCGCTTGCTCGGCGGGATCGCGCGCGCCGCGACCCAGCACAGCGAACTCTGTCAGGGCGACACGCACGGCGCGGACTCGCTCGCCATGCAGACCGACTCCGAAGCGCTGCTCGTTGCGGGAGTCGGACTCGCCCAGGAAACGTGGCGCGAATTCACCGCGCTCACCGGCTGGACCGCCGCCTCGACCGATCGCTTCATCTGCCATCAAGTCGGCAGCACTCACCGGCGCAAACTCTACGAGGCGCTCGGCCTCGATCTCGCGAGGGATTTTTCGACC
>DASWVO010000084.1:0-9082 GCA_036406235.1 Opitutaceae bacterium
CTTGCGCTCGGGGCGGTGGTCGTCATCCGCCGCCGCCGGCAGAGCTGAGCTTCCGGCTTCCCAAAATTTATCCCCTGCATTGATCAACTCACCCGCTGTCCGAGTCCAGACGATGTGCCGGGCAGCGGGTGATTTTACTCCGAGTCGCGACGATCATACGGGCTCCCGCCCTCGTGTCCATTTTTCCACTACGCCGGCGCCGTTCCGGTAGACTGTTGACTGACGCGCCCATTTCCTTCGGCCGCCGATTCTGCGAGGAGCATTAACACGTAGACCGGCGCGCTTGCGTCGGTCGACGGTCACCCGCAGTTACCTGGCCCCTTCTCTAGCAATTCCCATCCCCATGAAGTCCTCCCGCTTCCTTCCCGCGTTTGCCACCCTCGGCCTCTTCATCGCCCTTCCCGCCGTTCACGGTCAATCGACCCTCGCGAACTGGACGTTTACCGACGTAGCCGACGGTACGAAGACAGGCATCGCGGCAACCAGCAGCGTCGCGGGCATCGAACTGAGCACTCTCTCTGAGAGACTTTCTGCATCTGGAACCGCGAACACCGCCGGCGTGGTCAGCTCGCTCATCGGCCCCACCGTGCCCGTGTCCCTGGCGGGCAGCAGCGCGACCTTTGACGGCAAGGCGTTCGAGATCACGATGACGACGACGAGGACAATGACGGATATTTTACCTTCGGCCGCGGATGATTACTCGCTCAGCTTCAGTGTCACGCCTGGGGCTGGATCGACCCTGCAGCTGACCGGCTTGTCAATTGATTTTGGATACGACACCAGCCTGACCACCGCCACGGGCAATTACGTCCGCCCGAACTTCCAGCTCTACTACTCGCTCGATGGCATCACCTTCACGCCGATTGGTGGCTATCAGCAACCGGGCATTGTTGGCGGAACGCAGTTTAATGCGACGGCTGGGCACTACATCAAGGACGACATTTCCATCAGCTTCGATCCGACGACTGGCTTTTCGACCGGCGGCTTGACCGTCGACGGCGGCGAGGCGATTTCCTTCCGCATTGCGATCGCGGAGAACTCGAACTCCGGATCCGCGTCTCGTCGTGTTCTGCTCGACGACATCAAGCTTCTCGGCACGGTGACCACCTCGGCGATCCCCGAGCCGTCGACCTACGCGGCGATCGTCGGCGCGCTCGCCCTCGGCGCCGTGATCGCGCGCCGCCGCCGGCAGCGCTGAGCGTTACGCGGTTACGCGCGGCGGCTGCTCGCGCTCATCACCGACCAAGCCGACGCCGGGCCGCTTCGCGACCCGGCCCGATCCTTCCGGCCACGAGCCGGGATCGGCTTCCCTTTCCCCATGAGACGTTTCCTTCCCGCCGTCCTGGGCGTGGCCGCTGCGCTCGCCCTTGCATCCGTTAACGCCGCGCCGTCGGTCGTCGCCGATTTCAACGACTGCGCGCCGGGCACTCTCCAGCCGGGGAAGACCAACAACCAGCCTGCCGATACCGGCATCGGTTTCTCCGACCCGTACTGGCTCGGCGCCACCGCCGTGCCGACGATCGTAACGGGTGATCTCACCGCGCCGGCAGCGACCCGCTACGCCGCCACCCAGTCCGGCGCGGCGCAGCGGCTTCAGCCGCGCGGCGCCACCGCCCAGCGCCAGCATTATCGCGGCCTCGCCGCGCCGCTATCGGGAGTAGTCTGGGGTAGTTTTCTGATCCAGCAAACGGATACAAACACCCACAAGACCGGCCTCACGTTCAACGTGGCCGACATCGATCCGCTCAAGAAGGCGGGGCAGGGGCGCCTCTACGCCGCCGGTTCCTCGCTGCTGATTCACGGCTGGAACGAAACGAGCCCGGTACTCGTTACCAATTGCTTCGTCGCGGCCACGACCTCGCTGGTGCTCTTCCGGCTCGACAGCGCCACCAAGCAGCTCGACGTCTGGGTCGATCCCGTGCTCCCGGACTCCGTGGCCGCATTGTCAACCGGCACCGCCGCCTACAGCGGGACGTGCGACCTGGTCGGGTCGTCCGGCAGCATCGCGACGATCGGCGTGGGCGGCTATCCGGACTCCGGCACCGCGGCGAATTGCGGCTATGTGGATTCCATCCGCCTCAGCTCGGGCGCGTATGGCTATTACGACGTCACGGGGCTCCCGGCCGTTCCGCTCATCGCGGCGCAGCCGGCGAGCAGGACGGTCGCGGAAGGCAGCAGCGTCAGCTTTGAAGTCACCGCGACGGGCGAGGGAACTCTGGCCTACCAGTGGCAGAAGGACGGCGTGGAGCTGCCGGGCGCGACGAGCAATCCCCTCACGCTGGCCGCCGTCGCCGAGAGCGACGCGGGCGCTTACCGCGTCGTTGTTCGCGACACCGTGAGTTCCGGTGTCACGGTTTCCGAAGCGGCCTCGCTCACGGTTTTGGGCACGGTGATGCCGGTGACGATCACCGCGCACCCGCTCTCGCAAGCGGTGGCGGTGGGAGCGCCGGTTCAGTTTTCCGTCACGGCGACCGGCACGTCGCCGATCACTTACCAATGGCAGAAGAACGGGGCGGCGATCGATGGGGCCACGGGAACGGAGCTCGCTCTCGCCTCGGCGCGACTCTCCGACGCCGGCGCCTACACCGTCGTGATGACCAATCCCGCCGGCAGCGTCACTTCGGATCCGGGCACGCTCTCCGTCAGCGCCCCGCCGCAGATCGTCGCGTCGCCCCAGAACGCCGAAAGTTACGTCGGCGGCACGGCAACTTTCCGCGTGGAGGCTACGGGCTCAGATCTCGTGTATCGGTGGACTCATGACGGAGACACGATTGCGGGCGCATCCGCGGCGACGCTTCTCCTCACCAACCTCCAGGTCGGCGACGCGGGCGTCTACCAGGTGATCGTCAGCAACGCGCTCGGCGCCGTGACCGCGGACGCCGCCTCGCTCAGCGTGTCCCCGGACGCCCCGCCGGCCTCCGGGCAGGCGCCCGCCGCAGCCGATGGCTTCATCGGCAACGGCAGCCGCGCCGCCGAGACGCACGATGGCCAGGGCCTGCTCGTAGGGGCGCGCAGCGCGGCCGCCGGCGCCTACAAATCGTTTCTGTCGTTCGAACTACCGCTCGCAGTGAAGGCCGCTGACGCGACTTCCGCCGCAGTCACGCTCACGCTCGATTTGGCCGAACCGTTCCTCGGCGCGAGCAGCGCCCCCACGGAATCGACCCTGGCGACGGTGGCAGCGATGCGGATCCGCAAGGGCTACGACTCGGTGACGCAGACCGTTCTTACGGTTGGCCCGGCGGTCGCGGGGACCGACATCCACCGCTCGCTCCTCACCTTCGACCTGTCGTCCCTCGCCTTCGCGCCCGAGACGCTGAAGCTCCGTCTCAGCATCTCTGGCAAGTGGCCGTCGGCGCTCTCCGGTCCGCAGACGCTCCGCCTGTATCGCGTCACCAAAGACTGGGTACAGAATCAGGCAAACTGGGATCGCGCGTCGACCAGCGCGGCCTGGACGACGCCGGGCGGCGATTTCTCGCCCGCGGTTCTTTCCGAGGTCGTCGCGAACCCCGCCACGGTGGCGGCCGGCGATCCACTCACGTTTCCCGACACACCCGAGTTCCGGCAGGCGCTGCTCGAGGTGCTCGATACGGATGGACTGCTGCGCCTCATCGTCGTCGCCGGCGGTGAGGACACCGGAACCAATCAGGTGTTTCAGTTCCATCCTCGCGGCACCGCGGGGCTGGAGCCCGTGCTGGTCTTTCCCCCGGGCAGCGTGGCCAACAACGCCCCGAAGAATCCGGTGCGCCTCCGCCTGCACGGCATCGTCAACAATGCCGACACGTGGGACGAGACCAATCTCACGTGGAACAACGCTCCCGTGCGGGCCGAAGCGCTGACGAGCGTCGGCGCGGGCGCCGTGCCGCTCGCCGAGTTGGCGCTCGATGCGGGCGCGCTGGCCGGAGGCACGAGCGTGACGTTCGCCGATCCGCGCATCGCTCAATTTCTCAACTGGGCCGCCGGCCGTCGCGGCGACTGGTATGGTTTCGGTGCGGAGAGCGACGCCGACCGCCGCGTCACGTTTGCGATCACTTCGCTCGACGGCGGTGACATCTTTGCCGGGATCCGGTTTGTGGACAAAGAGACCGCGCCGGCCGGGGCGGCCCCGGTCCTGGGCTTTGACACCACGGGCGCGGCAGCGACCGCCGCCCGCGAACTGGAGAACGAGCGCTTCCGCGTGGTTCTGCGCGACGACCTCGCGCTCGACATCACCGACAAGACCACCAGCGCGACCTCCCGCTTCGCCGCCGCGTTCGAGGTGGTCAGCCAGACCGCGAGCCCGGGCTTCGGTCGCAAGTATCTGGATACGAATCCCGCGAGCATCTGGGTGGCCACCTGGAGCTCGAATCACAACTACGGCGCCGCCGCCGGCGAGCGCAAGGCGTTGCAGCCGGTCTCGGCCAGGGCGTGGGACGGGCAGTTCGCCTGGGACTACGCCCCCGCGTCGGCAGCGTTCGGGTTTCGCGCGACGCTCGACCTGCCGGCGGGCACGGAATTCCCGCGCCTGCGCTGGACGCTCTCGCCGTCGGCGCGACGCTACTTCGCCGTCGCCTGCACGCCGGTCGCCGCGCGGGTCAACGCCGACGTGACGTCCTTCTACCTGCCCGGCATCTGGGACGGCCGGCGGTTCCCCGACAACCAGTATGTGATCGACGAGACCCGCGCCACGCTGCCCGGCGTGTTTCGCGAAGCGGGCGGGGTGGTGAGCGGCCTGGCGGTCGACGCCTTCGAGCTGCCCAATCGCGTGGCCACCTTCGTCAATTCGGCCTTCGGCCTCTGCACCAACGACCCGACCGCCACGCAGAACCAGCCGGCGGTGATCGCGCCGCTTTACGGCAGCGTCGGCTCGCAGACCGACGGCACGCAGAATTTTGCGGTGCGTCTGGTCGTGGGCGGCGCCGGCCTAGACCGCACGTTCCGCGACCTGGCGACCGGCGTGTATGGCTTCCGCGACTACCGGGAAAACCTCGCCGGCGGCTCGCTCAACACGGCCCTGGACAACCTGGTTGACTTCGTCCTGAACACGTCGGGCGAGAACTACAGCTACTGGCGCGACAACACGAAGGCCAACGAGTATGTGAACGACGAGCCGGAGTATGTCCGGTTTCAGTCGGCGCCGACGGCGCTCGCCCTCGCGATGATGCGCGACGACGCCGAGCTCTACGAACGCCGCGCGCGGCCATCGATCGAGTATTTCATCTCCCGACGCAACCAGATGATGAAGTTCGACGGCTACGACCCCGCGTATCCGATGGGCGGACCGGTGACGGCCTATTACGGCACCGATTTCTTCGCGCTTTACGGGCTCACCGGCGGCCGCACGCAGGCGTTTGTGCCGCTCGCGGAGGAGGCGCGCGCGGTCAGCAACGGCGTCACGCCGCTGGCGAGCGTCGTCACGGCCGGCGTGTCCCTGTCGCGCGGCGACACCTACGACCGGATGTTCGACACGTTGCACTCGCTGATCGAGGGCTATCGCGCCACCGGCACCGCGGAGTATCTCGCCGACGCCCGCTGGCTCACCGATGAGTATTTGCGCCACCGCTACGAAGGCGGCGCGCCGACTGACTTTCGCGACGTGAAGAGCAGCTTCTGGAACCAGCTCGGCGGCCGCTGGGAGAGCCTGCTCGAAATGGAGGACATCACCGGCGACACCCGCTACGCCACGGCGGCGGCGAGGGCGGCGGACGAGTTCATCCGCCACATCAACTTCGGGCCGGCGCTCAGCGACCTGACGGTGGACGGCCTGGGCTCGCCAGTGAAGGCGTCGCTTGTCTCGGAAGTCGGGTTGACGTCGGAGTCGTCCGCCTCGTCGGTCAGTCACCGCGGCATCTTCATGAGCGCTTACGCGGCGCCGTCGTTGACGCGGGTGGCGCGGCAGCAGAACGATCCGTTCTACGCCGCCGTCGCGCGTTCCAGCGTCATCGGCCGCTGGCTCAACTATCCGGGCTACACGATCCGCAACAACTACAACCCGGCGTTCCTCCGCGCGGATTACCCGCTGCGCTGGTATCCGGCCTACGAGAACACCGCGCACATGAATCATCCGCTGCCGCTGGCGGCGATGGCGATCGACTTCCTGCTCGCGGATGCCGAGCGAAAGTCCGCGCTCGCGATCAAGTTCCCGCATCACTTCACCGATTCGCGCGGGTATTTCCGCGGCCGGCTCTTCGGCGACCGCCCCGGCGTGTTCTACGGCGACACGGGCGTGTGGCCCTGGCTGCCGCGGGCGCTCGTGTCGCTTTCGGGCGACGACGCCGTGCAGCTCAACTATCTCGCCGGCCACGGCAACGGCCGGCTCTACCTGGCGTTCTCCAATCAATCCCAGAAGACCGTTGAGGCGGTCGTGACGGTGAACGCGTCGCGTGTCGCGCTCACGGCCGGTGCGCGCCTGCGCGTTTGGCGCGACAACGTCGCGCAGGCGGAAGGCACGTTCACCAACGGTGTGACGACGGTGACGGTTGCGCCCGGCGGCTTCACAGCGCTCGCGATCGACGCCGCCGAGCCGGTGCTGGGTCTGCAGGCGGACTATCGCGATGGCTTCGGTGCACCGCTGACGGGCGCGAGCTACGACAAGCGCTCGGCGCCGTTCGGGCGGCTTGTCGGCACGATCCTCTCGCTCTCGCCGGCGCGGCAGCACGCCTACGTCTATACGGACGCGGCCCCGACCACGCTGAGCGCCGCGCGCCTGCGGTATCGGATCGACGGTGGGGCGGAGCAGGTCGCGACCAAGGCGGAGTTCCCCTTCGAGTTCACCGTGGCGCTGCGGGAGGAGGCGCGCACGTTCGCCTATGTGCTGGAGGGGACGCCGGCGGCGGGTGGTGACCCGCTCGCGAGCGACGAAGTCACCCTCAAGCTCGACACGACCCCGCTCGTCACGGAGCAGCCGGCGGGCCGGAACGTCACGGCCGGCGGCGCGGTCACGTTTTCCGCCACGGTCGTGGGCACCGGACCCTTCACGTATCAGTGGCGCAAGGACGGCGTGGCGATCGCGGGGGCGACGAGCGCAACGTTCACGATTGCGAGCGTCACCGACGACGACGCGGGCAGTTACGATGTCGTGGTGACCAACGCCGCCGGTAGCGTGACGTCGGCGGCAGCGATGCTGACGGTGACCATGCCGGGCACGTGGCCCGTGATCACGAGCATGGATCACACGACCTTCACCATCGGGCTGGAGTGCCGCTTCACGGTCCTCGCCACCGGCGATCCTGCGCCGACGTTTTCGGCGAGCGGGCTCCCCTCGTGGGTGAAACTCGACGGTGCGACCGGCGTGCTCAGCGGCACGCCGCCGGCGGGCACCGTTCCCGCGGCGCTGCCCGTCACGGTCACGGCGAGCAACGGCGTGCGGCCGATCGCGACGCAGGCGTTTACCCTGAAAGTCGAACCGGCGCCGGTGGCGGCAGCGACCCTCGAGATCAGCACGTTTGCCGGGACACCCGGACTCTCCGGCGGAAGCGACGGCGCGCAGGCCACGTTCAGCAGCCCTCTCGGTGTCAGCGCCGATCTGGCCGGCAACGTCTACGTCTGCGACAGCTCCAATCACACCATTCGCAAAATCGCCGGCGGCCTCACCTCCACGCTGGCCGGCGCCGCGGGCAACCCGGGCAGCGCGGACGGACAGGGCGCCGCGGCGCGGTTTTCGTTCCCTTCCGGCCTCGCCGCGGACAGCGCCGGCAACCTCTATGTCGCCGACACGGTGAATCACACGATCCGCAAGATCACCTCGTCCGGCGCGGTCAGCACCCTCGCGGGGCAGGCGGGTATTTCCGGCGGCGCCGACGGCACGGGTGATGACGCCCGTTTCCACGGGCCGCAGGGCGTGGCGCTCAATGCGAGCGGCACCCGTCTCTTCGTCGCCGACACCAACAATCACGCGATCCGCGAGATCGACCTCTCCACCGGCGCGGTGGTCACGGTGGCGGGCCTCGCGGGCCGCGCCGGCAGCGCCGATGGCCCGGGCGAAAACGCCCGGTTCCATGCGCCCAGCGACCTTGCCCTCGACGCGCAGGATCGTATCTATATCGTCGATACGGAGAACAACGCGCTCCGTCTCGTCACGCCGGCGGGAGTCGTCAGCACGATGGCCGGCCTGGCCGGCAGCGCCGGCGCGGCCGACGGCACCGGCGCGGAGGCGCGGTTCAACGAGCCCTCCGCGGTGGCGTTGGACGATGCCGGCGCCGCCTACGTGGTCGACAGCGACAGCCACACAATCCGCCGCGTCGACCTCGTGACCGGCGCGGTGACGACCCTGGCCGGTCTGGCCGGCGCCTCGGGGTATATCGACGGCGAAGCGGCCGCCGCCCGCTTTCTTTATCCGGCCGGCCTGACGCTGGCCGCGGATGAAGGGCTGCTGATCGCTGACACTTCCAACCAGACGCTTCGGGTCGGGCGATTCTTCGGCGTGCCTGTCATCCTGACACAGCCGCAGAGTCAGGCGGTCGCCTCCGGTGCGGGTATTCAATTTTCGGTGACGGGGTCGGGTCGGCCGGCCGTTTCGTATCAGTGGCACTTCAATGGAGCGCCAATCCCGGGTGCGACGGGCAGCAGTCATGCGATTGCCAGCGTGCAGCCGTCGCACGCCGGCGACTACACCGTGGTGCTCTCGAACCGGCTCGGCAGCGCGACGAGCAACGCCGCCCGCCTGACGGTGAACGGCGTCACGCCGCCCCCGCCGGAGCCGGGGGCGGGCGGTGGGAGTGGTGGCGGCGCCGTGAGCGCCTGGGGCCTGCTCGCGCTGGCCCTGCTCGGCGCAGCGCGAGACGCGCGCCGCCAGGCGGCGGAGAAGAGCGTGTAAAAGTCTCTTCGCGGGTGAGGCGGCAGGTTCACGGAAATCGGTCAACTGTCGACCCACTCGATGGTTTTCTTGCGCCAGAGGGTGTGCCTAGGTAGCCGCAGAACCCCTCTCCTCGTACCCACCCTTTGCTAGGGCGGAGATACTCCCAGCACTTAACATCCATGACGTCTCGCTTCACTTCCACCCCGGCTGTTTCCGTCCGCGCGGGCGGGCGGCCGGTCGGCTCCCGTCTTGTTCACGTCACGGCCGCGTTGTTCGGTCTGGCGACGCTGCCGGCGCTCGACGCCGCGA
>DASWVO010000085.1:0-2763 GCA_036406235.1 Opitutaceae bacterium
GCGAGCGCTGCGCGTCCCGGCGGCCGATCACGCGGACGACCGGCCTGTGGCGGTCCGCGGACTGTGACGCGTCGAGAGCCAGCGGCCGGAAGATCTCCAAGGGTCCGAGATGCCGCCCGTCGTTGAATGCCGGTGGCAGCACGCCGATGATGGCGTGGGATTCTCCGTCGATCCGCACCCGATGCCCGATGATGTCGGCGCGGCCGCCGAAGCGATTCTGCCAGCAGGGATGGCTGAGGATCACCACGCGATCGCGACCGGGCACATCCTCGCCCGCGCGAAAATCGCGGCCCTGTGCCGGTGTGACGCGGAGCGTCGAGAAGAAGTTCGCCGTCACGCGCACCGCGCGGGCGAACTCCGCCGGCCGGCCCGGTTCGGCCAGGCTCGTGTCAGCCACCCAGTAGGCGGCAAGTTCGCCGTAGCTGCCGCCGGCGCGCTGCAGCTCGAGCCAGTCGGCGGGCGGAAACCGGCCCTGCGGATTTTGCGGGGTGACGCGATCGATCCGGTCCAGCTCGCCGCTGTCGGGATAGGGCAGCGGCTTGAACAGGATTCCGTTCGTGGCGCTGAACATTGCGGTGTTGACGCCGGTGCCCAGCCCGAGCGTGAGCACCGCCAGCAACGTGAAGCCGGGCGCCTTCGCGAACTGCCGCAGGGCGAAGCGGACGTCCTTCGCGAAGCGGTCGAGCGCGCCCCAGCCCCAGGCGTCGCGCGCCTCCTCCTGCAGCCGGCCGGAGTTGCCGAAACGACGCAGGGCGGCCGCGCGCGCCTCCGGTTCGGGCAGCCCATCCGCCGCATATTCCGCGGCGCGCTGTTCCAGGTGAAACCGCATCTCCTCGACCATCTCCGCCTCGGCCCGGCTTCGGCGTATCCGTTTTCCCAGACGAAAGGTGACGCGGCGGAAAGGATTCATCGGCGGAACCGGTTCGCGGAGCGATCGCAGGCGGTTTCAGGCGGAGTCGAGTACCATGGCCATGATCGCGCTGGTCCGGTCCCACAGCCGCTCCTCGGTTTCCAGCTGTTTCCGGCCGGCGCGGGTGAGGCCGTAGTATTTCGCCCGCCGGTTGTTCTCGGTCATCTTCCACTCGCCCTCAATCCAGCCCTTGGCCTCCATCCGGTACAGCGCCGGGTAGAGCGAGCCCTCGTCCACCTGCAGGGCGCTCTTGGACAGCTGCTCGAGGCGGTTGGTGATGCCCCAGCCATGAAGCTCGCCGCGGCTGAGGACGCGTAACACGAGCAGATCGAGAGTGCCGGGGAGAAGCTCGTGCTTTTCAGCCATGGCGCTCACCCAGTCTATCTAAGGAAGAATGTCAACACCCCCCCTTAGATTATCTATGTGAGGACCGGCTTTCGCCTCTGCGCGGGGGGCTGAAAGAAATCGCGTCGTAATTTTGCGACCAATGTCCGCGCGCGTTGCGTTCGGTCGTTGAGACGGTGTTCGCAGTCGTCGCCTCACACCTCCCTCCCCTCATGCAAAAGACCACGTCCTCCTCTCACTCCATAACCGGGCAGAAAACCGTTCCGAAAAACACCATCTGCCTCTGGTACAACAAGGACGCCCTGGACGCCGCGCGCTTCTATGCGGCGACCTTCCCGGACAGCACAGTGACCGCCGTGCACCACGCGCCGAGCGACTACCCGTCGGGCAAGGCGGGCGACGTGCTCACGGTGGAATTCACCGTGCTCGGCATCCCCTGTCTCGGGCTCAACGGCGGGCCGGACTTCAAGCACAGCGAGGCGTTTTCCTTCCAGGTTGCGACCGACACGCAGGAGGAAACCGACCGCTACTGGAACGCGATCGTCGGCAACGGCGGCCAGGAAAGCGCCTGCGGCTGGTGCAAGGACCGCTGGGGCCTCTCCTGGCAGATCACGCCGCGCGCGCTCACCGACGCGTTCCACGCCGGCGGCGCGGAGGCGAAGCGGGCCTTCGAGGCCATGATGGAGATGGGCAAGATCGACATCGCGAAAATCGAAGCCGCCCGCCGCGGCTGAGGCTCGCGGTCTCCGGCTGGCAGTGCGAGGCGCGTCGGACCGCGCGAGGCGGCGTGATGGGGTAAAGTCGTGTAAGGAAATCGCCGAGCGAGTATCTAACATCAAGTCACTCGCTCATGCATCACGACACCCAAGCCACCCGTTTCGCGGACTGGATGCGCCAGCACATCGCGATCCTCCACCGTGTGGTGCGGGCCTTTGCCACCGGCCGCGATTGCGACGATCTCATGCAAGAGATCATGCTCGCGTTGTGGCGAGCCGCACCGGCGTTTGCCGGCGCCAGCTCGTCCGCGACCTTCGTCTATCGGGTCGCCCACAACGCCGCGCTGCTCTGGCATCGTTCTGAACGTAAACACCGGCGCCGTGTCGCCATCGCGGGCGAGATCGATTGGATGAACCAGCCGGAGACGGGTCGCGCCCGCGCGGACACTCCGGCCCGGCTCGAATCGCTTTACGCCTCGATCCGCGCGCTTGCGCCGATCGATCGATCGCTGATCCTGCTCTCGCTCGACGGACTTGGTTACCGCGAGATCGCCGAAATTCACGGCCTGTCCGAATCCAACGTGGGGGCTCGCCTCACCCGGCTGCGCAAGCGGCTGGCCGAAATCATGACATCAGGAGAACAACCATGACCACCAACGCTCTCGACGAACTGTGGCGCTCCTCGCCCAACGAACTGCCGGCCGACACCGGCGCGCGCCTGGCCGCAGTTTTCATGACTCGGCTCCGCCAGCGGCGTCGGCTGCAGGGATGGTGGCTCGGCTGGACGTTTCT
>DASWVO010000086.1:0-2254 GCA_036406235.1 Opitutaceae bacterium
GCACGAAACAGACGAAAGGGCACGAAACGGGCGCAGAAAACAAAAAAGCCGCCGGAGCGGCCGGCGGCTGGGTCAGGCGGATTATCCTAATCCGCCGGTTTGGGTGCGGCGCGCTGGAACGTTCCGGCTTTAGCGCAGGAAGGCTTCGTGCAGGCCGCCGTCGACGGTGATCACCTGGCCGGTGGTCTTCGACAGGCGCTGGCTCACGAGGAGGAAATACGCCTCGGCCTGGTCGGCCGGCGTGATCGGCGCCTTCGTGAGCGTGCGGTCGGCGTAGAACTGCGCGAGCTTCTTCACCAGCGACTCGGTCGCCTCGTTCTCGGCGTACGAAATATTGTACTTCGCGAGCGAGCCGATGACGCGGTCGCGCGGGAACATCGCCGAGCCCTGCACCACGGTGGCGGGAGCGACGCCGTTGACGCGCACGAGCGGCGACAGCTCGATCGCAAGTTCGCGCACGAGATGGTTGGCGGCGGCTTTCGATGTATCGTAGGCGACACTACCTTTCTTGGCGACGACCGCATTGGCGGAGGTCGTGAGAACGAGGTTGCCGCGCAGGCCCTGTTCCTTCCACGTCTTCGCCGCCTCGTCGCCGACGAGATAGCTGCCCGTGACGTTGATGTTGAACGTGAGCGCCCACTTGTCGTCGGGGATGTGGCCGGTCGTGTCGCTCGGCACGAAGATGCCGGCAGTCACGCAAATGGAATCGAAACCGCCGTAAGCGAGCGCGACCCGGTCGAGCATCTTGCGGATGCTGATGCGGTCGGTGATGTTGGCCGCAAGCCCGATGGCCGGCCCGCAGTTGGAGAGGCCTGTACCAGCCACACCAATACCGAGGCCGTATTTGTCGGTGATCTCCCTGGCGGTGTCTTGCGCGGCCTGCTCGTTGAGGTCGACGCACACGATGTGCGCGCCCTCCTTCACGAGGCGGTGCGCGGTTTCCTTGCCGATGCCGGAGCCGGCGCCGATCACGACGACAACCTGGCGGGCGAGCTCCTTCTCGGCGGGCATGCGCTTGAGCTTCGCCTCCTCGAGCAGCCAGTACTCGATGTCGAACGCCTCCTGCTGCGGGAGCGCGATGTAGGTGTCGATCGCCTCGGCGCCGCGCATGACTTCGACGGCACAGTTGTAGAACTCGGCGGTGACGCGCGACTCGCTCTTGTCCTTGCCCCACGCGACCATCCCGAGGCCGGGGATGAGCACGACCGTCGGGTTCGGGTCCCGCATGGCGGGCGAGTTGGCGTGTTTGCACTTCGCGTAGTAGGCGGCGTAGTCCTTGCGGTAGGCCTCGAGCGCGGCGGCGAGCTTGCCCTTGAGCGTGGCGAGATCCTCCGTCTGCGGATTCCAGTCGACGTAGAGCGGCTTGATCTTCGTGCGCAGGAAGTGGTCGGGGCACGACGTGCCGAGTTCGGCGAGGCGGGCGGCATCCTTCGAGTTGACGAAGCGCAGGATTTTTTCGTCGTCCTGCACGGTGCCGATGAAGCGCTTCTCCCTGGAAACCTGGCCGCGCAGCCACGGGAGAACCGCGGCGAAGAGCGCGTGGCGCGCCTCGGGGGCGAGCGTCTGGTACTTCGCGCCGCCGAAGGCCGTGGCGTCGCCGCCCTTTTCCGTGTATTTGGTTTCGATATACGCGGCCGCTTTTTCGATGAAGTTAAGCGTGTCGGTGTAGCACTGCTTGTCGTCGTCGGCCCACGAGATGAAGCCGTGCTGGCCCATCATGATGGCGCGGACGTGCGGATTCTTTTTCGCGATCGCCTGCATCGCGAGGCCGAGTTCGAAGCCCGGGCGCATCCACGGCACGTAGGCCATCTCGCCGCCGAAGATTTCCTGGGTGAGCTTTTCGCAGTTGGCGGACGCCGCGATCGCAATGATCGCGTTGGGGTGCATGTGGTCGACGTGCTTGCCGGGGAGGAAGGAATGCAGCGGCGTGTCGATCGACGAGGCGCGCGGATTCAGGTTGAACGTCGCGTGCGTGTACATGCCGACCATGTCGTCCTCGGCCTGTGCCTTCAGGCCCTTGTCGGGGCGCGAAGCGTAGAGCTTTTGGAGATCGAGGAGCTTCTGCTGGTAGAGCGAGGAAAAGTTCTCGCGCGTGCTCGTGCGGAGGTCGCCGCCGGAGCCCTTGACCCAGAGTACGTTCACCGACTCGCCGGTGAGCGGGTCCTTCTCGGCGATCTTGGACGAGGTATTGCCGCCGCCCGTGTTCGTAATGCGCTGGTCACTACCAAGCAGATTGGAGCGGTAGATCAGGCGA
>DASWVO010000087.1:0-4167 GCA_036406235.1 Opitutaceae bacterium
TCCGGATGCACGTGCTGATAATCCGTAAGCGAGGGATCGACGATCAGCAGGTGCAGGCGCTGCGTGTGCATGACGAGAAGATCGTTCGGCGCGAGGGGTTTTCCGCTGGCCGTGGCGAGCTGCACCGTGGCCTGCAGGGGCGCTCCCGCGACCGCCGCCGCGGTCGTCGTCGCGAGCGTGAGACTCACGGGCGAGCGCACCGCGACCACGGGGATGAATTGGGGATTGGCCGGGTCGCACATCTCGAGCGTGTTTTTGCCCTCCACACGGAAATCCATGTGGTTGAGATTCGTGCCCGTGGGCATGAGGCGAAAGCCCACATACAGTGCCAGTGCTCCGGCGGTGAGAAACACGATCTGCCGCCATTGGCGTCGCTCGAGGTGGAGGCCGACCTCCGGGCGACCCGCCTCCGCTTCGAACGCCTCGCCAGGAGGACGGGCCCTGCCTGCTCCCATACTCATCGCTTCATTTTCTCCACGAAGTCCTGCACGTCCCACGCGGTGCCGTCGGCGCGGTGAATGATGCGCCCCTGTTCATTAATCAAGAGGGTCGCGAGGGTGTGCTGGAGGATGCTCCCGTCGAACTGGGCGATGACGCCGAACTGTGTGAGCAGGTCCTTGATCGCGCCTTCCGGTCCGGTGAGAAAGGAGAAGTTGCTCGTGTCGATGCCGCGCACTTGGGCGTAGTCCTTGAGGATGCCGGGCGTGTCATATTCGGGATCAAGCGTGACGGAAACGAGTTCGAGGTTCTCGACGCCGGCGGCCCGCGCGGCCTTCTGCACGGCCGTCATCCGCTCGGTCGCCGCCGGGCACATCGTCGCGATCGGGCAGCGCGTGTAGATGAAGTTGAGCATGATCTTCTTTCCGCGAAACCGCGCGCCGGATACGACCGCGCCGTTCTGATCGTAGAGAGCGAAATCGGGCAGGTTTTCCCCGACCTCGCGATACGCTTTCCGTCCGCGAATCGTCGTGTCCTGGCGGAGCGCGCCGGCCGCGGCGGCGACCGTGGAATCGGCGGTCTCGTCGACTGGCCAGATCTTTTCGAGACGGAAGTCTCCGTCTTCAGGTGCAACCATCTCGGCGCGAATGCGCTGGCCCTCACGGGCGTTGGCGAGATCGCCTGCCGAAACGGCAAACTCCATCACCATCGGCGGCATGTAGCCTTTGATTTCGTCGTGGTCCACGAGCAGGACCTTGCGCTCGAGGTCGACCTTCACGATCTGGCCGGTGATCGCGAAGCGCTTTTCGCCAGGCGCGTTGGTCTCGACGGGCGCGGCCGTCTCGGCCCGCTTGCAGGCGGGCAACAGGGTCGCGAGCAGGCTCGCCGCCACGAGAAAACGCAGGCGCAGGACGTGGGGGTTCATGGCACTACCGATTCGCTCCGAGGAAAAAATTGTCAAAGGGTTTGCGCCCGGTAGTGTGCTCGCTTCCCTCCGCCACAACCGCCGCTCATGAGTTCTGTTTTGGTCTCCCGCCGCACCGCCGCTTACAAGCCCGAGCTGGCTTGGTTTGCCGCGATCGGAGGCGCGTGGGTGTTTGTTCTCGTCACGCTCGGTGCGTTCACGACCAGCATCGGCGCCGGCATGGTGTTTCCGGACTGGCCCCTGTCCAACGGCTCGGTGAACCCCGAGGGCTGGCTCAGCGACATCGCGATGTTCGCAGAGCATTCGCACCGCCTGAGCGCGGGACTCATGTCGCTGATCACGATTGCGATCGCCGTGTGGGTCTGGCGCTCGGAGGAACGCGGCTGGGTGCGCCACCTCGCGTTCGGCGCGGTGGCCCTCGTGCTTGCGCAGGCGCTCGTCGGCGGGCTCCGCGTGCTGCTCGACCATCTGCACGTGGAAATGGTCAACACCAGCGTCGGCCGTCTGTTTGCGATGCTGCACGCCGTGATGGCGCAGGTCTACGTGTGCACCATTCTTGCCGTGGCCCTCGCGCTTTCGCGCCCGTGGACGCACGGCGCGGTGCCGGCCGCGCCCTCGTCGTGGCGGAATGTCGGCAGACTCTGTGTCGGGCTGCTCGTCGTGCAACTCGCGGTGGCGGCGGTGATGCGGCATAGCTTTGCGGGACTGGCAATCTGGACATTTCCGTGGAGCACGCCGGACGGCGGCCTGCTCCCCGCCGAGTGGGATTTCCGCGTCGGGATTCACCTCGCCCATCGCTTCATGGCGGTCGTGCTGACGGCGGCGTTGGTGTGGTTCACGATCACGATCTGGCGCGACCGCAGCACGAGCGCGCCGGTGAAGCAGACCTCTCTCCTCATGCTGGGGCTGCTCGCGCTGCAGATCGCGCTCGGCGCCGCCGCGGTGCTGACGCAGCGCAGTCCCGGCTACACCACCGCGCATGTGATCGTCGGCGCCGCGCTGCTCGCGCTCACCTTCGGCCTCACCTGCTGGGGTCATCGTTTCCAACCGGCGCCGCCGCCGCCCAAGCTCCCGAGCGAGCCGGTCCTTTCTCTCCGCCGCCGATGAACGCGCACGCCCTTTCCGAAACCGCCGAGGGCACGCGCGCCCGTTTCGCCGACTACCTCGAGCTCACAAAGCCGCGGCTGAGTTTTCTCTCCGTCGTGACGACGCTCGTCGGCTACCTGGCGGCCCGGCCCGCGTGGTATCCGGTGGAGTTTTTCTTCACGGTCCTCGGCACCTCGGCCTGCGCCGCCGGTGTGGCAGCGCTCAACCAGTGGATGGAGAGCGACACCGATGCGCGGATGGCGCGCACGGCGGACCGCCCGATCCCGGCCGGGAAAGTGCCGACGGGCTCGGCGTTCGTGCTCGGCTGGGGTCTGTGCATGGGCGGCCTCGCACTGCTCTACGCCAAGGTGAACGGCCTCGCGGCGTTCTTCGCACTGGCGACGATCATCACTTATCTCGCGTTCTACACGCCGGCCAAGCGGTGGTCGCGCTGGAGCACGGAGATCGGCGCGATCGCGGGGGCGTTTCCCCCGCTCATCGGCTGGGCGGCGGCCGAGGGACGCATTACAAGCCTCGGCTGGATTCTTTTCGGCGTGCTGGCCTTCTGGCAGATCCCGCACTTCATGGCCATCGCTTGGACCTACCGGCATGATTATGAACGGGTGCATTTCCCGATGCTCCCGGTACGCGACACCTCGGGCGCGAAAGTCGCGCGCTGGTCGTTCGTCAACACACTCGCGGTGGTGGTGGTGAGTGCCTTACCGACGTTTCTCGGCCTCGCGAGCGTGGCGTATCTGGCCGCCACTGCGCTCTTCGGCGCCTGGTTTGTCTGGCGGGCGGTCGTGTTCCTGCGCCCCGAAGGCCGCGACGTCGCCGCGCGAAAGCTGTTTTTTGCCTCGATCTTCTGGCTGCCGCTGCAGCTCGGCGCACTCGTGGCCGATCGTATGATTTTTTGATCCTGGGAGCGCGGGCGTCCCGCCCGCATGTCTTGGATTGCGGGCCAGCGGCCCGCGCTCCCCGGAAAAAGCGCGCTCCTCTCTTAAGCGAACAAGATGACCGTCCAAGATATTCCGGCGCTCAATGCCACGCTCAACGGCCTCGCCACCGTGCTGATCACGGCGGGCTTTGTATTCATCAAGACCGGACGCATCACCGCGCATCGGGCGAGCATGTTCACCGCCGGAATCGTGTCGGCCGTGTTTCTCGTCGGCTACGTCACCCACAAGACCCTGGTGCGCGGCGTGCACACGCCCTTCGGCGGCGAAGGTGCGATCCGCACCGTCTACTACGCGATGCTGATCTCGCACATCCTCCTGGCGATCGCGATCGCCTATCTTGTGCCCCGCACCTTCGCGTTTGCGTTCAAAGGCCAGATCGAGCGGCACCGCGCTTGGGCGAAGTGGACGTTCCCGATCTGGTATTACGTCAGCATCACCGGCGTATTGGTTTACCTGTTCCTCTACCAGTGGTGGCCGGCGTCGGCCCACTGAGCCGGCGCCGACGGGTGACGGCGCCAACCGGTCGCCGTCCCCCTGTGAATCATCGTCCCACGGCGCTCGTGCGGCGCGCGCTCACTTCACGACGAGCACGCCCTTCATGCCGGCGATGAAGTGCGCCGGGAAGCTGCAGAGGTAGGTGTAGTCGCCGGCTTCGGCGGGGACCTTGATCACGAGTTCCTCGGACTGTTTCGGCCCGAGCAGTTTCGTATGCGCGATCACCTGGTCGCTCAGCGACGCCGGGACGTAGTCCGTCGCCTT
>DASWVO010000088.1:0-15277 GCA_036406235.1 Opitutaceae bacterium
CGCGCTGGGCTTCCAATACGCCAAAGACGACGCCGGCACTTCCGTGCGCCTCGCTCTTTTCCCCCTCGTCGTCCTCTGGAATCCCTACACCGTCCCCCTCGCCGCCGCCGACTACGAAATCGGCTTCGTGAAGCGCTACAACTACGCCAAATTCAAACTCCAGGTCCAGACCGCGTCCGGCGCCTGGGAGGATCGCGAGACACCGCGCGATCTCCGCCGTGGCGCCACCGCCACCGGCCCGGTTCACTCCTACATCCGCTTCCGCGTATCCACTCATGAAATACCGGCCGGCCAGAGCCTCATCTTCACGCTGACCGGGGCCGACAGTGGAAACCTCTACGACGGCCAAAACCGCCTGACCAACGCGCTCGATCCCGGCGGACACGCGTACCTGCCCGGCCCGGCCATTGCCGCCGGCGAATCCACGGCGAATTACCAGGTCGTCCCGACCGATCCGGACAACTTCGTCGGCGGTGACATGGACGTGTATCTCGGCTCGCCCCAAGCGACCAGTCCCACGGGTTACGACCCCGCCGGCAAGTCCTGGTATCAAGTCATCCAGCGCGTGGGCAGCCTCGGCAACATCGGCGGCAATCCGGTGCAGGGTCCGGCATCGCTCAGCACGGTCACTGAGGCGGCTTTCTCGCTTCGGGTGCAGGCCGTGTTCTCCGGCCTGTCGGCAAACAATATCTCGACCGGGCTGAAGATCCGCTGGATCGCGCAGGCCAATCCTCGCGCCCCCTTGGTCACCCGCCTCCCGGGCGACACCTTGAGCAATCTCACCTACGGCGGCTTCATTGGCAAAGGCGGCAACTCCGACTGGCAACACTTCCTCCCTTCCGCTTCTGGCACCCGCGCCTCGGCCGGCCCCGGCCACGACTGCGATCCCGACCCGGTCGATGTCACGCTGTTCGAACACCCCGGCCCCGGCCAGTCCCTCCTCTCCCTCGGCCAGCTCCAGCACGCCCCCCTTTCGCTCATCAGCGGCTATCCCGCCTACGCCTTCGGCAACAGCCTTGCTGATTATCGCGTGGACGCCGACCGCCTCCATTTGACCCCGACATTGACCACATCGGACAACGCCGCCGCCACCAACCTCCTTCACTCTCACTACGACCTTTCGTGGTTGCTCAACCACGCGCTCTGGGACCGCGCCTTTTTTTCCAGCGTGCTCGCAACCGGCGCACCTCCCCCGCCCGTTCCGCTGCCCAACCCCCGCCACGTCCGACTCGACGATTACAACGGCGCCGAATTGCAGCAATCCGAGCGTGCCGCCGCCCACCTCCTGCTCGCGGGCGGCTTCAACATCAACTCCACCTCCGAACAAGCCTGGCGTGCTGTCCTCGGCGGCCTCAACCGGCTCGCCTATGATCCCCTCGCGCCCGCCGACACCGCCGCCCCCTCTCTCGCCGGTGCCCCTCTCGCCCGTTTCGCCCGCCCTACCGCCAGCCATGATCTCGGTGCCCCGTGGCAGGGTTACCGCCTCCTCACCGAAAACCAGATCTCCCAGCTCGCGCGCAACCTCGTCGCCGAAATCCGAATACGCGGCCCCTTCGTCAGCCTGGCAGATTTCGTCAACCGCCGCCTCGTCAATAGCGCCCCCCCCGACGACTCCGATGCCGACACCGCCGACGAACGCCTGAAGGGCACCCTCCAGGCCGCCCTCGACGCCACAACGACGGCGGGCAGCAACAGCTTTCCGATCAACGACGCCACCACCGCGCCATTCCGCGTCGCTGACGGGCTGGCGGACGCCAAGCCCGCCGGAACACGGTATTTTTCGATCGAGCACTCCCAGGGCATTCGCGGTCCCGATCCGGTCGCGCCCTACAGCTCGCGCTCCGCTTTCGCCCCGAAATTCCTCACCCAGGCCGACATCCTCTCGGCCGTCGGCGCCGGGCTCGCCGCGCGCTCCGACACCTTTGTCATCCGCACCTACGGCGAAACCGTGAACCCGGTGCTCGACGAAACCGACAGCGCCCACATCACCGGCCGCGCCTGGTGCGAAGCCGTTGTCCAGCGCTTCCCCGATTACGTGAACCCCGCCGACGCGGCTCACGTCGCTCCGACCGTCCCCGACAATCAATGCTTCGGCCGCCGCTTCAAAATCATCTCCTTCCGATGGCTCGCTCCCTCCGATATCTGATTTGCCTCCCGGCGCTGCTCGCCGCCTCCACCCTCTCCGCCGCGCCGGTCTTCCGCACCTTCAGTCTCGGCGGCGACGTCAGCGGCCTCTTCTACGAAGATCGCGGCAAACCCGTCGCCCTCGCCACCAGCGAGGCCGCCTTTTCCACGCCCTACACCCGTCCGCCGGGCAGCACGCTGGTACTCTACCGGGCGACGCCGCCGGCCCGCCCGGGGGAAAAACCAGGCAAGGTCGCCGTCGCCACCGTCCCTCTTCCGCCCGGCGACGCGCCCCTGCTGCTCCTCCTCGCCGCCGAGCCCGCCACCCCTGCCGGGATACGCGACGCGCCGCCGCAGATATCCGCTCTCGCCGTCGACGACTCCCCGGAGGCCCACCCCACCAACGCCTTTCGCGTATTCAATTTCTCCCGACGAAACACCGCGGTGAAACTCGCCGACCGGACCAGCGAGCTGTCCGCCGGCGCGGACAAGCTCTTCCCCCCCGTCGAGGGTAATCGCGTGTGGATCCAAGTCGCGATCGCCCAGAGAACCGGCTGGAAGCGCGTCGCCGCCGGCCCCCGCGTCGTGGTTCCCGGTGCGCGCCCGTCCATTTTCCTTCGCGACGTTCAGCCCACCCCTGACAACCCCGACCCTCTCGGTCTGATCGTCCGCACCGTCTTCGACGCCGTCACGCCATGACCCGGCGCACGCCGGGAAACCCGAAACTCGAAGCCCGAAGTCCGAAACATTCGAGCTTCACACATTCGGATTTGTTTCGGATTTCCAGCTTCGGGCTTCGGATTTCATCCCCCCATACCCCAAACATGTCCCCCCGCCCCCTCCCCCGCCTCCTGGCCTCGATCGTCCTCCTCGCCCTCTCCTCCGCTCCCGTCCGCGCTCTCAATCTCATCACCAACGACACCTTCATCAGCGACACCGCTCCGTGGTCGCTCCAGCTCTCCTCCGGCTGCGTCGCCACCCTCGCCCCTGACAACGGCTGGGGCCGCGTCTCCATCAACAGCGGCGGCTCGTCCAAATCCTCCGTCAACCTCCAGCACACGCTCCGCGACACACTCGTCAACGGCGTCACCTACACCATCGCCTTTGACGTCCGCGCCGACGCCGCCAAGTCCATCGACGCCGTCGTGCGCAACGTCTCCGGCGCCGTCCTCGGCGGCTTCTACGGTATCGCCGTCACCACTACACCCACGCGCCATACGTTCATCTACACGCACACGCAGCCCGACACCGTGGACGCCCGCCTCGCCTTCCGCATCGGCGGCGACACCATCGCCGTGGCAATCGACAACGTCGTCTTCACCCGCCAGGGCTCGCCCTCGCAGCTCCTCACGCAAAACCCCGACGGCACCTGGACGTTCAACACGCTCACCGTGGGCGGAAAAACCTGGAACGCCGGCGCCTACGACTTCTCCTACGCCGGCTACCAGTATGGCGAGCGCGAGGCTTTCATCGACATCCCCGCCGCCACGCAGACGATCAGCGCCATCTCCGGCGAGAACATCACGGACAAAGTCAACGCCGCCCTCGCCGCGCTCCCCGCCGGCGGCACCGTCCTCATTCCTGCCGGCACGTTCCGCATCGGCGCCGGCTCGCTCGCCTACTCGATCGACGTCACCACCGACAACACCGTCATCAAAGGCGCCGGCATGGGCGTCACCATTCTCCAGGTCGATCCCGCCTACCACGCGTCCACCACCGTCTCCAGTCGGCAGACCGCCACCTTCAGCACCGGCGTCATCAATTTCTTCAAGCCCAACAGCAGTTCCTGGCGGCACGGCGGCACCACCACCACCGCGACCGCCACGGTGCCGCTCGGCGCGCGCAGCATCACCGTCGCCGACGCGTCGGCTTTCTCCGTCGGCGACATCATCGTCATCCGTCAGGTCATGTGGCAGTCGTTCGTCCAGGCCTACGCCTACAACGAAGCCCTCGCCCCCAAGGCCCTTCGCTGGACCAACTACGACGCCGGCAACACGCCGCTGTTCAGCAACAAATCGTATTCATTCTGTTATTACCGCCGGATCCTGGCCAAGTCCGGCAACACGATCAGCCTCGACGTGCCGGTCCCGCACGCGCTCAACCCCGCCAACATGCCCGTGAGCGTCGCGCCGTTGCACGTCGCCTCGTTGCGCAACTGCGGTCTGCAGGACCTCACTTTCAGCGCCGGGCCCGAAAACGACGCCGCCTCCGAAAAATCGCTCGGCACCACCGTCATGATCAAGGGCCTCGCGCACGGCCTTTTCAAGAACGTCGACATCGACAGCTTCCGCAGCCTCGGCTTCGCCACCGAATACCCCGTCAACATCTCCTTCCTCAACTGCTCCGCCTCCAACGCCATCCACTGTGGCACCGGCGGCGCCGGCTATGGATTTTATCTGCGCGGCCAGAATCTCCTCCTGAAGAACTGCACCGCCATCAACGTCCGCCACGGCTACACCACCGCCGCGCCGCAGACCAGCAACGTCGTCATCAAAAACTGCACGTCACTCGACTACCGTTTCAACTCCGACATCACCTCCGGTGAGTCCGTGGACGACACGCACCTCCAGTTCGCCCACGGCGTGCTCTGGGACAACCATTACGCCAAGGACGCCGGCCTGCTCATGATCAACCGCGGCACCCTCAGCACCGACGCCTACGAGACCTGCGGCTGGAGCATCGTGTGGAATTACGAAAACGAGGGCTACAACACCAAGAGCTCCACCAACAACGATCTTCGCCACAACCTCCTCGGCGTGACGCCCGCCGAGTTCGGCATCGTCGTCGGCGCCCACGCCGGCAACGGCCCCGCCGGCATCCGCGTCAACGACGGCTACGCCCGCTGGCCCGCCACGACCTGGGGCACCGCCGTGACCACGCCCGTGCTCCACGTCGGCCCCACCGCCAACCGCGTCCTCTTCGAGCTCACCGGCTCTCCCGTCGCCGAGTCGCTCTACGACATCCAGTTCGCCCAGCGCGCGAAACTGCTGTCGTCCTCCGGCGAGATCGTCGTCGACAACGCCGACTCCGCCCATGTCGTCAGCACCGGCGCGTGGACACTCTCCACCAGCTCTCCAGGGTATCTGGACAGCAACTACGCACACGACGGCAACGTCGACAAGGGCACCAAAACCTTCTCCTTCAAGCCCGCGATCCCCTCCGCCGGCGTCTACCTCGTCTACGCCCGCTGGACCGCCGCCGCCAACCGCGCGAGCAACGTGCCGGTGGACATCATCAAGGCGGACGGCTCCGTCTCGACGGTGACCGTCAACCAGCAGAACAACAACAACACCTGGACGCTCCTCGGCGTGTTCCCGCTCTCGCCGGCCAACGCGGAGGTGAAGATCCGCACCACCGGGACCAACGGCTACGTGATCGCCGACGGCGTGCGCCTCGCCCCGCAATGAATCTACGGGGGACGGGCATCGACAATCGCTGCCCGACGCCCCTGCGCCAAAGCGGCCCGAACCGATGATTTGATTCTCTCGCGGCGTCGCCGATTTCGATGTCTTGCAGGTGAGGAACTCCGACTCCTCGGCTTCTTTTTTCCCTGAGCCCGGCGCGAGCCGCCTGCACTTCCGGCAACGAACCGCCCTCGGCGCCGGCGGTCTGTTGCCGCATGTCACGGAGTTCCGGGCGCGCAGGCCGCCGGGGCCAATTTCATCGACCGCAGGCGGGATGCCTGAGGCCCGCTTTTCTCGCGGCAACCCTCGGGTTTCTGGTCGGCGCCATCTCCGCGACCGCCACCGGCGACGGCGACGGGACAGCCCCTGCCCCGCGCGCCACGTCGGAGCGGCCGAACATCCTCTACATCATGGCCGACGACCTGTGCTACGCCGATCTGAGTTGCTACGGTGCCACGGGTTATCGCACGCCAAATCTCGACCAGCTCGCGACCGAGGGCGTGCGTTTCACCGACGCGTATGCCATCGCTCCGGTGTGTTCGCCCACGCGCGTGGGCCTGATGACGGGGCGCTATCCCGCCCGCACACGCGCCGGCTTGTGGGAACCGTTGACCGGCGCGGGCGACGCCGCCGAGGGGCTGCCGCCGGATCCGCCCACCCTGCCCTTGCTGCTCAAGCGCGCCGGCTATCACACCGGCCTCGTGGGAAAATGGCACCTCGGCTGGCGGCCCGAATTCCGGCCTCCGCGACACGGCTTCGATTTCTCGTTCGGCCCGCTCGGAGGCGCCACCGATTACGTGTCGCATGTCACCGGAGGCCCCGAAGGCCCGGCGCGGAATACGCCTGCGCGCGGCCGGGCCGCACGCGGTGACGCCGCTCACGACCTGTATCTGAACGGCACCGAGGTGGAGCGGACCGGCTACCTCACCGACCTGTTCACCGCGGAGGCCGTGGAGTTCCTCCGCCGCGCCACACCGCCGTTCTTTCTCAGCGTGCAGTACACGGCGCCGCACTGGCCGTGGCAGCAACGTGGCGATCCGCCGTATCCGGCCGGACGCTCATGGCTCCGCGACGGCGGTTCACCGGAGGCGTATGCGGAGATGATGCGCGCCCTGGATGACGGCATCGGCCGGATCCTCGCACTGTTGGTGAAACTTGGATACGCGCAAAACACCCTCGTGATATTCACCTCCGACAACGGCGGGGACGAGCAACTCGGCAACCGCGGTCCGTTTCGCGGTCGCAAGCTGCAACTCTGGGAGGGAGGCATTCGCGTGCCGGCGATCGTGCGCTGGCCCGGCCGGGTGCGGGCGGGCGTCTCGACCGACCAGGTCGCCACCACCCTCGACTGGAGCGCGACGATGCTGGCCGCTGCCGGCGAAACCATCCCGGCCGATTGGGACGGGTTGAGCCTGCTGCCCTTTCTCACGGCCGAAGCCCCGGCGCAGGAGCGCACGATCTGCTGGCGCATCGACCAACGGCACCGCCACCACGCCGTGCGCTCGGGATCCTGGAAATACCTGAAAGTCGAGGCGCTCGGCACCGTCGATCGCGACCTCGCGGGCGACTACCTCTTCGATCTGTCCCGCGATCCCGGCGAGACGCAGGACCTGAAGGCGCGCGAGCCCGAGGTCTTCGCGCGCCTCAAGGCACGCTACGATCAATGGGCCGCCGGGATGCTGACGCCTATTCCACTGGGTCCCTAGAACCTGTCATCCACTTTCCGAACGCCCGTTCGTGGCGCGGTGCTTAGCCCGCGCTCGCTGCGCCCAAGGAGCGCGGGCTAAAGCACCGCGCCACCTCCGGCTACCGCTGCGCAAGGTTCATGACAGCCTCTAGCTGCCCGCGGAGGGCGTTGCCGGCGGGGCTCGTTCCCGCCGTCGCGTAACGATGGTTTCACTACACTGTCCACCGTCCACCGTTTCCCGTCTTCACGGCACCACGCCGGGGAAAACATATGCCTGCAAAAACACCAGCACGCCCACCAGCGCCGCGAGGCTCAAGCTGTGCCAAAACACGGCGCGCAGGATCTGCCCTTCCTGTCCGTGCTGCCCCGTCGCCACGCCAGCCACGACGATGCTCTGCGCGTCGATCATCTTGCCCATCACACCGCCCGTGCTGTTCGCCGCGGCGGCGAGCACCGGCGACACGCCAAGCTGCTGCGCCGAGACCTGCTGCAAGTTGCCGAAGAGCACGTTCGAGGCCGTATCGCTTCCCGTCAGCGCCACCCCCAGCCAGCCGAGCAACGGAGAGAAGAACGGAAAGAGCGCCCCGGTGCTCGCGAAGGCCAGGCCCAGCGTCGAGTCGAGTCCGGCGTAGCGCGACGCGAATGCGAGCGCGAGCATGCCGGAGATCGTCAGCAGCGACCAGCGCACGCGCCAGAGCGTGTGCCCATAGAGGCGCAGCAGCGCCCCCGGCCTCAGCCCGAGGAGCGTGCCCGCGACGAGAGCCGACAGCAGCGACGCGGTCCCGGTCGCCGACAGCAGGTTCAGCGTGTAGATGGCACTCTCGGCCTTCAGCTCGGGCGCAAGCGGCGGCGCCTTGAACACCGCCTCGTGCAGGGTCGGGATCGCAAACTTCGGCTCCCACAGGCCGTTCAACGCCGCCTTCGTCGCGGGCAACGCCCAGACGAACACCACCACCGTCAGGATCAGCCACGGCGACCAGGCTCGCAGGAGAACCGCGCGCGCCAGCTTCTCGTCCGCGGCCGCCGCCGTCGTCTCGCCGGCAAACCGCCACACCGTGCGCGGCCGCCAGAAGCGCAGCAAAAGCAGCACCGCGCCGATCGAGACGAGCGCGCTTGCCGTATCCACCAACCAAGGACCGTGGAAATTACTCACCAGAAACTGCACCACCGAGAAACTCAGGCCCGCGACGAGGCACGCCGGCCAGACCTCGACCATCGCGCGCCAGCCGGCCATCGCCGCGACCAGCCAAAAGGGCACGAGCAGGCTGAAGACCGGGAGCTGCCGGCCGGTCATCGCGCTGAGTTCGAGCAGCGGCAGGCCGGTGACCTGCGCGAGCGCGATGATCGGGGTGCCAAGCGACCCGAAGGCCACCGGCGCAGTGTTGCCGATGAGCGCGAGCACCGCCGCCAGCAGCGGCCGAAACCCGATGCTGATCAACATCGCCGCCGAAATCGCGACCGGCGCGCCAAACCCCGCCGCTCCCTCGATGAAGGCGCCGAAACTGAACGCGATCAACAGCGCCTGGATGCGGCGGTCGACCGACAGGTTGGCGATCGATCGCTTCACCATCTCGAACTGCCCCGTTTTGACGCTGATGTCGTAGAGAAATACCACGTTGAGCACGATCCAGCCGATCGGCAGCAATCCATAGAGTGCTCCATACCCGGCCGCCGCCAGCGCCAGCGGCCCCGGCATGTGATACACCCCGATCGCCGCGGCCAGCACTGTCGCGAGGCCCGCGAGAGCCGCCCAGTGCGCGCGCACCCGGAAAAACGCCAGCAGCCCGAGCAAGACCACCACCGGCGCGGCGGCGACCACGGCCGAGGCGGCAAGCGAATCCCCGAGCGGCGTGTAATGCTGTGTCCAGGTGATCATGGGTTCATGGGCGCAGGTGAGATGAAGAGCGACGGCGCCCGCGACGATCCGTTCCCTCGGTCAACGAGGGCGCGGACGCACCGATCGAGTTGCAGGGTCGCATGACGAGGGGAGGTAAACGCTGATCCCGTGCGGTGGGCCGGGGGGGGTGGAACTTCGCGCCGCCATCCTTGAGCGGTCGCGGCGCAAATGTCACCCGCAAGAAAATCGGATCGACCGGATCAGGAACGCGGCCACCGGCTTCGCCGCACGAGGCCGGACACGACTCAGTGTAGTGAGCAGGGCGTTACGGGAGGGAGTTCGCCGGCGGCTCGAGCGTTGAATCCGCTCACCGGGCGGATTATGTACGTCGGCCAAAAGGCGGCTTATGAAGTATCCAGCGTTACTCGGTTTGACCGCAGCGGCATTCCTCGCCGGCTGCGCGACCCCCCTCACGAAAGAGACCGACGTTCAGCGCTTCGCAGAGATCATCCGCGTGCCACGGACCGACGTGCAGTTCATCAGCTACTGTACGTTTGCGGAGACGCGAGGCTGGGACGACCATGCAGTCTTCACTGAGGGCATCGTGGCGGTGACGTCCGCCGGACTCCATGTACTGGGCGGCAACCTAAACAACGCGTCATCGAAGCGCGAAATCGTGCTCTCGAATCAACAGATCTCCGGGATCGATCTCCGGCACTACGGCCGCGGCCGGCAACTGCACCTTTGGAGTGGTGATCACATCCTGGTCCTGGAGATCACCGCGAACAAGGCGTTCGTTGATCAAGCGGGCTCCGAGCAGGTATTCCAGATGTTCCGGACACGAGGGATACCCCAAAAGAAGTCCGATCACTACTTCAAGGGCTCAGTCCCGCCGATCCTCTTTGTCCCGATTCCGCTCAAGTAAGCGGAGGGTTCGGGCGCAGAGCTGCTCCGCAAACGAAGCGGGACCGATGCGCCGCGCCCGATCCGCCGAAAAAGTTCGGTTCGCTGTCCCGCGACGGCGGGTTCGTTCGTTGAAGAGATGTTCCGGAACCCTCATCTCAACCTCGTTTCTGAAAAAACATGGCCCGCGTCTCCACCTATCTCAACTTCGGCCGCAGCACGGAGGAAGCCTTCCTCTTCTACCGATCGGTCTTCAAAACCGAGTTCGTCACCCCGTTCATGCGTTTCACGGACGGCCCGCCCTGCCCCGGCCAACCGCCCCTGCCCGACACCGATGCCAAGCTCGTGATGCACGTCGCCCTGCCGATCCTCGGCGGTCATGTGCTCATGGGCTCCGACGCCCCCGAGTCGATGGGGTTCAAGGTGAACGTCGGCAACAACGTCTACATCAATCTCGAACCGGACACCCGCGCCGAAACCGACCGCCTCTTCGCCGCGCTCGGCGAGGGAGGCAAAGTGGACATGCCGCTGCAGGACATGTTCTGGGGCGCTTATTGGGGGACCTTGACCGATCGCTTCGGCGTGCAGTGGATGTTCAACTGCGCCGCGAAATAACCCGCATACCGGCGCCCTGGCTTCCACGGCGCTCGGTCTCGCTGCGTTGCAGTCGAATGTAGGGCTGGCCCACGTGACCAGGCCGCCGCGTGCGGCGCGGCTTCCGATCCGGGCCGGCCCGCAAGGGCCGGCTTGGTCCGGACCCACCCTTCCGACGGCAGCGCTTCGCGGAGAAGCCCCCTACGGCCCTTTGCGCGTGAGGGTGGTCGCGAGCTGCACAGCGTTGAGCGCGCCGCGCTGATCGCCGCGTTGCTCCAGATCGAAGGCCAGGTCGTACAACCACCGCACGAGGTGCTCGGGCGGCGTCGCCACCGTTCCCGGCTCACGACGCCCGTCGGCAGTCGAATGCACGGGGTACATCTCCGCGCGACGCCACGGGAGCGACGGCCACCAGACCGAAAACGCCTCGGGCGTCGAACCATCGGGCTCCACACTCCCGCCGGGCCGGGGCGTTGCCACGGTCACCTCCCGGTCGGCGGCCTCGGCCACGACGCGTTCGATCGGCTCGGTCCAGGCGTGGGTCGACAGACTGAAGAGTCCCCAATGCACCGGGAGCAGGAGACGGCCGCCCACCAGCCGATGAGCGGCCACGGCCTGCTCGGGGCCCATGTGCCAGTCGGGCCAGTCCTGCGAGTATTCACCGATCTCGAGCATCGTGAGATCAAACGGTCCGAAGCGGCGCCCGATTTCGGCAAACGCATCCATCATGCCGGTGTCGCCGGAATAGTAGGCGCGCTGCATGTCGCCCTCGAAGGCGTAGCCGCACCAGAGGCTGCGGTCCCGGTCGAGAAAACCGCGTCCCCCCGCGTGGCGGGCCGGCGTGGCGTGGATGCGCAGGCCGCCAAGCTCGTGCGTTTCCCACCAGTCGAGTTCGCGAACGCGGCCGGGAGCCACGCCCCACGCGTGCAGCCGGCGTCCCACGCCGAGCGGAACGAGAAACCGCAGACCCAGCGCATCCAGACGTTGAATACTGCTGCGGTCGAGATGGTCGTAGTGATCGTGCGAAATCGCGACGAGGTCGGGACGGGGCAGATCCTCCAGGGCGACCGGCGCGGGATACCAGCGCTTCGGACCGGCAAACGAGACCGGCGAGGCGCGTTCCGACCACACCGGATCGATCAGGATGCGATATCCCTCGATTTCGAGGAAAACGGAGGAATGGCCGAACCATGTCGCGCGCAGACCGCTGCGGGGCGGCTCCGCCAGGCGCCGCAGCGTGTCGGCAACGACGGGAACGGCCTGCGAAGGCGCATTGTGCGGGCTGCGCGAAAACAACGAGCGCACCGCACCCCAGGTGTTCATCCACAGGGGCTGCCGGTTGCGGAAACGTCCGCCCTGCCACTGCGCGGAACACTCCAGCCGGTCGGGGCTCGCGCGCCCCTCTCCCGCGTCCGAACTTAACCCCGGCTGCCCCGCGGACGGTCGGCACGGGACAAACCGCGCGAAGCGGAGGGAGCAAGGGACGGAACGTTTGCCAGCCAGGGTGCTCATCGGTACGAACGGGTTTATCGGTTTAGCCAAAGTTCACGACCACTAGACAAGTTGGACATTTTTTGTCAAGTTTGTGCCATGCCTGCGCCCGAAATCCCCTCCTCCCTCGACACCCAGCGCCGCACGCAGATCCTGACGGCGGCGCTGGATGTTTTCCTGCGCTACGGGTTCAAGAAGACGTCGATGAGCGACGTCGCCGGGGAGGCGAAACTGTCGCGGCAGGGCCTTTATCTGCACTTTCCGACCAAGGAGTCGCTGTTCGAGGCGACGATCCGGCACTCGCTCGAGACATCGCGGGAGGAGGTCGCGGTGCTGTTGGAAAAGAAGGGCCCCTTGGACAAACGGTTGCTGGCCTGCTTCGAGATTACGATCGGCCGGTATGTCGGCAAGGTGGGCGCGGAAGCGTACGACCTCACCGAAGCGTTCACGTCGCTGGCCGGTCCTGTGCTGGAGGAAGGGCTGGCCGGACTGAAGGAGGCGGTGACGGCGATGATCGTCGCGGAGGCAGGCGGGGCGAAAGGCCGGCGCGTCCGGGTGCAGGAGTGCGTGGACGTGCTCTTCTGGGCGGCGATGGGCCTGAAGCACAAGGTCGGCACGCGGGAAGAATTTCGCAAAGGCATGAGCGTCGCCATCCGCGTCGCGCTGGCCGCACTGGCGTGAAGCCGCCGGCGGGCCGACCGCGCATCCACGCGACCTCGCACTTTTCGTACGCCTCCCCGCGACACCTTGGACGGCTGTCGTTCAAGGTGACGATCGCCGGCGCGAATCGCTGGTCTCCAAAGAGGACCAACACGCCTCCCTTGCGAGGCAACGTTTTCGGAAGTCGCCTAAAGTATCCCCGGCCCCTGCGCCTGACGCCGAACCACCCCAGGTCCGCGAAAATCCGCTTTCGCCCCTACCCTCATGACCTCACGCCCCGACACACCGCGCTTCCATCCCCGCGCCTGCCGCGCGCTCGCACTCATCGCGCTCCTCCACGCCGGCACCTCGCCACGGACCCTCGCCGCACAAGCCGAAGATGAGGCCCGCTTCGTCGCCTCGCCTCCGACCGATCGCCGCAACGAGCACTACGTCAGCAATCGCGCGCCCCTCAGTCCCTCCCCGCTCGTGCCGCTTCCGCTCAAGGCCATCGAGCCACGGGGCTGGCTCCGCAAGCAGCTCGAGTTGCAGGCCGAGGGCTTCCACGGTCACTTCGGCGAAATCAGCCGCTTTCTTCAGAAGGAAAAGAACTCGTGGCTCGATCCCCAGGGCGAGGGCGAGCACGGTTGGGAGGAGGTTCCGTATTGGCTCAAAGGTTACGCTCACCTCGCGTATCTTCTCGAGGACCCCGGACTGATCGGGGAAGCGCGGATCTGGCTCGAGGGCGCGATCGCCAGCCAGCAGCCCGACGGCTGGTTCGGACCGCGGAAAGCGAAGGCGACGGTGCGCAGCACGGCTGAGGACTACGACCTGTGGCCGAACATGATCATGCTGTTCTGCCTGCAGAGTCACTACGACTATTCGGGCGACGCGCGGGTGCTGGAGCTGATGAAGAAGTATTTCCGCTGGCAGCTCGCGTATCCAGCCCTTCAGCACCCGCAGCGCCAGCCCGATGGCTCGACCGCCTTCTGGCAGTGGCCGCAGCAACGCGCCGCGGACAACCTCTGGAGCGTCTACTGGCTCTACAACCGCACCGGCGAAGCGTGGCTGCTCGAACTCGCGGAACGGATTCACCAGTGGGGCGCCGACTGGACGAGCGGACTGGCGAGCGAACACAACGTGAATATCGCCGAGGGCTTCGACAGCCCGGCGATCTACTGGCAGCAGTCGCACGATCCGCGACACCTCGCTGCGGCCGAGCGCAACTGGCGCCGCGTGCGCGACGACTACGGCCAGGTGCCCGGCGGGATGTTCGGCGGCGACGAAATGATCCGCCCCGGCTTCACCGGGCCGCGCCAGGCGATCGAAACCTGCGGCATCGTCGAGGAAATGCTCAGTGACGAACAACTCCTTCAGATCACCGGCGATCCCGCCTGGGCCGACCGGACCGAGGACGTCGCCTACAACAGTTTTCCCGCGACGATGACGCCGGACATGAAAGCGCTGCGCTATCTCACCGCGCCCAATCACCCGCAAAGCGACTCCGCGAGCAAGGCCCCCGGCATCAGGAACGGCGGGCCGATGTACCTCCTGAGCCCGAGTCGCTACCGCTGTTGCCAACACAACTTCGGCCACGGCTGGCCGTACTTCGCCAGCAGCCTGTGGTTCGCCACCAGCGACAACGGGCTCGCCGCCGTGTTCTACAACGAAAGCCACGTCACCGCGAAAGTCGGCGCCCGCGGCTCCGAGGTGAAGATCAGCGCGCAAACGCGCTACCCCTTCGACGAAGGCGTTCGCCTGAAAATTTCGGTGCAGGAGCCCGTGCGGTTTCCGCTCTATTTGCGCGTTCCCGGCTGGTGTCAGCAGCCCGCCGTCGCCGTGAACGGACAACCGCTCCGCGCTTCATCGCTCCCGCCCAGCCGCGCCTCCGGTTACTTCGTGCTCGATCGCAGCTGGAGCGACGGCGAGGTGGTCGAACTCACGCTGCCCATGCAGCTAAACGTCCGGCGCTGGGAGAAGAACCACGACAGCGTAAGCGTCGATCGCGGCCCGCTCACCTTCTCCTTGAAGATCGCGGAGCGCTATCAACGCCAGGGCGGCAGCGACACCTGGCCCTCGTGGGAGCTCTGGCCGGCGTCTCCCTGGAACTACGGCCTCGTGCTCGACGCGGGCGACCCCGCCGCCTCGTTCGAACTCGTCCGGCGCGACTGGCCGGCGAACAACCAGCCCTTCACGCTCGAAGGCGCGCCGATCCTCCTGAAGGCCCGCGGCCGTCGCATCCCGCAGTGGCAACTCGATGAGCGCGGCCTCGTCGAGGACGTTCAGCAAAGCCCCGCCCGGACCAGCGAGCCGATCGAACCGATCACCCTGATTCCGATGGGCGCCGCGCGGCTGCGCATCAGCGCCTTTCCAGTGTCCAGCGACGCGCCCGAGGCCCACGCGTGGACTCCCGCGCCGACGGCGCCTTAGGTCTGTCACAAACTCTCGGAGGTGCGGAAAGTGGGGCCCGACCTCCGGGCCGGCCGCCTTGGCGATGCGTTGGCCGAAGCGCCTCGCCACCAGGCCTCGTCCGGCGCGCGCTCCTGCGTCAATCCAGGTGCCGTTTCCTTGGCTTGCCGTTTTCGTCACCGCGTTGCG
>DASWVO010000089.1:0-5665 GCA_036406235.1 Opitutaceae bacterium
TGCACGACCCGCCCGGCCCACGCGTCCAGCCAGCAGATGAATCGTCGCGGGCGCGGGCTGAGAAACTTGTCCGGCGTCCACTCCTCGCCCTGAGCATAGATGGTCTGCGGGATGACACAGGTGCCAAACGCCCAGTCGGCCAGCGGCAGTCCGAAAAAGCCGGAGATCGACTCGTTGCAATCCGTCACCGCGTGATGACGCAGGTGGAAGGCGTAGGCCGGACGCCAGAAGCGGCCCCAGCGCGGGTGCTCGATCAACGGCCTCCATTTCTCGAACGGCCAGTGATTGATCGCGTGAAGGATCTCGTAGAGCGTGAGCGACACCGTCAGCGCCGCGAAGCCGGAGAGAAACCACGGAAATGCGGGAAGCAGCCAGTGCAGCAGCGCCAGCAGCGGCGACAGGACGGCCGCGAACGCGGCGAGCGAGTACCACGGAAAGAACGAGGCTTCGCCCTGCTCGGGCTCGACGATCGGAAACCTGTTTTCGATGAAGAGGATCCCCCGTCCGTCACGGCTCTGCTTCCGCGCGATGTGCGTAAGCGCATGGTGCAACGTGTGCTGCCGGTAGAGCCGGCGCAGGAAGGGGATCGCCGGCGTGTGCAGGACGTATCGGTGGAAAAAATACTCCGCGACGCAGTTGACGAGGCTGATGGCGAGGAACGCGGCGATCCCCCTCCACCACGGCGCGTGGAGCTGCGCCATCCACACCTCGGGAAAGAAGAAGCGCAGCGCCGCGAGCAGCGCCGCCAGCGTCGTCAGGACGGTCAGGGCGAAGAGTGGCAGCGAAAACTCCTCGTGAGCTGCGCCGGGCGAATCGGATGATTGGGCCATGGGAGCCTTTAACCTACAGCCGTCGCCGGCCGATGGCAGCCCATTCCGCCGCCGGCGCTCCGACAAGTAGCCCGCCTACTGAGTCCCCGCCCGCGGCCGCCCCGGTCGCTTTCCGCCGCCAGCCGGCGTATCGTGCCCGAAATGGATCTCGATCGCTATGGCGCCGGTTGCCGCTGCCTCCTTCGCATTTGGGAGAACATGGGTAATCCCATGATCGCTGAACACACGTTCATCGCCAGCCACCAGGTTGTATATCCCGAGTGGATACAGTATCCCGGCGTGGCGGATCTCCGCCGACTCTTCGATCTTGCGTCCGAGTTGGGCATTTCGTCGGGAGGAGGCGTGTTTCGCGACTACGATCGCGTGCTGGCTTCGCACCGCGCGGGCAACCCCGTGCTTGTCCGCACGGAACGCGAGCCGCGCCGGGCCCGCTCCGACGAGGACGGCGCCGAACAGATCGCCCTCGTGATCGAAATGGATGAGACCCGGCTCACCCTTTGGGCTCCGGCCAGCGATGGATCGGCGGAAACCCGATCGTGCGCACGGTCGTCATTCTGGGATGCGGAACTGGCCACCGGCATCGTATTGAACGCGCTCGTCCCCGCGGAGGCCCCGCGATGATCCCCTTCCCGCACCTGCATTTCCCGGCCGTGACGACGGAGCCCGCCCCCTCGTTTGCGTCGCGCCAGGGTTTCGGCAGCGGCGGTTCCTCAGCGGGCGCCTCGCCGTCCGCACACGAGCCGCTGCCCGCCCCCGGGAGCGAACCGTGGACGGTGTGGAACGATGCCGTATTGGATGAAGCACGACAATCGACCGGTGTCATCTCGAGCCGACACTGGAAAGTCGTTCATCCGGACGACTCGCGAATGCTCGCGCTGCTCGCCGATATGGACGCCGGCAATTGGGACCGCCAAGGCGTCGACGTCCCGCGCCAGCTCCACTGGCTTTCCCGACTGGACGGGCGGGCGTACACGCTTGTCGAGTTCCTCAGCCTGAGCCGCCAGCCCGCCTCGCCCCCCGGCGCGACGGCGCCCAGGCCGCAGCAAGCGTTCCCGTAACGCAGATTCCGCCCTCCCGCCGTCTGCCACACTCAGGTTTGTGCCTCCCGCCGCCCAAAGGGCACCCCGCCGAAGGACGGGCAAGCCCGCAGTAGGCACCCTTCCGCTACGCTCCAGGGCCAGCACCTTCGGCGCAGGCCATTTACGCGCTCACGCGCTCCATCAGCTTTCAGGTCTCAGGTTTCAGCCCGTCCGCCCTCCGCCGCTCCGACCTCTGATCTCTGATCTCCGATCTCCGCGTCCGTGCCGGACACGTGGTTTTGAGATGATGAACGGCACGGCCGACACGGCCGTGGCTACAGCCTTTCGATCACGCAAATGGTGATCAAGAAGTGGATACATCCGCTCACTGTATCTGCTTCCTTTTTCGTGTCTTGGCGGGCAGTCGCTTCGCTCGGCACGTGTGTTTCGTGGTTCCTCAACTGCATTAGGCCGGCTGATCTCCATCTCTCCGGCTCTCAGCGCTCGGCTCCGGGTTCTCAGCTCTCAACCCTCAACTCTCAACTCCGTCTCGCTCTCCCGCTCCGGCGGTCCGTGTTCGAGCCGTGCCGGATGCAATTTCGAGAACGATCGTAGCAAGGTCGGAGTATCAATTTGCGATACCCCGGCCAGAAAGTTGAAGAAAGTGGGTGAAGTGTTTTCCCCCGCCCGGGATCCCTAACCGACCGTACCCGCCGCACGCGGACGGTCGCCGGCCGCATCGGTCGCGTCCCGGAAACCCGCGCCAGCTTCCACTCCAAGCGCCTGATTTCCCTGCGCTTACATCAGCCAACTCCGCTCCGACAGCGCGGTGTGCAAGGTCGTATCATGCGGTGTACACCCTCGCATCACACGCTGTGCAGGTCGCGCGATGCGGTGTGCACGTCGCGTGATGCGTGGTACCACGTCGCCAGCGCGAGCTGGCACCTGCGACCGCGTGATGCGCATCACCGCTCGGACGCCATTGCACCTGCAGCGATGCGTCGTACGTCACGGATCGATCGATATCGAACACCAGGCGAATCGATGTGCAAAGGTGTCGACGCGACGTGCACTCGCGCCCGCCCGCTCGAGCACGGCGTGCGATGCGCTGTGCTCCCGCGCGTGAAGCGCTACACCGGCCCGACAGAGCGTTCCCCGCGCAGGGCCGCGCGATCAACCGGCGCGTCAGAACGATCAACATCCGCCGCCGCGCGATCTACCGGCGAGGCAACCGGATCAGCATCCCTGGCCGCGCGCTCAGCCCTCGCGCCCGATCGATCAACCGCGACGGCCGCCCGATCACCCGGAGCGCACGCGCGATCAACCTGCTCGCCGGACCGAGAACCCGCCCGGAACGGCGCGAAAGCAAGCGCGTCGGACGGCTCAGCGACGCCGATCGACGCTCATCCCGACCGGTCACACCGAAACTCAGCTTTGTGGCTCCCGCCGCCCAAAGGGC
Source organism: Opitutaceae bacterium (assembly GCA_036406235.1). Classification (GTDB taxonomy): domain Bacteria; phylum Verrucomicrobiota; class Verrucomicrobiia; order Opitutales; family Opitutaceae; genus DASWVO01. The sequence goes on from DASWVO010000089.1 coordinate 3,309, forward strand.
ACCCCGCCGAAGGACGGGCAAGCCCGCGGCAGTCCCCCTTCCGCTACGCTCCAGGACCAGCGCCTTCGGCGCCGGCCATTTGTGGAATCGATCGCCCAGTGGGCGCCCGCGCGACTCCACCCCTGCACTTCGTTCCGGGGCCACGCCTTCGGCGTGACCATTTTCGCGCTTCCGCGCTGCATACGCGCTCCATCAGCTTTCAGGTTTCTCCTCCGGTCCGTCACCACGATTCCACTACATGCCGGCAACGTTCATCACCTGTCTCGTATGAGATGACCCCGTGCTGCGGCCGCCGATCCCGGCCGCTCGCTGCCCCTCACGGGCGCACGCGAATAACCGTCTTCCCCGCGCGCCGCTCCGTCGAGTTGAGGGCGGCAACAGCTTCGTCGAGGGGCGAGACGTTGCCGATGTTCGTCCGCAGTCGTCCGTCTCGGACTCGCTGGACGATCTCACTCAGTTGGACACGATCGGACTCGATCACGAAGTCGATCGCAACGCCATCGACAGGCCGCGCCTCGGCCGGCCCGACGATGGACACCAGCGTTCCTCCGGCTCGAATCATGCCTGCGGACCGCTTACCGATGTCGCCGCCGATGGCATCGAACACCAGATCGACTCTGCCGACATCTTCCAGCGTGTCGCTGGCGAGGTCGACAAACTCCTGCGCACCGAAGTCGAGCGCCTTCTGACGGTCGGCGGCACGTCCGGTGCCGATGACATGGGCGCCGGCCAAGCGTGCGAGTTGCATCACCATCGACCCGACTGCGCCGGCCGCGCCGTGCGCAAGGACACTCTGCCCCGCCCGAAGGCGGCCGTGCTCGAACAGTCCCTGCCAGGCCGTCAGGCCCGAGATCGGCAGGCTCGCGCCCACCGTGAAGTCGACGTCGCCCGGCAGCGGCGCGAGGTTGCGTGCCTCGATCGCCACATACTCGGCCAGCGCGCCGTCGCGATACCAGTCCGCGAGGCCGAACACGCGCTGTCCTACCGAGAGTCCCGTCGTGCCGTAGCCGAGGGCGGTGACCACTCCGGCCAGCTCGTGGCCGGGGATCGACGGTGTTCGATCACGGCCGCGTCGATCGGTCCAGGTCGAGGGCCACGTCAACTCAGTCCCGACGAATCCCGCGGCATGAATCTCGACGATAACGTCGTTGATCGACGCCGCAGGCTCGGGCCGCTCGGCCAGCCTCAGCCCGGACGTTCCCGCAGCCTGATCCATTGCTACGATTGCCTTCATGGAAAATGGTCTCCTGTAAATTCTGCCCCGGTGTCCGAGCCACGTCCAAGGCCCCTCGGAGAGGGTCGATGCAACCGGATCCGGCCTAATGCAGTTGAGGAACCACGAGACACACGAAAAAGGAAGCAGTTGCAGTGAGCGGGTGTATCCATTTCTTGATCACCATTCGGTGCATCATCTTGTAAGCGTCTACTCGAGCGAAGTCGTTTCTTTCGCGCATTTCGCCGTTAACTCCTTCTGAAATTCTCCGGATAGTGGTTCAGATCGAGCCGGCCGGCGTAACGGCGGGAAAGTCCCTCTCGGGATCGAACACGTTGTTAAAAAAATTCGTCAGGGAGTACATCGCCACCAGCGCGACGATCTCCATGACGTTCGCATCCGTGTAGCCGGCATCGCGGACGGCTTCCAGATCGGCGTCACTGACCTTGCCGCGGGTCTCGATGACTCTGCGCGCAAACTGGACGGCGGCGTCCCGCTTCGGGTCGCTGGCATGGCCCTTCCGAGCGAGAATGATTTCATCGGCCGGCAGCTTGGCCATATGCTCGGCCGTAAAGCTGTGAACCGTCAGGCAGTAGTTGCAGCCATTCACTTCGGAGACTGCGAGGCCAATGCTATCACGCGTCTTCACATCGAGCGTCTTGCTCAAGGAGCCGAGCAGGGAGGCCCACGAGTTGAACGCGATCGGGCTCAGCGCGAAGGTCGCCATCATGTTTGGGGTGAACCCGATGTTCTTGGTGAACATATCGAGAGTCGGTTTCGAAGCGGCTGGCACCTGTTCCGGCTTTAGCACGGCGGTTCTAGGCATCGTGGTCTCCGTAAGTTTCTGTTTTCGCTGATTTATACGAGATCCAGCACATCGACCACCGGACGGCGCGGCTTCTGCGGCCAATTGCCCGGAAGCTCCGCTCCCACTGACAACAGCATGACCGGCACTTCATCCTCGGCCAGTGCGAACTCGCGGGCCACCGCTTCGGCATCGAACCCGATCATCGGCGTCGAGCCCAGGCCCAGCGCGCGCGCCGCATAGATCATCGCCGTCGCGCCGATGGCGCCGGTGCGTACTGCCTCGTCGCGCTGGCGCTGCGGCGAGGCGCTCGTCGCCGACCATATCCACTTCCTGAAC
>DASWVO010000090.1:0-17437 GCA_036406235.1 Opitutaceae bacterium
AGCACGCCTAGCGCGGCGAGCAGGCCGGTGGACGGATTGAAAAGCTTGCGACCGAGCTGCCAGGCCTGCCCGGCCGCGCCCCAGAGCAGTAGCACATTGAGCCCGAGCAAAAAGTAATCGGCGGCAAACCCGTGGGGCGGCGGCAGCACATCGGCGAAGAGCGCCGCGCGCCACTGCTCCGGCAGCACGCCCAGTGCCGCGCCGATCAACGCGGAATACAGCGGCGGCTGGTGCAGTTCGGGGAAAGGCGCCGCCGCGTCGGGCGCGCCCCCCTCCCCCCGCGCCTGCAGGAACGCGGCCGTCTGCGGGAAGTTCACGCGCGTGACGAAACCCTCGCCCAACGCGACCGAGCGGCCCACGTCGGCCTCACGCAGCGTCTGCTCGGAAAGCGGGCCGTGAAACTGCTTGTAGGCGATCAGCAATGACAGGACGAGGATGCCAAGCAGCAGCGCCGCCCGCCGCAGCCAGCGCGCGCCCTCCCCCACTTCGAGCCAGTGGATGAGCTGCTGGGTGGTCATGAAGGCGCGCCCAGGTTCTCCGCCGACCTTTTCCCGGGTACGGGGCGCGCTCGCCGCGTCCGGTTCGAACACGGCGGCGAGGGCGCCGCCGCTTCACCGGGCTTCGCCGGCGCGTCAGGGACAACGCGCCCCAGCTGGAAGCAAAAACAGCGACGATGCAGGCCAGCGGCCCGCGCTCCCGGAGAGCGCCTCATCAATCGGTCGTGTCGAGCTCGGGCCACTGGGCGAGCTTGCGATGCAACGTGCGGCGGCTGATGCCCATGAGCTGGGCCGCTTTCGTGCGGTTGCCGCGGGCTTTCAGCAGCGCCTCGCGCAGGAGGCGCTTCTCGTTTTCCTCGACCGAGAGCGGATTGGCCATCGCCACCGCTCCCGGCGTTCCCGCCGGCGCGCCATCGGCGGCGGACTGCCCGCGAAACTTCGGGTCGAGATCATACTCGCTCAGGTTGCCGCCGCGGCGCAGCACGACGGCATTTTCGCAAAAGTTGCGGAGCTCGCGGATGTTTCCCGGCCAGGGATAACGCTGCAGGGTCGCGAGCGCGCCCGGCTCGATCGTGAGCGGCGGCAGGTTGTTCTCCTTGGAAAAGACACCGATGTAGTGGGCGAGCAGCAACGGGATGTCGTCCACCCGCTCGCGCAGCGGCGGCATGACGATGCGCACGACGTTGAGGCGGAAGAACAGGTCCTCGCGAAACTTTCCTTCCTTCGCCAGCTGCTCGAGGTTGCGATTGGTCGCCGCGACAAGGCGCACGTCGAGGTCGAGGGGCTTGGTGCCGCCCACGCGCTCGATCGTCTTGGTCTCCAGAAAACGCAGCAGCTTCACCTGCGTCGATGGCGTGATCTCGCCGATCTCGTCGAGGAAGAGCGTGCCGCCATCAGCCGCCTCGAAGCGCCCGATGCGACGCTCGGTGGCCCCGGTGAACGCGCCGCGTTCGTGTCCGAAAATTTCGCTCTCCAGCAGGCTCTCCGAGAGCGCCGCGCAATGCACCGCGACGAACGGAGCGCGCGCCCGCGGGCTCGCCTGGTGGATCGCCTGCGCGATGAGCTCCTTGCCCGTGCCGCTCTCCCCTTCGACCAGGATCGTGGCGCGCGACGGCGCGACGAGCCGCACCTTGTCGATCACCTCCTGCAGCCGGCCCGAACGGCCGATGATGCCTTCAAAACTGAATTTGTCGTCGAGCCGTTCGTGGAGCTGCTTCACCTCGACCTCGAGGGTCTTGGTTTTGAGCGCGCGCTGGATCAGCACTTCGAGTCGCTCGATGTTGACCGGCTTCGTGAGAAAATCGACCGCGCCGCGCTTCATCGCCTCCACGGCGTTTTCGATGTTGCCGTAGGCCGTCATCATCAGGACGGCGGGCTTGTTCGGCAGCGTGAGGGCCTTGTCGATGATCTTGAGACCGCTCTTTCCCGGCATGCGCAGGTCGGTGACAATCACATCGAACTCCTGCGCGTCCATGAGGTTGAAGGCCTCGTCGGAGTTCGCCGCGAGGGAAACGTCGTAGTTGTCCTCGAGCGCCTGTTGGAGGCCTTCGCGGGTGTGTTTCTCGTCGTCCACGATGAGCACGCTGGGGACCATGGCGGGCTATGAAACGCGGCCCCGCGCAGAGGGGTCAATGGGAAATTCTGACACAGTGGGTTTCGGCCTGTGTTTGTGCGCCGCCGGTGGGGAGGCCGGGCGGCGCGATCCGCCGGCCGTCGGTCGCCGATGGGGATGGACTTTCGCTGTTCGCGTCCATCACGACGCATTCTATCCTTGCCGGCGGGCGCCTGCCCCGTCGCGTCGCGCCGCCGCTTCCGTAGTGTCCGGAGACACACGGAGACCATGCTCTTCACGGCGGCAGAGATCCTCGGGCGATTTGTCCGCGACGGAAAACTCGATCCGCGATGTCGTATTGAAACAATCGGTACGGATGATGTCGCGATTGTTTATCTCCGCGTGACCCGGCCGCACACCGGCGTCGGCCGGGCGTTCCTGCACGCACTCAAGACCGCGGGGTTCCGCGTTCACGTCCGCTACCCCACCGCGGATGCGCTGCCGTTCTGGCGGCGGATGCGCGCGGAGGCGTTGCTTGACGACAACCCCGATCTCGTCCGCTCGTGGGATCAATTTCTCGGCGCGCTCGAATCGCAGATGAAGAAGCCCGAGAGCGTCTCCGAAGCGCTCCTGCTGTCACCGCCGCCCGACGAGATCGTGCCCGATCACCGCCAGCGGGCGTAACAGGGCCGCCCCGGGCGGCAGCACGCCACCTCGCCTGCCAGTTCCTCGTCGGCACCGAGTTCGGTCAGCGTCTTGTTGCACCAGCAATATGCGGGGGCCGCCAGTTCGGGCGAATACGGGTCGAGCATGTCGGAGGGCGGCAAATACATCCGCTTGGTGCGGAAGTAGCGGCAGGGAGGATCGGCGGGAGGATCGAGGGGCATGGCGGCACCTGGTTTTTATTCGTGTTTATTCGGGTCCATGTCCGAGCTGTCGCTTCGCTCGGCAGGTGGCTGAACTGAATTTGTCCGGCTAAGGGTCTTCGGCGACCAGACGGGCGAGCGCACGGCGGACGAGGGCATGCGCAATCGGGACTTTGTAGCCGTTGTGCGCGAGGGGTGTGGCATCGCGCAGCAGCGTTTCGGCCACGCGGCCGGCGAGTTCGTCGGACCACTCCTGGCCGTCGAGCAAGCGGTTCGCGGCGTCGACGGTCCACGGGATCGGTGCAACGGCGCCGAGCACGATGCGGGCGTCCCGCAGCGTTTTGCCCTCGACCCGCGCGGCGGCCGCGCAGCTCACGAGCGCCCAGTCGAAATCGCTTTTCTCCGCCACCTGCAGGTAAACGCTGCGCTGGCCGGCCGCGACGGGCAGGTCGATGCCGAGAATCAGGTCCTCAGGCGCGAGGCTGTTGTGCGCCGCCGGCGTACGCCAGGCGCTCGCATACAACTCGGCGATCGTCAGCGTTGTGGCCTTCCGTCCGCGCAGCAGGCGCACGCGCGCATCGAGCGCGGCCAGCGCCATCGCCAGATTCGACACCGCCGGGCTGACGCACATGCAGCCGGTGAACAGCGCATGGTATTTGTTCTGGTCGCGCCGGGCGAAGCAGTTGGGGCCGCCTTTCTTGCGGCAGCGCGCGTCACGGTGCCGGTAATACCAGCAGCGCGAGTGCTGGGCGAGATTGCCCCCGAGCGTGGCGACGTTGCGCATCTGCGGCGAGCCGACCTCCTCCGCGGCCTGCGCGATCGCCGGAAACTGGCGGCGCAGCCCGGGGTGGGCGGCGAGCTCCGCGAGTGTAACATTGGCGCCAATACGCCACACCTCCGGGGCGGCCGCGATCTCGCGCGTGCCGGGCAGCGCCTTGATGTTCACAAGGACTGCCGGCTCGACAAGGCGCTCCTTCATTTCGCCGAGCAGATCCATTCCTCCGGCGAGGAAGCGGCCCTCGTCGCTTACCAGCGCGACGGCGGACTCGGGCGTCTGCGGTGTCACATACGAGAAGGATTTCATCCGTGGGCCTCCGGTTTGGGCGCGCCGGCGGGCGGGGCGCCCGCGATGCGCTGCATGGCATCGGCGATCGCGGCATCGCGGCTGCCGCTCGTGCGGTGCGCGGGCACGCGTCCGAGCGCCGCGAGCACTTTGTCGGGCGTGAGCGGCAGGCTCGGCACGCGCACGCCCAGCGCGTTGGCGACGGCGTTGGCGATCGCGGCCGCCGTGGGGATCGTCACCGGCTCGCCCACCCCGATGACGCCGCGCTCCGGCATGTCGAGCAGCACGATCTCGATCGGGGGAATGTCGGCCGCGCCGGGCAGCTTGTAGGTTTCGAAGTTCGGGTTGAGCACGGCGCCGGTCACGCGGTCCATCACGCGCTGCTCGTAGAGCGCGTAACCGATGCCCATGATGATACCGCCGTTCACCTGGCTCTCGACCGCGAGCGGATTAACGATCAGCCCGCAGTCCTGCACGCACAGGATGCGCTGGAGCTTCACGAAGCCGGTCTCCGTGTCGACGGCGACCTCGGCGAACTGCACGCCGCCGGCGCCCTGCGAGGAAAGGCCTTCGCGCCACTTGCCCGCCACGACGAGCGGCGTCACGCCGAGTTTCCGGCAGGCTTCGTCCCAAGCGGCGCCGCGGGGCTCAGCAATGCCGGTCTGCGCCGCCAGTTCCGCCACGGCGTTCTCACACGCATCGAAGATCGCGGGGGAAACCGAAGCCGTTGTCATGCTCCCACCACTACCGCCCGACGGCGGAAAGCGGGTGTCGCCGATCCGGGCGACGATGCGGGACGGTTCGAGCTGCAACACCTCCGCGGCGACGCGCGTCACCACCGTGCGCGAGCCGGTGCCGAGATCCTGCGTGCCGCAGCGGACCTCGACAGTGCCGTCGGGATTGATCTGCACCTCCGCGCGCGTGCCCCGGCCGCCGCCGCCCCAGGTGGCGCCGGCGCAGCCGATGCCGGTCTTCACCGGTCCCGGCGAACTGCCGGGCGCGCGGTATTTTTCCTTCCAGCCGAAGCGCTCCGCCCCGATCCGGTATTCCCGCTGGCGGACCTCGAACGGATCGTTGCGCAGGCGAAGCTCCACGGGATCCAGGCCGAGCTTCACCGCGAGTTCATCCAGGATCGACTCCATGCCGAAGGACGCCTGCGGATGCGCCGGCGCCCGCATCGGCCGCGACGAGCCGCCGTTGAGCGAGACGTTGGCCTGCCGCACGCGCACATTGGGCACTGGATAAATGTAGGGCATCGGCACGCTGGCCCCGCCGCTGCCGGCCGCGGTCGTCGCTCCGGCGGTGAAGCCCGGCGAACCGAACGCCGTCATCGCAAACGCCGTCAGGCGGCCGTCGGCATCGGCCCCGAGTTTCAAGTGCTGGAACGACGAGGGACGATTCCCGACCGCGAGCGATTGGTCGAAGCGCGTCAGCATGAGCCGCACCGGCGCGCCCGCGGCCTGCGAAAGCCGGGCGCACAGGCTGCCTTCGATCCCGGGGCCGAGTTTCGCGCCGAAGCCGCCGCCCATGTGGTCGCAGACGACGCGCACGCGACTGTGCGGAACGTCGAGATTGTCGGCCATGCCGTCGCGCACGCTGAAGACGCCCTGCGTCGAGGCCCACACGGTGATCTCCTCGTCGGTCCACGCGACGGTGTTGCCGTGCGTTTCGAGCGGATGATGGAGCACCACCGGCACCGAGAACGTCCCCTCCACGACGGCGGCGGCGGAAGCGAATGCCGTGTCAACATCGCCGGTCGTGCGCTCGTGCGGAGCGCTGAGATTGGCCTGGGAGGCGATGACCGGCGGACTCGCCGGCCCGATGGCATCGAGTTCGTCGACCACGAACGGCAGGGGTTGCGCGTCGACGTGGATCAGGCGAAGCGCATCCTCCACCGCCTGCTTGCTGGTGCCGGCGAGCGCCGCGAGTTCCTCGCCGTAGTAGCGCACCTGCCGCGGCCCCTCGCGCGCGAGAATCGCTGCTTTGATGCCCGGCGCGGAGCGCGCGCGGGAGAGATCGATGCTGACGACTTTGGCGGCCGGCCAGGGCGCGCGGAAGATCGCACCGTGCAGCACGCCGGTCGCCGTCATGTCGGAGGCATACTTTGCCAGGCCGGCGACTTTGGCCGGAGCGTCGACCCGCGTGGCGGGTTTGCCGAGATAGCGGGTCTCTTTAGGCCAGGGCATCGTCGGAATGGAGAATCGTGGCGCGGGCGAGATCGGGCGCACCCGCGGCCTTGAGCGCGGCGGCAAACACCCGCGGATAGGAACCGCAGCGGCAGAGGTGTCCCGAGCACGCTTTGCGCACCTCCGCCTCGGTCGGACGCGGATTCTTTTTCAACAGTGCGGTGAGGCTCATCACGAAGCCCGGCGTGCAATAGCCGCACTGCAGGCCGTCGGCCTCCACGATCGCCTGCTGCACGGGCGTGAGACCCTGCCGCGAAAGGCCCTCCACGGTCGTGATCGCGCGGCCTTGCGCTTCGATCGCGAGCATCATGCACGCATAGACCGGTATGCCGTCGAGGAGCACGGTGCACGCGCCGCAGGTGGCGCGCTCGCAGACCTCCTTCGCTCCGGTGTAACCCGCATGGAGCCGCAGGGCTTCGAGCAACGTCACCCGGGGCTCGAGCGCAAACGTGTGCGCCGCTCCGTTGATCGTCAGGGTGACCGGCGCCGCCTCGGGGCCGTGCACGCGCTCGGCGTTGGCGACGGCCAGTTCGCGGGCGACACCATTGGCGCCCAGGGTGGCTGCGGACACCGCGGAAGTGCCGAGCCCCTTCAGGAAACTGCGGCGCGAAACCGCCGGGCTCGGGGAGGAATGATCGTTCATCGCGCGCGGGGTTGAAAAAGCGCCGCGACATTGCCCCAAAACGCGCCGCGAAGTCTGCGCGTTGCTTGTTTTTCGCTGCGCAAAATATCACCTGCGCCCCGACAAGGCGGCGCCGAAAAGCGGGCGCGGAGCCCCCAACCGGTATCCATGCAGCCCCGACCGCAAAAGGAGCCTTTACCTCCGACGGACTGAATCCGGTAGGGGCGAGGCGCGTCCCCGCCGAGCCGCGCGGCCCAGCGGGACGGTGACAGCCTGTCGCGCTGCACGCTCTCAACCCTCAACTCTCAACTCATGCGTCCGCCCTCCCCCCTCCAAACAGCGTGCGAATCCGGCCGATGAACATGGGTTCGGAAAGCGACCGGCGCAGCTCGGTCAGCATCACGCTGTCCGCGCCGGCTGGATACCGCAGCCGGTCGCTTCCGTCGGTCGCCGCGGCGTGCACGGCGTCGACGACGTCCTGCTCGCTCGTGTAGGCCGTGGGATACGCCTGCATCGATTGAAGGTAACGCGCCGCATAATCGGCGTAGGCGGCGGGGATCGTGTGGTCGCACCGGCCGCCGGAATTGGCCGCGAAGCTCGTCGAGGGAGCGAGCCCGGGCTGCACGATTTTCACGCGCACGCCGAACAGGCCCATTTCATACGCGAACGCTTCCGAAAAGCCTTCGATCGCATACTTGCTCGCCGCATAAGCCGCGACCAGCGGCATCGGAGCGATGCCCACGCTTGAGGTCACGTTGATGATCGTGCCCGCACCACGTTGCCGCATGTGCGGTGCGATGGCGCGGTTCACCGCCATCACGCCAAACGTGTTCGTCGCGAACACCTGCTGGACCACGTCGTCCGACACGACCTCGTGCGCCCCGAACAGGCCAATGCCGGCATTGTTCACGACGACGTCGATTTTGCCGAAACGTTCGATCCCCTGCGCGATCGCACCCGCAATGCTTTTCGCGTCGGTGACGTCCAGCGCCGTGACCAGCAAGCGGTCGCTCTCGGCAAACAGACCCGGCCGCGGCGAGCGCATGGTGGCAACGACATTCCACCCGCGGGAAAGGAAGTGTGCGGCGCTCGCCTTGCCGAAGCCGGAAGAACAGCCAGTGATCAGAACGGAGGAGGTGTGTGTATTCATCAGTTTCGCGTTGATTCCGGATCGTAACAGAATCCTCCGGACTTGCTATAAGCGGGAGTCCGCCATGCATTCGAGAGCGTCCAAAATGGATGCCTTGGCCGCCATCGTCACCCTCCTGAAACCGCAGGCCGTCGGGACCAAGGTCATCCGGGCCGCCGGACGCTGGGGCGTGCGCTATCCGGCGTTCGAGCACCCCAGTTTCGCGCTCGTCCTCAAGGGGTCCTGCTGGCTGGCCGTCGACCGCCGGCCGGCGACGATCCTCGAGGCCGGCGACTTCGTCCTGTTTCCGGCCATGCCCGCGTTCACCCTGGCGAGCGACGCAACGGTCAAGCCGCGGCTCATGACGCTTGCTCCCTCCGCCGCGCAGGTGGAGGAGGTCTTTCACGGCGACGCACGCACCGAGCCGTCGCTGACCATGCTGGGCGGCTACTTCGCCTTCGACCCCATCAACGCCGCGATCCTGCTGGATTTTCTGCCGGGGATGCTGCGTCTCCGCGCCGTCGATACGGCCGGCACCGGCGTCGCGACCCTCGTCGACCTCATCCAACGCGAAGCACGCGCGAACCGCGCCGCCCGGGGCCTCGTGCTGGCCCGTCTGCTCGAGATCATGTTGGTGGAGGCGCTGCGGTGCACTCCCGCCGACGACCCCGCGAGCGGCCTGCTGGCCGGCCTCCGCGACCCGCAACTGGCGGTCGCCCTGCGTGCCATCCACACGAAAACGGCCCAGCGCTGGACGCTCGCCACGCTCGCCCGCGAAGCCGCCATGTCGCGCTCGTCCTTCGCCGAGCGCTTTGCCCGCGTGATCGGCATCACGCCGCTGAACTATCTGCTGCAATGGCGGCTCGCGGTCGCCAAAGACCTCCTGGCGCGCCAGCGGAAATCGGTCGCCGAAACCGCGCTCGCCGTCGGCTACGACTCTGCCACCGGCTTCAGCACCGCCTTCAGCCGCGAAGTCGGCCGCCCACCCAGGGAATTCATCGGCCTGCACCGCTCCGCCTGAGCCGGCGCTACTGCCGGTCCGCCACCGATCGCGTCGGCGACATCCGGAGCCCACCGTCAGGAGAGGGTCAGTCTGCGACTGCCTCCTGGAGTTTCGCCAATGTTGTCGCGCACGCGGATTGAGGGCCGAAGGTCCGCCCGATCACAGCCTGGGCCAACGGCCCAGGTCTGTGACCATCGCATTCGGAGGGCTGAAGGCCGATTCATGATCCGGGCCTGCCGCCCTCTGTCGTCTGGTATTACCGCGTTCCTGGGCCGCTGGCCCAGGCTGGCGGTGATGAGGCCGCGCCTTTGGCGCTGCCGATCGGAATTGGCCAAACTCGAGAGGCCAGCCTCCGACCCGCGCCGGTCACGGGCAGGGTCCCCCGCCCGCGACGGCGTATCCTTAGCTTGGTTACGACCTCCACCCGGCTGCGCCGGATGGAAATCTCCCGCCCATTGATTTCGTTCTTGCTTAATTAAGATTTATCTTAATCGTTCCGCCGCATGCAAAGCCTGCTGGCCCTCGCCGACCCGACGCGGCGGCGCATCATCGAACTGCTCGCCCGGCGCGAGCGCACCGCGGGCGAGCTCGTCAAGGAGTTCGCCCTGAGCGCCCCGGCGATCTCGCAGCACCTCAACGTGCTGCGCGAAGCCGGGCTGATCACCACCCGCGCCGAGGGTCAGTCGCGGATCCAGGCGCTCAACCCCGCCGGCTTTACCGAGCTGGACGACTGGCTCGAGAAAACACGCTCCCTCTGGTCGCGCCGGGTCGACGCCCTCGAGCGCGAGCTGCGCGCGGAGGATGAAGCCAACCGACGCAAAACGAAGAAAAAAACTCCTCATGAACGATAACGAAGCACACGGAAAATTCCTCGGCCCCGGCGAAGTCCGGATCGTCCGCACCCTGCCCGGCCCCATCGAGCGCGTCTGGCAGTATCTCATCGATCCGGAGAAACGCGCCCGCTGGTTCGCCGGCGGCGCGCTCGAGCCACGGTCAGGCGGGCGGGTCGAGTTTGCGATGCGTCATGCGAACCTCTCCCCGGGCGAGACTCCACCGGAGAAATACAAGCACGTGCACGACACAGGCGTGACCTTCGAGGGCCGTGTCCTCCGCTGCGAGGCGCCGCGCCTGCTGGTTTTCACCTTCGGCAGCGACGACTCCGAGGTGACCTTCGAGCTCACCCCGCAAGGCAGTCAGGTCCTGCTCGTGCTCACGCATCGCGCCACCGGCGAGGACCGTCCCGAGATCAGCAACTTCGCGACCGGCTGGCACACCCACCTCAGCCTGCTCATCGCCGAGCTGGAAGGCGCTCCGCGTCCGCTCCTCTGGGCAACCCACAACCGGCTGCTCCCCGAGTACGAGCAGCGCTTGCGGGCCGCCGGCAACGTCCCCTGAACCGATCCGCCCCATCCTCAAACACCCACACGCACCATGCCCGCCACTGCCCAACCAATCATGACCACGCCGGAAGTCGCCGCGCGCTTCAACGAACTCGCCCAGCAGGAAAAGTGGTTCGCCATCCAGGACGAACTTTTCGCCGACGACGTCAAAAGCATCGACCCGCCGCACTCCCCCTACTTCGGCTACGCCGAAGGCAAGGCTGCGGTTCGCCAAAAAGGAGAGGACTTCGTCAAACGCATCACCGCCGCGCACCGGATGCGCACGACCGCGCCGGTCGTGGCCGGCAACCACTTCGCCGTCGGGCGCGAGATGGACATGACCGTCGAGGGACACGGCCGGATTCAGATCAACGAGATCATGCTCTACGAGGTCCGGGACGGCCGGATCATTTCCGAGCAGTTCGTTTACTGAAGAAAAAGCAGCCTCCCGGCCGGCGCCCGTTCGTTCCCCGCCGGATCGACCGCCGATACGGCGGGGTCGCCGCTCCCCGGCGGCCCCGCTCCGCAACCTCGGAAACCGCGCACCATCCCGGGCGCGATCGGCCTCGCCTCCGCCCGCGGTTTCCTCACCGTGCCGCCTTGATGAGCGTGCCCGAACGAACCTCAGCGGAAGCCTTCGCCGAGCAAGTCCCCGGCAGACTGCTCGCCGTGAGCAGCGGCCAGTCGTGGAAAGACCTGCTCGTGCAGATCTTCTCCCGCCAACACACCGAGGAGAGCGTGATCGTGCCGGCCGTCCCCGAGCCCATGATCGTCTGGATTCTCTCGGGCTCGGCCGTCGTCGAGGAGCGCGAGTTGGGCGGCCGGTGGACTCCCGTCAAGGTCGAGGCCGGCGACTTTTACCTCACCACCTCGGCCACGCCCTACGAGTTGCGCTGGCGCGCGACCAGCGCCGGGCCATTCGAAACGATGCACGTCTACGTGAGCCTGCCGTTGTTCGAGCGGGCGGCCCGGGACGTGCATGGCGAATCCGCCGGAGCACTACGGCTTCGCGAGATCTCCGGGCAAAAGGACCCGATCGTCTCGCTGCTCCTCGAGCAGTTGCGCGACGAACTGACCGCGTCCCATGCGCCGAGCGCCGTTTTCATTCAGGGGCTGGCGCAAACGCTCGCGGTGCACCTGGTGCGCGCCTACGGCGAGATCGCTGCCGGGCCGCGGCGTCCGCCCGGGGCGCTGCCGGCCTTCAAGCTGCGCAAGGTGACCGATCTCATGGAGGCCAGGCTCGACGAGGAATTCGATCTCGGCCGGTTCGCGCGCGCGGCCGGGATGAGCGAGTTCCACTTCTCGCGCGTCTTCAAGAAGGCGACCGGGTTCTCGCCGTCCCGCTACTTCATCCGCCTGCGCATGGCCAGGGCGCGCCGTCTGCTGCGCGAGACCAGCCGCAGCGTGATCGATATCGGACTCGACGTCGGTTACAGCAGCCCCAGCCACTTCGCCCAAGTCTTTCGACGCGAAGTCGGCGTCGCGCCGACGGATTACCGCGGCTAGCGGCCGTCAGGAACGTCGCGGCCCGCCTTTGCGGCGCAGCGCACGCCGGTGGCGCACGGAGCGCTTGAGCCCGGGCGCGCCACGTTTGGCGCAAAAGCCCGACAGGATGCGCAAGGCCCCGAGAGCGCGCAGCGTCGTTTCGCGCTAATCTCGGCGCATGCAATCGAACCCTGCTTCCGTCTGGTTCATCACCGGCATCTCCCGCGGCCTCGGCCGCGAACTCGCCCGCGCCGTCCTCGAAGCCGGCGACGTCGTGATCGGCACGACGCGCGATGGCGCGACCGATCTCGCCGGCACGTCCGGGCGGTTGCACGTGCTCCCGCTCGAGCTCACCGATCGCGAGCAGGTGCGCCGCACCATCGCCGCGGCGCGCGCCCTGCACGGACGACTCGACGTGGTCGTGAACAACGCCGGCTACGGGCTGTTGGGCGCCGTCGAGGAGGCACGGCCCGGGGAGATCGCCCGCGTGTTCGAGGTGAACTTCCTCGGCGCGGTCCACGTCATGCGGGCGGCGCTGCCGCTCCTGCGCGCTCAGCGCCGCGGTCACCTGGTCAACATCTCCTCGATCGCCGGCCTCGCACCCGCCGCCGGCTCGGGCATCTACGCCGCCACGAAGTTCGCGCTCAGCGGTGTATCCGAAGTCCTGGCACAGGAGCTGGAGCCCCTCGGCGTCCGGGTGACGATCGTCGAGCCCGGCGCCTTCCGCACCGACTTTCTCTCGGCCCATTCGCTTCGCAAGACCGACGGCGCCATCGCGGACTACGCCGCCACCAGCGGCAAAACCATCGCCCACCTCGACGGCATCGCCGGCCGGCAGCCGGGCGATCCGGTCCGCGGCGCGCAGGCGATCCTCTTCGCGGTGAAGAGCGAACGCCCGCCGCTGCATCTACTGCTCGGCACCGATGCGCTCCGCCGCGCCCGCACGAAGCTCCACGCGCTCTCGACCGAGATCGACCGCTGGGAGCGCGTCTCCGCCGGCACCGACTTTGGCGCCAGCCCCAAAGGCTGACGCCGCCTCAACCACCCCGCCGTCCGGCCCATCCAGAAAGGCCGCTTCAGGGCACGACGTAGATTTCGATCATTCCCACACCCGTGTCCGACCCATCATCGCTTGCCCGCAGATGCGCGGTGTACGAGCCCGGCGACGCCGTGAACAGCAGGCTCGCGTCCTTGCTGTCCGCCGCGAGGGGAAACGCGCCGACGCGTGCCGCCACCGACGCGATTTCGCCGGCCTGCGCGGGATCGTGCGACCAGTCGTCGTTCGCGGCGATCACCTCGCCGTTTCGAAAGATCTCCAGTCGTGGATTCGACAATACATCCGTGAGACCAAAGCCGGTCAACGCCGGGCCGATGCCGCGAATGAGCAATCGCAGCTCGCCGCCGCCGGCCGCGACAAAGCCGGCGATCAGGATGTCGTCGCCCCCTCCCACCCGGGCACGCATGGAGAGGTTCGACAAGCGCGACGCCTCGTCCTGGTCCGCATCATACAGCTCCAGCAACACGACGCCGGAAACTCCGTCGGTCGATGGCGCGTGCATCGTCAGCGTGCCCGGAGAAAAGGAGGCCAGCAGCGCGGCGTCCTTGCTGTTCTCAGCGAGGACAAACGCTCCGGTCTCCGTGCGGGCGGTCTCGAGCGCCTGGAGATCAGGCGCCTGACTCCAGTTGTCCACGTCGATGTCTCGCGATGAACCGCGAAATGTCACCAGTCGCGGATCCGGCATGGGACTGCCGACACCAAAGCCCGCAAGCCCCGGCCCGACCGCGCGGATCAGCAGCGATTTCGGTCGGCTACCCGTGACGATGGCACCGGCGATCAACACATCGGCGCCCTCCGCCGAGCGGGCGCGGGCCGACAAGTTGGCCAGGTGGGGCTGCGTGGTCGGCTGCGGCAGGAGCGCGTCGAAGCGCGGATTCAGCGAGCCGTCCCAGGGCTGGACATAACGCGACGAGGGAAACAGCGCGACCGGGCGATCGGTCTGCACCATCGGGCGCAGCGCGCGTCCATCCGGAGTCACGCCCATCTGCGTCTGCTCCGCCGAGCCGTTCCCCAGCGCGACCGCGCGGGCCGCGGGATCGCGCTGCCATGCCGAGGCTCCCAGCGCCTGCGCGACGCGCAGTATGCCCCAGGCATCCAGCGCGTTGAAGGCGACGCCCTCTCCGGAGGTGCTCGCGCCGGCCGGCACTCGATGACTCGCGATGTAGTTGTATCCATCGATTCGATCGGACCGGACCATCAGGAAGTCCTTGTCGTCGTCGGGAATGTTGAGATGCGTGAAGAGGTCGATCGCGATGCGATGGTCGTTCATCGTATCGTCCTCATAAATCTGCACCACCGCCTGCGTCCCGGCCGGAAACGAGGCGAGGTCCGCGTCCGAAACGAAATAGCAGTACCACGGTGCGAGCAGAAAAAGCGCCAGGCCGTTGGAACCCCAGCCGCGCTCCCGCACCGCGCGCAGGGCCACCGCCGGCAGCGCTCCGGCCCCGTAGGAATGGCCGGCGAAGCCCACGCGGCTGGTGTCGATCAGGTTCGGGTAGCGTTTCGCCGCCTCGACGTATCCCGCATAGAGGATCGCATGGTTTTCGGCGACGCGAAGCAGGGCCGTCGGGTACGGAGAGAACACGACCACGGCGCCGTGACTCGCAAGGTGACTCAGGAATTCACGATAGTGTGCGGGATCCTTGACCGAAAAGCCGTGGGCGAAGAACCAGGTCGGGCACGGGCCCGTGACTCCGTCCGGCCGATACACGGTCACCACCTGCCCGGGCCAGGCCGGACTGGGAAACGTTTCCGTGACCACCGCATAGGGACCGGGCCGTCCGTAGGCGTCGGACGGCGAGGGCACCGGGCCGTCATAGGCCCCGCGCGCGCTGTGCGCGGCGGCGCCGGCGAGGAACACGGCAAGCAGGGCCCTGCGGAGCGTGTTGATCAGGAGTCCGGCGCCACGCGCGAGAAAATGTGTATTCATAGGATCGCTACTCAAACGCACGAGCACGGGATTGGTTTCACTCGCGCATGAAACCCGGCCGCGCCGCTGCGTTTGCCCATCGCCCGGAAGGCGAGGCCGCGCGAGCGATCCCGCACCACCCGACCGGACGCCATTTTGAAAAAAAAGACACGGACGTGAAACCATCCGGAGGTTGGCGCGTTTGAGAGGAACAAGAACCCACCGCAATCCTGCGGTTTCCGCTCCTCCATGAAATCCATCCGTCTGCTCATCCTGGCGCTCCTCGCCACCGTCCTTACGTCGCTCCACGCAGTCGCCGCGGGCGATCCCTCCGGCACCTGGAAGTTCACCGTCCAGAGTCCACAGGGCGGCAGCTTCGAATCCACGCTCACGCTCCGCTGGGAAGGCAACCGGCTCTCCGGTTCGGTCACCGGTCGCGCGGGCGAGGCGGAGATCACCGACGCCGCCTTTGCGGACGACCGGGTATCGTTCACCGTCGTGCGCAAAATCGGGCGCGGCTTCCGCAAAAAGAAGTTTACGATGAATTACACGGGCAAGCTCGAGGGCGACGCGATCACCGGCACGATCGAAACCACCGGACGCGACAAGAAGCCGGTGAGCATCCCGTGGAACGCGCAGCGAGCCAAATAACCCGCGATCAGCGGGCCTCAAGGCAGGACATTTTCCCGGCTCCGCCAGGCGTCGTCCTCTCTGCGACCGGCCGATTGATTGCCGCTCCAGGATTGTTTCGCCGGCGGTGAAAGATCGGGCCTGCGGCCGGCGTTATTCAGGGGTTCACCCACCCCCTCCATGAAACCGTCGCCCCGCATCTGGTGTAGTCTCCGGTCCCGCCTGTCCCTCCCGCTCCTGCTTCTGCTCACGCCGACGACGTTCGCCGCGCCCAATCTCCCCGGCACCACGCCGACGCCGACATCACGTGCCTTTTGCGCCTCTTGTGGCCATTCTCCTTGGTCTGTTCAGTTGCGGCGGGCTCGCGCCGGGGAATTCATCCGGATTTCATGGTGCATTCATCAAGCCTTCACGCGCCGAGTGCATGCTCCGCGCGATGTTAAATCCCCTGAAAGGAAGCCTCATGAAGTCTCCCACTGCGAACCTGGTCAAAGCTCTCAGCCTCGCCGCCCTCGGCCTGGCGGTTGCCGCGGCCGGCATCTATATCGGCGAAACCGACGACGCCCCCGGCGCGGCGCTCATGGGAATCGTGTTGATGATCGGCGCCCTCGCACTCGGCGTCAGAATCGCGCGGCGCAAGACATAGCCCCGAGCGCGTTCCCTTTCCTCCCCATCCAAACCATGGGTGACGTTTTCGTATAGCAGCTCCGGCTCACCGCCTCCGCGACCAGCATCGGGGCTGCTCATCGCAGCCACAAACCACGCCCGCGATCGATGATCAATCCCCTCCCCCGTTTGGCTTGGTAACTCTTGGTTTCGTGTCTTGTCAGGCTTCTCGCTCCGCTCGGAGCGTGTGTTTAGTGGGCAACTCCTCCTGAAACATCCGTCCTAGAATCTGAAGATGAGTTCCACTTCGGTAACCCCGTCGGACTCGAAGCTCTCCTCGCCGACCTGCGTGAAGCCGGCTTTCTGGAGCACGCGGATCGAGCCAACATTGTGCTTCACGACGCGGGCGGTGAGCGGACGCGCCGCCTCGTAGTGGAGAAACTGCGACAAGGCCGCGGTCGCGATGCCGCGGCCCCAGAACTCGCGTCCGACCCAGTAGCCGACGAGACGGTCGGCGCCGTCCGTCCACGCCCCGATGTTTCCGGCGACGCTCCCGCCGAAAAGAATCGTGCGGGTGGCGCAGGCGGGGTTGGCCATGATCTTCGCCCAGTGGGCCATGAACGCCTCGTGATCGCGCGAGGGAAACGCCGCCATGCGCGTGGCCTCGGGATCGAGCTGGTGTTGGAAGAAAATCGAGAGATCGCTGACGCGGACCTCGCGGAGGGAAACCTCGGGCGCAACTGCTGGCGGCGTGTTCATGTTCGGTGAGGATGATGGTTTGATGCCGGCCTCCGTCCACTCCACGATGCGGGACCGAGATGAGTTTCTTCAGCCGACTCTTTAGGTCGCATCCAGCGCCGGTCGATGCCTCGACCGAGTGGCGCCTCCTTTGGACCAAGCATGCGTCGGCCATCGCGCCCAACGTCGAGCTTGCCACGACCAAGCAACAACTCGTCGTCACGTGCGCGGGCGTGATCGACAAAATCTGGAACGGCAATGGAGGCGGCGGCTGGGACGAAAGCTGTGAGAGCGACTTCCTCGATCCACTCCGGCAGCACCTCTGTTCCGATCCGGTGTTTTCTCCCGAAGAACAAGCCGAAATCCGGGACTGCCTGGATCAAATCGCTGCCGCTGGCCGAAACAATATCACGATAGAGGCGAGCGCGGACGAAGACGCTCAGTTCGAATCCGATCATGGCGCCGCAGACCGGCTGGTTGCCTTCGTTGTCGGTTGGTGCCGGCGTTACCCGGAGCCGATCGCCCTCGGAGACGACGAGGAGTATCACGGGCACGACTAACGACTCACCCTCCCAAGGGCCTCTTTGACTTCTTTCGCCGCGCAAAGCCCGAGCTGCTTCATCCTGTCTTCGGCCGCATCGTCTACCAAGGCGGCGATACGTGGGAAAAGGGCAGGACGTTCAATGGGTCAGGCCGCTAGAAGTTAAATTTCACT
>DASWVO010000091.1:0-8938 GCA_036406235.1 Opitutaceae bacterium
GTGCTCTTCGTGCTGCAACTGCGGCTGCTCACCCAGCGCGAGCTCACCGTCCCGGCTTTCATTCTTCGCCAGGTCGAACACGAGCTCGCCGCCTCCGGGCTGCGCGTGGAGATCGGCCGCAGCACCTTCGATCCGGCCGGGCGCCTGCTGCTGGAGAACGTCCGGCTCGTCGCCCCGTCGTTCAACGAGCCGCTCTTCGCGGCCCGCACGATCTTCCTGCGGTTCGACCCGTGGGCCCTGGCCGTCCGGCAGCTCGACGTCAGCGAGGTCCGCGCCGAAGGCGTCTTCTGTTTCGTTCCCGCCATGGTCTCGCCCACCGGGCGGGCAGAACCACTGGTGCGGAACGCGGCCCTCACGCTGTATTCAAAGGGCAACGACAACACGTTCGAACTCCCGCAACTCGACGCGCAGGTCGGCCCGCTCGCCGTGTCGGTCACGGGCGCGTTTGCGGTGAAGCCCCGCCCCGTGGGCGAAGCGCCCAGGACGACCGAGGAATGGATGCGCAACTACCTGCGTGTCGCCCGGCGGGCGGCCGAACTGCTTCCCCTCCTCGACGAGTGGCGGAATCCGCGACTCTCGCTCCAGCTCACGCCCAGCGAGGAGCGGTTCGCCTTCGTGCGAGCCGAGTTGCTCGCCGACCGGTTCGAGCGGACGATCGCCGGCGCCGGCCCCCTCGTCGTCGACCGCGTGCGCGCCACCACCGGCTTCGCCCTCGCCAGCGCAGGCACAGGCAGGATGCAACTCGACATGTCCGCCGCCGGGCTTGCCAGTGACCGCCTCGGCCGACTGGCGGACGTCGCCCTGCACGCCGAGGGCGTGCTGCCCTCGGACCGCCGCCCCTTCGCGCTGGCGGAGCTCGACGTGTCCGCCGCCAGCCTCCTCCGGCCGGATGTCTCCACCGGAGCACTACGCGTGCAACTCGCGCCCGCGGATTTCCCGCTCCTCCGCGGCCGGGCGGGCGTGCTGTTGGGCGGCGCCCCGTGGTCGCTCACCGCCGAGGGCGACGTGCGCCGGCGCGCCGGCACCCTCGACGCCGAAGGCACCCTGCCGCCGTCCCTCCTCGAGATCGTCGGCCGGCTCGCCGGCAGGGACCTCGCCGCATTGCTGTCCTACGACGGCACGCCCACGTTGCGCGCCGGGGTGGTCTTCGCCGAAGGGGGCCGCCCGGCCTCCGCACACGGACGCCTCGACTCCGGTCCGGTCGACGTGCGCGGCGTCCCGCTCGACGCCGCCGGCTCGGACTTCGCCTGGGAGGGCACCCGGCTGGTGTGCGACAATCTCCTCCTCCGCCAGGGCGAGAGCGAAGCGCGCGGTCGCTACGAAATGGACACGGTCACCAACGACTACCGTTTCCTGCTCACCGGCCGGCTGCGGCCCCTCGGGATCGAGGGCTGGTTCCACGACTGGTGGACCAACTTCTGGGACGACTTCGATTTCGCCGCCGCCCCGCCGGAGGCCGACGTCGACGTAGCGGGCCGCTGGCGCGAGCCGCGGTTGAGCCGGGTGTTTGTAGGCGCCGACGCCCTGCATCCGGGCCTGCGCGGGGTCCCGTTCGACCGGGTGCGCACGCGCGTCTTCGTGCGGCCCGAATTCTACGACGACCTCGAGTTTCTCGCGACGCGGGGGGCCCACAGCGCCCGCGGCCGCTTCACGCGCACGGTGGACCTCGAGGCCGGTGAATGGCGCTCGATGGATTTCGCCGTGAGAAGCGATCTCGAACTCACGGAGGCCGGCCGGCTTTTCGGGGCCGCCGGCACGGAGTTGCTCGAGCCGTTCGCCTTCGAAAAGCCGCCGACGCTCGAGCTCAGCGGCCGCCTCGACGGTCCGGCCTCTCCCGACGGCGAACACATCGACGTCCGCATCGTCGGCGATTCGAAGGGGTCGTTCGCGTTTCACCGCTTCCCGCTCGAGGACCTGCGTTTCACGGCGCACGTGCGCGACGACGATCTGCTGATCGAAAAGCTCGCGGTGCGCTACGCCGGCGGCGAGGCGTCGGGACGCGTCGAGTTGCGCGGCCGGGGCGACACGCGCCACCTCGGCTTCGATGCCGTGCTAAGCAACGCCCGGCTGGGCGAGGCGATCCGCTCGTTGGAAACCTTCAGCGCGCTGCGTCGGGGCGAGCCCGAGCCACCGCAGAGCAAGTTTCAGCACCGGCTCGCGCGCGGCCGCCTCGATCTCGCCCTGTCCGCCGAGGGCCCCTACGCGGATCCGTTCGCCTTCAAGGGCGCGGGCAACGCGGAGATCACCGGCGCGGATCTGGGCGAAATCAACCTGCTTGGCATTCTCTCGTCACTCCTGCGCCGCACCCTGCTCGACTTCACCACGCTGCAGCTCGATACGGCGCGGGCCAACTTCGCCGTGGACGGCGCCAAACTCGCGTTCTCGGAGTTCAAGCTCACCGGGCCGCGCGCCGCGATCGAGGCTCACGGAGATTACTACCTCAAATCGAAGACAATGGCTTTCAACGCCAAGGTTTTTCCGTTTGAGGAAAGCAGCGGACTGCTCGGCAGCGCGGTCGGCGTCGTGCTCACGCCGTTGTCCAATGCTCTCGAGGTCAAACTCTCCGGGCAGCTCGAAAGCCCCTCGTGGACTTTTGTTTATGGGCCAACGAACTTCCTACGCACCCTGATTGGCCCGAGCGCGGGGAAGGATGCCGCGCCGTCCGTTCCCGCTGGCGGGGCCGTGACGCCGCCGCCGCGCCCCGGCCCTGCGGAGGCCTCCGCAATATCCCCACCCAATCGCCACTGATGTAGCTCAGTGGCAGGGCGATCAGGAAAACGCGTTGCCCCCGCCGCACCCGGCTTTCTAAGTGGGTCCGTCCTTAAATGGCGTCACTTCCCACCCTGCCTCGTGCCTCCTGGCTCAGACGCGCGCTCATCGCGATCACTTCCGCATCGCTCGTGCTCAGCGCGCTGACGTTGTGCGGTTGGGTGTTCCACGTCCCCGGCCTGCTGCAGCCCAGGGCTACGCTGGTGCCGATGAACCCGTTGTCGGCGGCGGGTTTTCTCCTGGCGGGGGGCAGCCTCCTGGCGGTCATCCTCGGCTTCCGGGCCGGCGCGTGGGGCGCAGTCGCGACGCTGACGCTCGGGATTTTTTCGCTCCTTCAGCTGATGGGCATCACGCCGGCGTATCTGCTCGATCTGCTCATGCTGGATGGAGCGGTGCCGGGCGCTTGGGACGAATCGGCGCGACAGGTGGCCGCTCCGGTGATCTTCACGCTCCTTATCATGGCCGCGGTGATCGCGTGGCAGGGCATGCCGGGGGCGAGCCAACGACGGACGGTGGGACTCGCCTTGGGCGGGTCCGTCGTCATGTCCGTCGGCGCGGCGACGCTGCTCGGCTACGCCTTGAATCTTCCGGCCGTCTATCGCTGGGGCACTTCCGCGAGCACCCCTCCGGTTGCGGCCGTCTGCATGCTTTTGCTGGGCGTCGCCGTGCTCATGTTCGCCTGGCTGGAGAATCGCACGCATACAACCGCTCCGCCCACCTGGCTGCCCCTGCCCGTCGTCGTCGGTTCCGCCACGCTGACGCTGATTCTCTGGGTCGGCCTGCGTGAACGCGAGCTCGCCTACCTCGGCACCAACACGCAGATCCAGATCAACAGCCTCGCCAGCGCCATCAACCAGGAGATGGAGCGCCAGGCCAACGCGATCGAGCGCATGGCCCGCCGCTGGAGTCAGGCGGAGGCCACGCCGGTCGTCTGGGAGGTCGACGCCGCCACGCAACTCGCCGACGCCGCCGCGTGCCAGTCCGTCTCCCTCATCGATCCGGACCGGCGCACCCAATGGCTGCACCCTGTATCCGGAAACGAATACCTCCTGGGCCTCCGCCATGCCGACGACCCCGTCCGCAACGCCGCGATCGAAGCCGCGCGCAGTTCCGGTGCCCCCTCGGTCTCAGGGACCGTCAACATCCCCGGGATCGGCCCGGGCTTCGTGATCTACACCCCGCTGTATCGCGGCGGCGACCTGCACGGCTATGTCGCCGGCGAGTTCGTCTATCGGAGGCTCCTGAGCGAACTGGACCAGCGGCTCAAGATCGGCGGCGCATATCATTGCACGATCACGGTCGGTTCGGACGTCGTCTACGATTCCCCCGGCCTCCGCGGCGTCGCCCGCTCGGGCAACGCTCTCGAATCGGTTCTCACGATGTTCAACCGCCGGGTCCGCGTGCGTCTCGTGCCCGCCGAGGATTTTCTGCGGCGCAACCGCCGTTTCCTCCCCGAGCTCGCCCTCGCGGCCGGCTTCGGCATCACGACGCTGCTCGGCCTTTCCGTTCACCTCGCCCGCACCGCCTACACCTCGCTGCGCACCGCCGAGCTCTCCAATCAGCGCCTCCAGGCCGAAAACGAAGAGCGCCGGCGCGTCGAGGCCATGCTCAAGGTCTCCGATGAGCGCCTGCGGCTGGCCCTCGACTCGACCCAGATCGGCATCTTCGAGTGGAACCTCTCGTCCAACCAACTCTATTACAGCCCCGGCCTGTGGACGATGCTCGGCTACCAGCCGGGACAGATCGCCGGCACGCCCGAGGCGTGGGCCGCGCTGATTCACCCGGAGGACCTCTTCACCTACCGCGCCGGCGTCCAGCAACAGCTCGCGGGCGAGGCGCTCTTCGTCGCCCCCGAATACCGCGTGCGCACCGGAGCCGGCGACTGGCGCTGGCTCTACTCCCGCTCGAAGGTTGTCACCCGCAACGCCGCCGGCACGCCCGTCCGCATCATCGGCACCTTGCAGGACATCAGCGAACGCAAGGCCGCCGAGGAAGCCCTCCGCGAAAGCCAGTCCACCACGCGCAAGCTGTCGCTGGTCGCCGCCCGCACCGACAACATGGTCATCATCGGCAACCCGACCGGCACCATCGAGTGGGTCAACGAGAGCTTCATCCGCGTCATGGAGTACTCGCTCGAGGAGGTCGTCGGCCGCAACCCCGCCGCCTTCATGGTCGGGCCCGACACCAACCCGCGCACCGTCCGCCGTATCCGCGCCGGCATGGCACGCGGCGAGGGCATCTCCACCGACGTCGTCAACTACTCGAAGTCCGGCCGCAAATACCACCTCCACCTCGAGATCCAGCCGGTGCGCAACGAGGCCGGCCAGCTCGAGACGTTCATCGCGATCCTTGCCGACATCACCGCCCGCGTGGAGACCGAGACCGCGTTGCGCCGCGCCAAGGCCGAGGCCGACGCCGCCTCCCGCGCCAAGAGCGAGTTTCTCGCCTCCATGTCGCACGAGATCCGCACGCCGATGAACGGCGTGATCGGCATGACCAGCCTGCTCCTCGAAACCAACCTCGACCTCGAGCAGCGCGATTTCGTCAACACGATCCGCACCTCCGGAGAGGCCCTGCTCACGATCATCAACGACATCCTCGATTTTTCGAAGATCGAATCCGGCAAGATGGAGCTCGAGCACGTGCCCTTCGATCTCGCAATGTGCATCGAGGAGGCGCTCGACCTGTTCTCCGTCCCCGCCGCCGCCAAGAAGCTCGAGCCCGGCTACTGCATCGAGCCCGATGTCCCCGCCTGGATCGTCGGCGACGTCACCCGGCTGCGCCAGGTGATCGTCAACCTCGTCAACAACGCCGTCAAATTCACGCCCAGCGGCAACATCGACATCGTCGTGCGCCGGCGGCATTCAACCGCCGCGTCCGACCTCGAGCTCGCCTCCGGACAGATGTTGCTCGAGTTCGCCATCCGCGACACCGGCATCGGGATCGCCGCCGATCGCGTCGACCGCCTCTTCAAGCCGTTCAGCCAGGTCGATTCCTCGACCACGCGCCGCTTCGGAGGAACCGGCCTCGGTCTGGCGATCTGCCACCGGCTCTGCGCCCTCATGGGCGGCAGTATCCGCGTCGACAGTACCGTCGGCCGCGGCTCCAGTTTCGTCTTCACCATCCGCACCGAGCCCGGCCAGCCCCAGGGCGAAAGTCCGCTCCAACTCCTCCCCGAAAAGATCCGCGGCGCCCGCGTACTCTGCCTCGACGACAACGCGGTCATTCGCCGCCGGCTCGCCACTTTCTTCGAGGCCGCCGGCGTGGACTTTTTCGATGCCGCCACGGTTCCCGAGGCGCTGAAGCTTCTCGACCGCTCCGCACCCTTCCGCCTCGCGCTCGCCGACGTCGCCCTGCTCGGAACCGCCGACGGCGCCATCCTCCAAGCTCGCATCGACGCCCTGTCGATTCCCACCGTGCTGCTCCTGCCGCCCGGCCAGACGACCGCGCACGCATTCACCGACCGCCGCAATCTCGCGACCGCCGCCAAACCTCTCAAGACGCTCACGCTCGTCCGCGCGCTGCAATCGCTGCTCCAGCCCCACCTTCCTGCCTCGAACGGCAGCACGCCGCCCATCGAAGCCCGCACGCTCGCGGAGGACATTCCGCTGGACGTGCTTCTCGTCGAGGACAACGCCGTCAACCAGAAGGTCGCCCTCCGCTTCCTTGACCGCCTCGGCTATCGCGCCGACGCGGTCGCCAACGGACTTGAAGCGGTGACCGCCAGCGAGGGCCGCCACTACCAGCTCATCCTCATGGATCTTCAGATGCCGGAGATGGACGGCTTCGAGGCGTCGCGACAGATCCGCCGGCGCCTGCCCGCCGGCCGCCAGCCGCGGATCGTGGCCCTGACGGCCAACGCCCTCCAGGGAGACCGCGAACTATGCATCGCCGCCGGTATGGATGATTACATTACAAAACCGGTGAAACTCCACGAACTCGGCGAAGTCATCCGGCGCCAGTTCACGCCCCGCCGTTCGCCCGCAAACCCGTCGCACTCATAGCCGAAGGCCCCGGGAGCCGGAGCGCGCTTGCGCGCATTGCTTTTTGCTCAACGATCAGCAAGCGTCGCCGGCTCTTCCCTCGATGCGCCGCCACGCACCCAGTCCGTCCCTCGGTCAGATCGCCGCCGAAGCCGGCGTCTCCCGCGCCGCCGTCTCCATGGCGCTGCGCAACCACCCCCGCATCCCGCCCGAAACCCGGCAGCGTATCCAGTTGATTGCGACACGCCTCGGCTGGAAGCCAAACCCGCTCCTCGCCGAGGCGATGAGCGCGATCCGCGCGGGCCAGCCCCCGGCGGACCGCGTCACCCTCGCCTGGCTCACCGCGCATCCCCGGCGCGACACCTGGCGCCGCATCCCGTTTTTCCGGCGCTGCTTCGAGGGCGCCGAAGCCCGCGCGGCCGGCGCCGGCTACCACCTCGAGCACTTCTGGCTCGGCGATGCCGACGGCAGCGCCGGCCGGCTCGGCGACATTCTGCTTGCCCGGGGAATCACCGGCGTCGTGATTTCTCCACTACCGGCGCCAACCTCGTTCGCGTTGCCGTGGGACCAGCTCTCCGCCGTGGCCGTCGCCTATACGCTCACGGCACCGCGGCTCCACCGCGCCGCCGACAATCACTACCACTCCGCGCGCCTCGCCGTCCGCCACCTGCGCGCCGCCGGCCGGCACCGCATCGCCCTCGCCATCAGCGCCGACTACGACCGTCGCGTCAACGGCCTGTGGACCGCCGGCTATCTCCAGCAGATGCACGCCACCGGCACCACCGACCACGCGTTGCTTTATCTGCCGGAGGACTTGCGCGAAACCGCCCTCCTCGCCTGGATGCGCAGCGCCCGTCCCGATGCGATCATCGGCACGGATCCGCGCATCCCCCAGTGGCTCCGTCGCGCCGGCCTGCGCCTGCCGCACGACATCGCTTACGCCGATCTCGACCTGCCCGCGCCCGACGGTGACCTTGCCGGCATCTACCAGGACGCCCCCGGCATCGGCGCCTGCGCGATTGATCTGCTCGCCGGCCAGCTGCTACGCCATGAACGCGGCCTGCCCGAGACGCCCAAAATCCTCATGATCGAAAGCCGGTGGGCCGACGGCGCCACCGCCCCCGCCACCCCGCCCGCCGTCCGCGCCCAGCTCGACGAGCCCGAGCCCATCGCCGGCCAACCGCGTCCCGTGCTCCCATCGCGCCCCGTGCCTTTTGACTAAGCGTCGCCGCCCCCCCCGGCGCATTGCTCCGGCGGCATTGCCCCGTCTCACGTCACGCGGCAATCTCCTTGCATGTCGCTCCGCACGCCCTTCCTCCGCGCCGCCGCGCTGGCGGTTTTTGCGGTTCTCCTCTCCGTTTCTCCCGCGCACGCCGCGAAAATCACCGCCCTCGTCGGCGGCCGCCTGATCGACACGCTCGGCGGCCCGCCCATCGAAAACAGCGTGATCCTGATCGAGGGCGAACGTATCCGCACCGTGGGCACGGTTGACACGCTGCCCGTGCCCACCGACGCCGACGTCGTCTCTACGGAGGGCATGAGCGTGCTCCCCGGCTTGTGGGATATGCACGTGCACCTCATGATCAACGGCCACGCCGACTATGAGCACTGGGACAGGACCTACCTCGACCGTTTCGAATCGGTGATCATGCCGGCCTCCGCCCACCAGCTCCTGCTCGCCGGCGTCACCGGCGCCCGCGACCTCGGCGCACCGCTGGAAGCCTCGATCAACGTCCGCAACCGCATCGCTCGCGGAGAAATCCCGGGGCCGACGCTCTTTGTATCAGGTCCTTTCATACAAAAGAAGCCCTACCCCGGCACGGAGGCGTTTCGCTGGGGCGTCGAGGGCGCGGACGACGCCCGCGCCAAGGTCCGCCGCCTGGCCGAGGCCGGCGTCGACGTGATCAAACTCATCGACCAGGACCAGATGACGATGGACGAACTCCGCGCCGTCGTCGACGAGGCCCACGCGCGCAAGCTGCCTGTCGTTGCCCACGCGCATCGGCCGGAGGAAATCCGTCGCGGACTCGCTGTCGGCGTCGATTACTTCGAGCACACCGGCCTTGCCGCTGCCCCCGAGTACCCGGCCGAAATTCTCGCCGCGCTCCATGAACGCACGGCGCAGATGGCCCTCGGCCCGCTTTGGTGGTGCCCGACGATCGAAGGCCTCTTCAACTACGAATACA
>DASWVO010000092.1:0-4645 GCA_036406235.1 Opitutaceae bacterium
CGGACGAAGTGAAAAGTGACAGACGCGGCCGCGACTGATGATGAGACACAATCTCACGTCAACCGAAATTGTGAGATGGAGTCTCAATATCGTCTCAATTGCAACCTAAGCTGCTGGCGGCCGGAGGGATGACGTAAGGCAGCGCCGGCAAGATTGACCGCGGCGGGGGCGTGGCTTTTAACCCGCGCATGGCCGAAACCCTGACGGTGAATTTGGGCGAGCGCAGTTACCCCATCGTATTTGGCGACGAGTTGACTGCGGCGGTGCGGGCTCAGGTCGACGCGTTGACGTCGGCGGGTCGCAAGCTGGCGGTGCTGACCGATCGCAATCTGGTGCGCACGCAGGCGGCGGCGTTGCGCGCGATGTTTGGCGACGCGCCGCTGCTTGTCGTCGAGGCGGGCGAGGAGACGAAGTCACTCGCGGAGCTCGGGCGCGTGCTCGACTTCATGGCGGAGCACCGGCTCGACCGCACGAGCGTGCTGGTGGCGGTCGGCGGGGGCGTGATCGGCGACCTCGGCGGTTTTGCGGCCGCAGCGTTCTTGCGCGGCATCGATTTCTTCCAGGTGCCCACCACGTTGCTGGCGATGGTGGACAGTTCCGTGGGCGGCAAAACCGGCATCAACCTGAAGGCGGGCAAGAACCTCGTCGGTGCGTTTCACCAGCCGCGTGGCGTGTTCGTTGCCACCGGGCTGCTGGCGACGTTGCCGGCGCGGGAATTCGCGGCCGGGATGGCCGAGGTCATTAAATACGGGCTGCTCGGCGACGCGGAGCTGTTCGCGCAGCTCGAGCACACGGCGCTCACCGTGGAGCATCCGCGCCTCGCCGCCGTGATCCGCCGCTGCTGCGCGTTGAAGGCCCGCGTCGTCGAGGCCGACGAGCGCGAAACGGCCCGGGAAGGCGGTCGCGCCCTCCTCAACCTCGGGCATACGTTTGGCCACGCGATCGAACAGGTGACTGGTTACGGCACCTACCTTCACGGTGAGGCCGTGGCGATCGGCCTGTGCGCTGCGGTGCGCTTGTCGCAGAAACTCGGCTACATCGAGGCTGGCGACGTCGCACGGGTGGACGCGGTGATGGCGGCGCACGCCCTTCCGGTGCGTCTGCGCGAACCGCTGCCGCTCGCGCCGTTGATGGCGGCGATGGCGCGTGACAAGAAAGTGCGCGCCGGCCAGTTGCGCTTCGTGGTGCTGAAGCGGCTAGGCGAAGCGATGACCCAGGGCGGCATCGACGCGGCGCTCGCCGAGGAGAGCTTCCGCGAAGTCGGCGCGGCGTGACGGAATTTAGCCCGCGGAAGATCCGGAGCGCACGGGGGCTGGAATTCTAAAATTTCCGTGTCTTCCGTGTGTTCCGTCGGCAACTTGGGTGAACCATGTCCGCGATCGACGAAGGGATTGTCCGCGAGTATTTCGAGCAAAACGGCTTTCTCGTTCGCCAGGTGCGCAAGTATCAAGTGATCGCGCGCAAGAAGAGTACCGACGAAGAGATCGACCTGATCGTGTACAACCCGGCGTGGCAGCGCGGCGCCCGCAAACCGGACTTCTTCCTTTTTTCGTCGGAGCTGCCCTATTTGCATCGCGCGGTCGTGGCGATCAAGCCGTGGCATACCGACATCTTCACGCCCGGCATGTTGAAGAGTTCGCCGGAGATTTTCCGCTTTCTTGAGGACAACGTGATCAAACAGGTCACGCGGTTATTTCCCGGCGACGCCCCCGGCGGTCCGGAGGAGGGGGGCGGTGGGGAGTTGACGAAGATCCTCGTGCTGCCCGGCCTGCCCACGCAGGAGCCGTTTCGCTCGCAGAGCGTCGCGCTGCTCAAGGAGCGAGGGGTGGACGGGATCATTTCGTTTCGCTCGATGTTGCTCGACCTGATCGACAAGGTGGAGGTGAACCGCAACTACCGGAAGAGCGACACGCTCCAGGTCATCCGCATCCTGAAGAACTACGATCTGCTGAAGGACGCGCAGCTGGATCTGCTGACGGGCGATCGCGGTGTGGCCCCGCGCCGGTCGCGCGGAGCCGGCGGGGAATGAGCGCGGATCATCGCGCGCCGGGCTTTACGCCCGACAGCGCGGCGCTTACGGCTGGTTGGCGGGCGCAACGCGCGACCTGCACGACCCTCCGGTCTTTGTTCTACGCATGCCGACCTACCTTCATCCTGCAGCCCACGTCGAACCTGGCGCGCAACTTGGCGCCGACTGCCGCATCATGGCCGGCGCGATCATCACCCGGCACGCGGTGCTCGGCGATCGCGTCGTGGTACACCCCTATGCGGTGGTCGGCGGCGACCCGCAGTACCTGAAGTTCGATCCCGCGACGGAAAGCCGTTTGACCGTCGGCGCGGAGACGGTGATCCGCGAACATTGCACGCTCAACCGCTCGATCTACGCCGGGCAGGCGACCGCGATCGGCGCGCGCTGCCTGCTGATGGCCAACGCCCACGTCGCGCACGACTGTGCGCTGGCCGACGATGTGGTGCTCGCCAACAACGCCATGCTCGCGGGCCACGTCAGCGTGGGCGCGTTCAGCTTTGTGGGGGGCGGCGCGGGCATCCATCAGTTTTGCCGCATCGGAGACAGTGTGATGGTGGCGGGCCTCGCCCGCATCACGCGCGATCTTGCGCCTTTCACGATGGTCGCGGAACGCGATGAGGTCGTGGGGCTCAACCTTGTGGGACTCAAGCGGCGCTCTTATCCGCGCGAGGCGATTCGCGAGATCAAGGACTTGTTTCGCATCGTCTATTTCACCCCGGGCAACATCCGCGAGATCGCGGCGGCGGCGCTGGAGAAGGCACAATCCGCCGAGGCGCGGCGCTTTCTCGAATTTTTCGCCGCCGGCAAGCGCAGCTTCGCGCGTCCGTCGCGTGAGGCGGCGGCGGAGGAGGCCGAGGGGTAGCGGCTTTCCCTTCATCGGTCTTGCGGGCCTGATGGGACTCCACGGACCGGCCGTCGCCTTCGCATTCTCATGAAACCACTCGCGCTCACCTGCGGCGATCCTGCTGGCATCGGACCTGAAATCATCGCGGCGTGGCTCGCGGCTCATCCAGGGGAAACCCGGGACGTGACAGTGCTCGGTCCGGCCCGCTGGCTCGAGAGACTGCCGCTTGGGGCCGGACAGCGGCTTGCGGTCGGGCTGGAGAATTACGGTGCGACTCCCGGCCGGCCTGACGGCGACAGCGCGCTCGTCGCATGGGCGGCGATGGAACGGGCAGCGGCGGGGTGCGCCTCCGGCGAGTTCTCCGGTGTCGTGACGGGGCCGGTGAGCAAGAGCCAGCTCGCCAAGATCGGCTACGCGTTCCCCGGTCAGACGGAGTTCTTCGCCGTGCGGTGGGGCGGCGAGCCGACGATGGCGTTTTGCGGCGGAAAGCTGCGGGTCGTGCTGCTCACATGGCACATCCCCCTGCGCGAGGTGCCCGCCCACCTCACGCGGGCAAACCTCGCGCGCGCCGTGCAGGCGGCGGACGAGCTGGCCCGCGCTGAAGGCATCGACTCGCCACGCATCGGAGTCTGCGGACTCAACCCGCACGCGGGCGAGGACGGACTGCTCGGCAGCGAGGAGCGTGACGTGCTCGACCCGATCCTGGACGCGCTGCGCCCGGGTGTTCCCCGTCTCTCACGTAGTGAGCCGGGCGATACGCTGTTCGCTCGGCAGCTGCGCGGCGAGTTCGACGTGGTCGTTGCGCTCTATCACGACCAGGGGCTGGCGCCGCTCAAGGTGATCGATTTCGACGAGGCGGTGAACGTGACCCTCGGACTGCCTTTCGTGCGGACGAGTCCGGATCACGGCACGGCGTTCGGCATCGCGGGCAGGGGCAAGGCGAGCCCCCGCAGCTTCGCGAACGCGGTGACGGTGGCCCGCCGGCTCGTCGCCTGGCGGGCGCGGCGGGCCTGAGGCGCGGGACGGGCGGGTCACTTCACGCGTTGGCCGTGCTTGAAGACGAGGTCGACGCGGGAGAGGAGGGCGATGTGGCGGAGGACGTCGCCTTTGACGGCGATGATGTCGGCGTATTTGCCGGCGGATACAGAGCCGTAGTCGGAGTCTCTCTTCATCGCGACGGCGGGCCAGTAGGTCGCGGCGCGCAGCGTGAAGAGCGGGTCGCAGCCGAGGCGGTTGACCCAGATGTCGAGTTCGCGCCAGGTGGAGGAGCTGTGGAATTTCATCGGGATGCCGCTGTCGGTGCCGATGAGCAGCACGGCGCCGGAGCGCTGGAGCTGGCGGAATTTCGCCTCCAGGGTCGCGCGCCGCTGGGCGGTGATCTGGAAATAGCCGAGCGCGGCGGGATTCTTGATCGAGGTTTTGATGTCGGCCACGATGTCGGGCGGGAGGTCGAGCTGCCAGGCCGGGTCGTCCAGTTGCTCCGGGTTGTCGCGGATGTATTCGTAGTTGAAGAGGCCTTCGATCGTCGGGCACCACCAAAGCGGGCCGAGGGCCATCTGCGCCGTGCGTTCATGGAGCGCGGCGAGAATTTCGGCCGGGTACTCGGGGGCAGCGGCAAGGCCGGTGTGCTCGAAGCAATCGACGCCGACAGCGAGTCCGCGACGGATTTCCTCCGGCCGATGCGCGTGGGCAACGACAGGCAGCTTGCGCGCGTGGGCCTCGTCGACGACGGCGCGGAGTTCGTCCATCGTCATCTGGTCCTGGTCGATGAG
>DASWVO010000093.1:0-13014 GCA_036406235.1 Opitutaceae bacterium
CACCGCCGGATCTCGGACGGAGAGATCCTCGCCCGCGCCTGCCGCCTGGGCGAATGGGTGGCGTCGCGACGCGGCGCCACGCCGGCCTACGATCCGTCCACACCCGTGTAACCACAACGTCACTACCATGACCATTGTCCCGCACCTCGAAAGCTTCATCGCCCGCTTCATTGCCGGGCTCCCGGCGGCCATCGCCGTCATCGTCGGCGGCTTCGTGCTCTCCTTCCTCGTCCGGCGCCTGCTCAAGCTGCTCGCCGACAAGACCAGCCTCGAGCCCCGCGATGTCGCGCCCTTCCAGCACGTGCTCAACTGGGTGATCGTCGGCACCGCGATCGTGCTGCTCCTTGCGGCCTTTGGTTTTCCCATCGGCGGCCTGTGGAATTCGATCACCGCCGCCCTCGCCCTCGTTGCCGTCGGCTTCATCGCCGTCTGGAGCGTGCTCTCCAACTGGCTGTGCACGATCGTGATTCTGCTGACCCGGCCCTTCGCGATCGGCGACGAGATCGAGTTCGCCGGCGAACAGGTGCGCGGTCGCGTGGAGAACCTGAACTTCATCTACACTACGCTGCGCTGCGAAGACGGCAGCCTCATGCAGATCCCGAACAACATGTTCTTCCAAAAGGTGCTCAAGCGCCGGTGCGCCGAAAGCTCCCAAGTGTCGCTGGCCCAGCAGCTCAACGGCCGCGGCACCGCCGTCTCGTAACCCCGTGCTGCCCGCCGCGGCCCCCGCCGCCGGGCGGTCTTCCCGGCCCCTTCCGGAGCGGCGGCCCGGCGAAGAGGAGGGAGCGGTGGATTTGATCCGCACCCTCCTCCACTTTTATCGCGCAGAACACGCCCGGCGCACCCACGGGTGCCCCGGACTGTTACCCAACCGGGCGGACCGTCGTTTCCGGTGCGAGGAAACCGCAGGTCCTTCCCGGCGGGTAAATTGCGACGTCAGGCGGCGAGGCGCGCCGGCTCCGAAGCGTGCGCGGGCTGCGAGGCGGCGCGTTCCCCGACCGGATTCGGCAGGGCCGCCTGCGTCCAGGCCGCCACCCGGGGCTGCCAGCGCAGCCAACCGCTGTGCAACAGCCACCCGCTCCCCACCACAGCGTTCACGGCTCCCATCACGAGCAACCAAAGCGCGCGCGTGCTCTCCGTGACAGTGCTCACCGGCTCCACCAGTGTCGGCATCAACAGCGGCAGCAGCCACATGGCGAGACCCACACTCACAAATCCACAAGCGTTCTGCGTGTTCATGGCCTCCCTTATCGCGGAAGCCGTGCCACGAGGCCTCCGAGACAAACAAGCGGCTCACCCTCGGCCCCTTAACAAACGCTGAAGTTTGTTCCGCCAAAAATTTTCCATGCAAAATGCACGTGGTGCCCGGGGGGCGGCTTGCACCCTGCATGCCGCTAGAGGTCGCCCTCGGCGGGTCGTAGAATGACCTCTTCGACCACCGTGCGGCGGGTCAGACGGTAGACATCCAGGAAGGCGCGGGCCACATCGGCGGCGGGCATGATGCGCTCCTCCGCCACTCCGCTGGCCGCCCAGGACGGGGACCACGTCGCGCCGGGGTGCACGCAGCACACGCGCACACCGGTCCCCTTCGTCTCGGCGCGCAGCACCTTGGCGAGGCCGGTGACGCCGAATTTCGCGGCGCAATACGCCGCGCCGTTCGGATACGCATCGAGCCCCGCGATCGAGCTCATGAAGAACACGTCGCCGTGCCCGCGCTTGAGCATCGCGGGCAGGAACGCCCGCGTCACCAAGAAGGCACTACGCAGGTTGGCGGCGACGAGGCGGTCGAACTCGGCGACCGGCGTTTCGACGAACGAGGCGGCGGCGAACACGCCGGCGTTGTTGATCAGCACGTCGACGGCGCCGAACCGTTTCGCGACCGCCGCCTCGAGCGCCGCCACGGCGGTTTCGTCGGCCACATCGCACGTGAACACCCCGGCCTTCGCGCCGAGCCGGGCGCAGGCGCGCGCCACGGCGTCGAGTTTCGTCGTCGTGCGGGCCACGAGCGCCAGCCGCGCCCCGCGCACTTCGCGCGCAAAGATCTTCGCAATCGCCGCCCCGATCCCTTGCGAGGCGCCGGTGATGAGGATGACGGGTCTGGGCATGGTGGAGAGTAGGCTTTAGGCTGTAGGCAGTAAGCTGATCAGAAACCCAGGCTTCGACGACTTCAGGCTTTTTCAGCCAACCGCTTACAGCCTACAGCTTACAGCTTTCCGCCCTTCCCTCTCAGCACACGAGGCTGCGGAACTCCATCGCGTCGGCGTTGAAGCCGCCCTTCACGCCCTTGCAGATGACGCTCACCGCGTCATGCGAGTGCAGCGACTCCATGTGCACGCAGACCACCTGGAAATCGGCGATGCGCTTGTCGGGCGCGAGCTCGGCGTAGAGCAGCCGCGCCGCGTCCTCCACGAACTTGATGTAGGCGCCGTTCAGCTCGGCGAAAGCCTGCTCGTCCTCGCGCTTCACCATGACCTGGGTCTCGGTCTTGAGCCCGCGGAGGCAGTGCCGGTGCAGGTCCTCGATCGTGAGCCGCGCGCCGTCGGCGACCTCGACCTTCACCCGCGCCCGGGAGCGCTGACTGTGCGGCACGGCGTAGACGTCGCGCACGTCGCGCGCGTGCTCCGAGAGCTCCGCGCTGCACGGACAGGCCGAGGAGTAAACGAAGTCGAATTCGATGAACTTCCGGAAACGCCCCTTCTCGTCGAGCGCGCCCTCGAAGGAGACGGTGTAATACTGGTAACCCTCGAGTCCGCTGCGCAGCGCGCGCTGGCGGAGCGGGTAGTTGAAGGTGAGCTTCAGCCGCGCGTGCAGCGAGCCGACCTTGCGCTGGTAGGCGACGAGGATGCGGCGCAGCAGGTCGAGCGTGAAGACCTCGTCCTGGTGATCGTAGAACGAGCGCACGATGCGGCTCATGTTGATCCCCTTCAGCGAGGCATCGAGCGACACCGTGCCGGCGACGCTCGTCTCGAGCGTGAGCACACCGCGCTCGCGCGAACGGAACTTCAGCGGTAACCGGAAATTCGATACACCGACCTGCTGGATGGAGACCGGCGCGCCGTGGATCGCATCCACCGCCTCCATCAGGTCGGGCAGGGATTCGCGATAGGCCGGAGTCGCCTTGAACGTGTGGTCGTAACGCCGCGCGAGGCGCGGCAGATCTCCACTCGCCGTGCGATGGAGATACATCTTTTTCTTCTTGGGCATGTCGTTTTTCGGTTTCAGGCCAGGCGGTTGGGACGATAACCGTAGGCGCGGAGCCGGGAGGCCGCCGTGCTTAGCTGGCCGGGTTGGATCTAGAAGGCGTCGGGGCCGCGGTATTCCGCAAAATTGCGCGGCGTTTCGTAGAGGCGCACGCAGTGGAGTCGTCCGGCCGTGAGGCGCGGCTCGAGCTCGTTCCAGAACGCGATGACGAGGTTCTCGGTCGTCGGAATGACACCGCGCAGGAACGGCACATCCGTATTCAAATTCCGGTGATCGCAGGGCTCGACGATCGTTTCGACGAGGAGCTGCTTCAAGTCGCCGAGATCCATGACCATGCCGGTCTCGGGGTCGGGCTCGCCCTTCAGCGTCACTTCGAGGACATAGTTGTGCCCGTGCCAGTGCGGGCTGGTGCAGAGGCCGTATTGTTCCTCGTTCCAGGCCAGGCTCTTCGACGGGTTCTCCAGTCGGTGCGCCGAGTTGAAATGCACCTGCCGCGTGATGAACACCGTCCCTTTCAGTGGGCGGACGGCGGGCGGCGCGCCCGGGCGGCGCGGCGAGACCGCGGCGGGCTTCGGTGTGGGCGGCTTCTTCGGCATGGAAGGGTCAGTAGGTAACACAATACCTCCCCCGTCAATGCGGGGGGCGGGTTTCACCCGGCACAGCTCCGCCGCTTCTCTTTACCTCCAGCTTCCGAGCCGCCTCCGAACCGGTGAAGAAAGAGAAAGAAGCGGCCCGGGACGAGTCGTGCGCCGTCGGCTACAGCATCGGCTCGCGCCGCTTCACCAGTTGCACACACAGGCCAAACGGATCGCGCAACATGATCATCTCGTCGCCCGCCGGCGTGGTCTTGAACGCCTCGGCCACCGTTGCCCCGGCCGCACAGAGTGTCGCGGCGTCGGCCTGCGGATCGCGGCTCACGAACGCGAGGTGCAGCTCCAGAAAATGCTTCTGCGCGTAGGCCGGCACCGGCGCCGCCGGGTTGCAGTAAAGCTCGAGCATCACGGCGCCGTCCGCGGTCGCCACAAAGTGCGTACGCGCCGGATCGGTGCCGGCGCGCACGATCTTCAAACCGAGGTTCGCACGGTACCAGGCGGCGGTGGCCACCGGATCGGCGACATTGAAGGCGATATGCTCGAGGCGGAGGGCGAGGCTCATGCGCGCACGCTGGCGGCACGCCGCGATGCTCGCCAGCGGAAAGCCGCCACGGCAACGGAGCAACAAACCCGATTCGTAGAAAAACCCCTTGCCGCGTCCGGCGCGCGGGTGTTCATCCGACCGCGATGTCCATGCGTTTTTGTATCCTCGGCAGCGGGAGTTCGGGCAACTGCGCCCTGCTGCAAACCGAGGGGGCGCGCGTGCTCGTCGACTGCGGCTTCTCCGCGCGAAAGCTCAGGCAGATGCTGCACGACGTCGGCGAGTCGTTGGAGTGCATCGATGCGGTTTTCCTCACGCACGAGCACGGCGACCACAGCGATGGCATCGAGGGCCTGAAAAAATTTCCGCAGATCCCGATCTTCGCCAACGCGCCGACCGCGCGCGCCGTGCAGGGCAGGCTCGAGCACCGCCCGGCGTGGCAGATCTTCGAAACCGGCGCGCGCTTTCGTTTCCGCGATCTGGAGATCGACAGCTTTCCCGTGCCGCATGATGCGCAGGAGCCGGTCGGGTTCACGTTTGCTAGCGGCCACGACGGCGATCTGTTCAGCCCGCGTCGCGCGCTCGCCTGGCTCACCGACCTCGGCCACGCCCCGGCGCACATCCACGAGCGCGTGCGCCACGTCGACGCCGTTGCCATCGAATCGAACCACTGCCCCCGACTGCTGCAGGCCGACCTAAGGCGCCCTTGGCCCACGAAGCAGCGCATCAGCGGCCGGCACGGACATCTCTCCAACGACGGCGTGCGTGAATTCCTCGAGACGGTCGCCAGTCCGCGCTGGCGGCACATCGTCCTCACCCACCTGAGCCGCGACTGCAATTCGCTCGATGCGGTCGAGCAAGCCATCGCCGGCGTGCGCGCCCGACTCGGTTGTACCTTTTCGATCGTCGCTCCCGGCGGCGGCACGCCCTTCCTGGATCTGAGGTAGCCCACGGGCGGATCTGCGCTGCCGGTCATTGCGACCGCGGCCGGGCCACGGGTGACCACAAGGCGCCTCCTCCAACACTCACCGGCGCGGTGAACGTTTGTGGGAGTTTGCGGGAAATTGTGACCTATTTTGCTCTAAAATTGGCAAGAAATGCATCGGCGTGAACCTTGCTCTATCGGCCTCTCCTTCTCACACATTGACGCTGCATGAATCCGTCTGCCGCCTCGCTTCGTCGCACCAAGATCATCTTCACCCTCGGGCCCGCCACTGAGAGCGAAGAAATGCTCGAAAAGCTCATCCGGGCCGGCGCCGACGTTGCCCGCCTCAACATGGCGCACGCGAAGCACGACTGGACGCGCGCCGTCATCCGCCGCATCCGCGCGGTCTCCCAGAAGGTCGGACGCGAGATCGCGATCATGATGGACATCAAGGGCCCGGAGATCCGCACCGGCGACGTTGCGGCGCCGATCGAACTGCAGCCCGGCCAGACGTTCGACTTCACCGTCAAACCCGGCACGCCCGGGGCCGAGGGGCACTCCGCCGAGGAGGTGCGCTCGGTCGATGTCAACTACCAGGACCTCGTCAAAGACATCAAGGTGGGCGACACCGTGCTCGTGGACAACGGCCTCATCCGCCTCGAGGTCCTCGAGAAGGACGCCGCCCGCATCCGCTGCCGCGTGCTCACGCAGGGCGAGCTGAAGTCGCGCCGTCACATCAATCTCCCCGGCGTGAAGGTGAACCTGCCCTCGTTCACCGAAAAGGACCGCGGCGACACGCTGGTCGGACTCGAGGAGGGCATCGATTACGTCGCCCTGTCGTTCGTCCGCGAGGCCGTGGACATCGAGTCGTTGCGCGAATTTCTGCGCAGCCACAATTCGCGCGCCCGCATCATCGCCAAGATCGAGGACCAGTCGGCGATCACCAACCTCGACGAGATCATCAAGGCCTGTGACGCGCTCATGGTCGCGCGCGGCGACCTCGGCATCGAGTGCCCCTTCGAGGAACTGCCCATCATCCAGCGCCGCGCGGTGAAGAGCTGCTTCAACCACGGGCGCCCGGTGATCATCGCGACGCACATGCTCGAGTCGATGATCGGCTCGCCGATGCCGACGCGCGCCGAGATCACCGACGTCGCCAACGCCGTCTATGAAAAGGCGGACTGCGTGATGCTTTCCGGCGAGACGACCGTCGGCCGCTATCCGATCGAGTGCGTGCACATCCTCGACAAGATCGCGCGGCGCATCGAGGAGGAGGGCCCGTTCGGCTTCGTTGAGCCGGCTCACCTCCGGGGCGACAAGATCAAGCTCCTCCAGTCCGCCGTCGTCCTCGCCAACGAGGTCGCCGGCAGCGCGCTGCTCACCTTCACGCGCCAGGGCTTCATGGCCGCGGGCCTCGCCGCGCTGCGTCCGGCCTGCGCGCCCATCTTCGCGATGACCAACTCGATCGAGACGCTGCGCCAGCTGCGGCTGCTGCGCGCGGTCGAGCCCTGGCTCATGCCGCTCACCTCCGATCCGAACGACACGATCGAGCAGGCGATCAGCCTCCTCGTGCGCGAGGGCCGCGTGAAGCCCGGCGATAAGCTGATCGTCGCCACCGACATCCTCTCGCACGACCGCCTCGTCGACAGCGTGCAGTTGCGCACCGTGCGGTGAGGCTGGGAGCGCGGGCGGCCCGCCCGCCCCAACTCTTTCTCCATCCGTGCGAGCGGAGGAGCGATTGCCCCGGAGAGAGAAAGATAAAGACTGAAAAGAAAGATCGAAGCAGAAGGCTGGTCACAAACATCCGCCCCACCCGCGGTGCTTAACGGTCACCGGCCCCGTCGTTGCGCGCGGGTCGCGGGTTTTGCACGCTGCGGCTCCCTGTTCCCCGCACCCATGTATCGCATTCTCCTTACCACCACCTCGTTCCAGGATACGCCCGGCGCGCACCACGAACTGCTCGCCCAGGCCGGCTACGAAATCGTCCGCGAGCGCGGCCCGCTGCCCGAGTCGCGCATGCTCGAGCTCGCCGGCGGATTCGATGCCTTCCTGTGCGGCGACGACGCCATCACGCGCGCCGTCATTGAAAAATCACTACCGCGTCTGCGGATCATCAGCAAATACGGCATCGGCGTCGACAAGATCGACGTGAAGTTCGCCACCGAGTCGAAAATTCCCGTGCTCTTCACCCCCGGCGTGAACCACACGACCGTCGCCGAGCACACCTTCCTGCTGCTGCTCGCCCTCGAGAAAAATTTCGCCTTCAGCGTCGACGCCACCCGCAAGGGCGAGTGGAAGCGCAAGACCGGCCACGAGCTGCTCGGCAAGACGATCGGCATCGTCGGGCTCGGCCGCATCGGCAAGGAGGTCGCCATTCGCGCCCGCGCCTTCGGCATGGTGCCGGTGGGCTACGACGTCTATTGGGACGAGAAGTTCGCCGCCCAGCACGGCGTGAAGCGCGCCGCGACCCTCGACGAGATCTACGCCGCGTCCGACTACATTTCCCTGCACACCAACCTCACGCCCGAGACGCGCGACATGATCAGCGCAAAGAGTTTTGGGGAAATGAAGAAGGGCGTGATCATCCTCAACTGCGCCCGCGGCGAAATCGTCAACACCGCCGACATGGTTGAGGCGCTCAAGTCGGGTCAGGTTGGCGGCTATGGCGCCGACGTGCTCGACGAGGAGCCGCCGCCGCCCGACCACCCGCTGCTGAAGCTGCCCAACTGCGTGATCACCCCGCACATCGGCTCGCGCACGTTCGAGAGCGTGGTTCGCCAGGCCACCACCTCCGTGCAAAACCTGCTGCTCGCGATGAAGGGCGAAAAGCCCATCGCCCAGGTCAACCCCGAGGTGCCGGTGGTGCGTGTGGGCTGACGTCCCCACAAGTTGAGAGCTGAGAGTTGAGAGACCGAACACGTTGGCCCCCTCTCGCTGGCTGCTCTCAACTCTCTGCCGAGCGAAGCGACACGCCGGAAAATCCAACGTCGCGCAAGCGGCAAGTCCCGCCCCTGAACACCCTCAACGCCCAACTTTCCCATGCCCGAGACCTATTACGTCGTTCCCGAAGCCCAACACAACGCCCTGGTCGCCGCCGCGTATCAACATCGTGGTTACCTGGCCGACGAGGCCGCCGAGGGCGCACGCTTCTGCGCCGAGGCATCCCGCCACGGCATCCGCACGCACAACGGCATCAAGGCCCTGCACCTCGATCATCTCTTCGGCTCCGGCTCGAAGGGCTGCGTGCCCGGCGCGCAGATCGAGGAAAAGCCCTCGAAGTTCGAGGCTGCGAAGATCTGGAACGCCAACAAGAAGCTCGGCCAGTCCACCGCCTACCGCGCGATGGCCGAGGCCGTCCGCCTCGCCGACAAATACGGCGTGGGCACCGTCTCCGTCGACAACGCCTTCCACTACCTGTGGGGCGGCGGTTACGTGATGGACGCCGCGCGCAAGGGCTACATCGCCTACACCAACTGCACCGCCGCACTCGCGGAGGTCGTGCCGTTCGGCGGCAAGTTCCCCACCCTCGGCACCAATCCCCACTCGTGGGGTTTCCCGACGACCGAAGCGGTTGGTTACCCGATCGTGATCGACTGGGCGACGTCGGTCGTCGCCATGGGTCGCGTGCAGCAGCTCGCGCGCGAGGGCAAGAACCTCCCGCCCGACGCCGCCGTGGACGAGAACGGCGCCATGACGACCGATCCGAAAAAGGCGAAGTTCCTGATGCCCTTCGGCGCGCACAAGGGCTACGGCCTTTCGCTCATCAATGAAATCGTCGCCGGCTTCATCGGCGGCTCGATCCCCACGATCCGCAATCGCTGGGACCAGGCCGAGGGCGACAAGGGCACCTGCTGCTTCTTCTTCCAGGTCATCCATCCCGACGCGATCAGCGGCGGCGCCTTCGCCAAGGGCCGCAGCCAGAAGGAAAACGTCAAGGCGGTGATTCAGGACGTGCTCGGCCACGGCAACGAGAAGTGCATGCTCCCCGGCCAGCTCGAAGCGGGCTGGGCGCAGAAGACCGCGGCCGCCGGCGGCCTGCTTTTCACCAAAGCGGAAATCGACGCCTTCAACGAACTCGCCACCGAGGCCAAACAGCCGCTCTGGGCGCACGCGTCGTTCAAGACCTTCACGGTCTGATCGACGAAGGGCCGCAACCAATCTCAACTCGACGCGGGCGCCGTCTTATTTTCCCAGCGTTGCCGCCACGCGCAGGATCCGTCGGACTCGACCGCGATGAAGACCTTTCCGTCCGGTTTTGTGTGGGGGGCGGCGACGGCCGCCTATCAGATCGAGGGCGCCTGGCAGACTGACGGCCGCGGGCTGAGCATTTGGGACGCGTTCGCCCACACGCCCGGAAAAACGTTCGGTGGGCACAACGGCGATGTCGCGTGCGACCACTATCACCGGGTCGAGGAGGACGTCACGCTGATGAAGGCGATGGGCTTGCAGGCCTACCGCTTCTCGATCGCGTGGCCGCGCGTGCTCCCGCAGGGCCGCGGCGAGGTCAACAAGGCCGGCCTGGCGTTCTACGACCGGCTGATCGACCGCCTGCTCGCCCACGGCATCACGCCGTGGGTCACGCTCTTTCACTGGGATCTGCCCCTCGCCCTGCAGATGGAAGTCGACGGCCTGCTCAATCCCGAGATCGCCGATCATTTTGCGCACTACGCCGACATCTGTTTCGCGCGCTTCGGCGATCGCGTGAAGCACTGGATCACGCTCAACGAGCCGTGGTGCAGCGCCGTGCTCGGCCACGGCCTCGCCTACTTTGCGCCCGGCCGTCGCAGCACGAGCGAACCCTACCTCGCCGCGCACAATCTCCTCCGCGCCCACGGCAAGATCGTCGCGCTCTACCGCGCCAAGTATCAGGCCACGCAGAAAGGCCAGATCGGTCTCACCAACAACTGCGACTGGCGCGAGCCGAAGACCAACTCGCCGGCCGACCGGGCCGCGGCCGAGCGCGCCCTCGAGTTCTTCCTCGGCTGGTTCGCCGACCCGGTTTACCGCGGCGATTATCCCGACTCGATGCGCGCCCGCGTCGGCGACCGCCTCCCGAAATTCTCCGCCGAAGATCGCGCCGCCATCCTCGGCTCGAGCGACTTCTTCGGACTCAACCACTACACGACGATGCTCGCCTCCGAACCCGACGCGTCCGCCGGCGGCCCGAGCGACGTGAAGGGCAACGGCGGCATCTTCGAGGACCAGCAGGTCGTGCTGACCGACGATCCGTCCTGGGTGAAGACGCACATGGACTGGAACGTCGTCCCCTGGGGCTGCCGCAAACTGCTCAACTGGATCGCCGACCGCTACGGCCGCCCGCCGATCGTGATCACCGAAAACGGCAGCGCCTGGCCCGGCGAGGACGACGTGCAGGCCGCCGTGGCCGACGAGCGCCGCGTGTCATTTTATCACGGATACATCGACGCCTGCCACGGCGCGATCGCCGACGGCGTCGACCTGCGCGGCTATTTCGCGTGGTCGCTCATGGACAACTTCGAATGGGCGCTCGGCTACACGCGCCGCTTTGGCCTGCACCATGTCGACTTCGCCACCGGCAAGCGCACGCCCAAAAACTCCGCGCACTGGTTCGCCGGCGTCATCCGCCGCAACGGCCTGGAGTGATGCCATGCAGAAAGGCAGGGCGCCTTCCCTTCGAGCGACGGCGCCCTCCGTGCCTCGCGTGGCGAGACGGCGAGCGTAGCCGCGGGCTTCAGCCCACGGGTGTGGCTTGTCCCGCTTCCGTGGGTTGAAACCCACGGCTATTCTCGGATGTCGCTCCGCGACAGAATGGTGAGCGGAACTTCCGAAAGGGTGTCCCCTCGCTCAGATCCGCGCCGCGGCGACGGCGCCCCAGGTGGTGCGCCAGCGGGTTTTCACGAGCTTGAGGCCGAGGAGCGCGATGCCGCACAGCCCGGCGAAGAGCAGGATGCCGGTGACGTAGCTGCCGGTGTGCTCCTTCGACGAGCCGAACAGCATGCCCAGGAGAAAGCCGCCCACGCCGCCGCCGCAGCCCACCAGGCCGGTCATCACGCTGATGTCCTTGGCGAAGCGCTGCGGCAGGAGCTGGAAGA
This sequence comes from Opitutaceae bacterium, assembly GCA_036406235.1. Taxonomy (GTDB): domain Bacteria; phylum Verrucomicrobiota; class Verrucomicrobiia; order Opitutales; family Opitutaceae; genus DASWVO01. The sequence goes on from DASWVO010000093.1 coordinate 11,332, forward strand.
CCGAGCCGTTGCACATGCCGAAGGCACCGGAAGCGACAAAGAAGGCCGCGCCACACATCCAGAGATTCTGGGAGAGCGCGGAGGCGATCAGCGCCACGAGCGCGACCGAATAAAAGACGCCGAGCGCGCGGATGCCTCCGAGACGATCGGCCAGCGCGCCGCCCGCGGGCCGCCCGAGCGCGCCGACGAGCGTGCAGAAGGCCGCAAACTCTCCCGCCTGCACCGGCGCCAGGCCGAATTCGTCGCGGAAGTAGATCGCAAACGCGGTCGCAAGTCCTACGAAGCCGCCGAAGCTGATCGTGTAGAAGAAGCAGAACCAGTGCGCGTCGCGCTCGCGCAGCAGATGCAGGTAGTCGGAGAGTTTTTTCTTTTTGAACTGGCCCGGCGGCTCCTTCGAGAAGACGGCGTAAAGCACGAAAACCAGCGCCAGCGGAAGGAGGGCGGCGCCGAACACCGCCTGCCAGCCATACGCCGCGGCGATGCGCGGCGCGAGCAGGTGATCGATCACCACACCGACGTTGCCCGCACCCGCGAGTCCGAGGACCACGCCTTGCATGTGCGGCGGATACCAGCGGCCCGACTGCGGCAGCGCCACGGCGAAGCTCGCGCCGGCGACGCCGAGCACGACGCCCAGGGCGAGCGCCTGGCCGAGCGAGGAAAGTCCCGCCTGCCACGCCACCGCGAGGCCCGCCATCACCACGAGTTGCGCGACGAGGCCGGTAGTCTTGGTTCCAATACGATCGACCAGCAGGCTCAGCACGATCCGCAGGAACGCGCCCGCCAGGATCGGCGTCGAGACCATGAGAAACTTCTGCTGCGCGTTGAGCCCGAGCGCCGGCGCAATCATCGCACCCAAGGCGCCGAGAATCGTCCACACCATGAAACTCACGTCAAAATACAGGAACGACGTGAGCAGCGTGGGCCAGTGACCGGATTTTTTTAGCTGAGCGAAATTCATGCGTGAGCCTCCGTCGATTAGCAGTGCTCACGCCAGCAGGGCCCGGCGGGATTATCTGAACCGTGAATTGTTTTGGTCCGATCGATTAATCCTGCTCATTCACGCAAAAAGGCCCCTCGACGGCAGCGGCTTGAACGCCGCCGGCGAGGAGCCTGGGATGAGCGAATGCGATGGCTCGGGAGAACTTAGGCCAGACCGTCGACGGCAGACGCGGTCGTTTTTGACCAGCAGGCGAACCAAGGGCGGCAAGAGTGCAGCCTCTCCTCGGCGCCGCTCAAGCCGCCGACTGGGCGGCGGCGCCTTTCATCGTGTCGGCGAGGATCGTGTAAACGACCACCCACGCCTCCTTCACCTCGGCGGTGAAGGCGTCGCCGAGACCTTTCTCGAGCGTCCAGAGGAGCGCGGCGGCGACCGTGGCGTAGTGCTCGTCCTTCACGCCGTAGCCGACGTGGCGACGGCCGAGCTGTTGCACGGCGGGCACGAGTTGCTCGAGGTTGTCGAGGCCGCGCACGGCGAGCGTAATCATTTGCATGAGCTTCTTGCCCTGCTCCGTGATGTCGGAGGTGAAGAGCGGTTTGAGCGCCGGATCGAGCTCGAAGAGGCGGCCGTAGAAGAGGGTCGCGGCGGTGTCGGCGATGGGAACGACTTTTTCCCACGAGGTCTGCACGAGTACTTTCTGTTGCGGTGTCATTTTGATGAGTGGTTGAGGTGAGTCGAAGGGGGAG